>CALFEP010000221.1 GCA_937950125.1 uncultured Bacteroidota bacterium
TGGAATTTTGACAGGCTATTCATGGATCATGTTGTTTAGTTCGTTTTCCAATTCTTCGGTTGTGGGCATATTATTCTGAATGTTAACAGGGAGCTCATTGAAGGTAAACCCGCTTATGCCCATTGGTTTATTGATGTCCTGCAAGGCAAACTCTACTTCGAGGCTATCCTTCGATTTACACAAGATGATGCCGATGGAGGCATTGTCGTGTTCTGTTTTAAGCAGTCTGTCAACGGATGTGAGGTAATAATTCATTTTTCCGGCATACTCCGGTTCAAATTCTCCCATTTTAATGTCAATTACCACATAGCAGTGCATTTTCAGGTGATAAAAGAGCAGGTCGAGTTTCCTTTCCTTTTTACCAACCTGCAGCGGAAACTGCCTGCCCACAAAGGCAAAACCTTTTCCCAATTCCAATAAAAACCTGGCAATATTATCTGTCAGATTTTTTTCGAGTTCCAGTTCCTGAACATCTGCCTGCAGGGTGAGAAAGTCGAATTTATAAGGGTCTTTCAGCGTTTCTCTGGCCAGGTCGCTTTGGGGTTTTGGCAGCGTAAATTCAAAATTGTTTGGTGCTTTGCCCTGCCTTTCAATAAGTTTTGATTCGAGCTGCATTTCCAGTACATTTCTGCTCCAGTTGTTGTGCAGGATTTGTTGGATGTAGAAAATTGCCTGCGCTGTATTGTCGCATTTACCCAAAATAGCCACATGATGCCGCCAGGGTATCTTGCAAAGGATATTTTGCTCAGTAATTAATCCACCAGGCTGGTGGACGATTTCGTTTTCATGCCGGTCAGCGTCCTGCAATTGTTCACCAGGCTGGTGGACTATTTCGCTATCCTTGTAAAACAGATAAAACTTACGCATGGCAAACAAATTCGTCCTTGAAAAACCTTGGGTGTCGGGTAATTCATTTTTCAGGTCTTTGGCCATTTGTTCCACCACCTTACTTCCCCAGGCATATTCCTGATGCTTTTCAACAATACCTTTTCCAATCTCCCAATACAACATAATCATTTGCTCATTCACCGCAACGGCTGCCTTCAACTGAGCCGACCGGATTCGCTGTTTCAGTTCCTGTATCCAGTTTTTGTAAACAATATCCATCATTACACTAAATATTTATGATACAATAAACCAGGTGATTAAATTGAAATTATTCATTAAGAATTCAGGTCAATTTGTATTGGGTAAAAAAAGTTTTTTTCATTGTCCTAAAAAAGAGTAAATGTCTTTTTACTCAAAATTTGTCAGTCATTTAATGGTTGTTGTGTCGTCAGTTACGCTTGCTGATTACGCTCTTGTCCGTATAACCCAATCCCACCAATCCTCCAAAATCCTATCGAGTACGAATGAAACCAGTCATATTTTACTTTTTTAAAATTCATGGTCAAAAATATGAAAAACTATAAATCATCGAATTGCTATTTGGTATTTTGTAAGTATTGCCTCTGCCAGAAAAACTCAAAAGCCTTCAATGCCTCGTTGTTGTTTTTGGAATCGAAAAAGATGGCATTGTCCCAGTGTGAGCCTTGTCCCCAGGGGGTTTTGCATCGGGTTGAAATCCAGGCTGGCTCCCAGTAGATCACACCTTCGCCGCCACCCCGGAGGGTAAGTTGGGTGAGGTCGGTGAGGTATTTTAGCTGGCCTTCGGGAGTTGCGGGGTAACCGGTAATCAGGGCATCTTCGCCCAACAGGTTGTTGGCGCTGTCGGCATTGGCGAGCGTGAAAGGGTAGGCCGTTTCGACAATCATCACCCGCTTATTGAACCGCTTTTTCAGCGAATCGAGTGCTTTGGGTATTTCCTGAAAAGGATATACCGACCATTTGGGATAATAGGAAAGCCCGATCCATTCAAAACCCGTAAGCCCGGCATCGATCGCATCTTTGAACCACCAGAAGGCATTTTCGGGCTGGGCAACATGGATCATGATGCTGACCGGCTTCCCGGCTTTCGCCGAAGCATCTTTCACCGCCTGAATGCCTTTGTTAAGTAGGAAAACCTGCCGTGGCCAGTTGATTTTGTCAACTACCATGCTGTCTTCGGGCTGCATGATTTCGATGTTGACCTCGTTTCCCACCTGCACAAACTCTGGCAAAAGGCCTTCCTTGTCAAGATCCATCAGGGTTTTGAAAGTGTAATTATAAAGTGAATCACCCAACACTTTTTGGTCGCTGATGTTTTTCCAGGCTTCGGGTATAACCTGATGCTGAGGGTCGGCCCAGGTGTCGGAATAATGAAAATCGAGCAGGACTTCCATTTTCTGTTCTTTTGACCGGCGGATGGTTTTTATAACATCTTTAAAGTCGGAATAGCCTGACCAGGTTGGGGTGTGCCACTGCCGCACCCTTACGAGGTTTGCCCCTTTTTCAGCGAAAAGCGCAAAAGGATCTACCGCCTGCTGGTTTTGCCTGAAAATTCCACCACAGTCTTCCATTTCGTTCACGTAGGACAAATCAGCACCCAGGTAAATTTTGCGTTCAGCTTTTTTACCACAGGAACCAATCAGGGCCAACAAAGCCACAAGTATAAGTATTTTCAGCTTTCTCATTGTATTACAATTTTTTGAATGGTAAAAGTTTGGTTTTCGCAAGTAATTTTTAAAAGAAATATGCCTGATGAAAGATTGGATATATCCAGGCAGGTTTCATTTTGATTTTTGATGGTTTTGGAAAATACTAAACTTCCGCAGAGGTCAGTAATACCGACAGAAGTCATTTTATGTACCGATTTGACCGTTACCGATGAACTGGCCGGATTTGGGAAGATAGTAGGATTGGGAGTGTTGATTTCGTGCACAGGCAAGCCACTGAGTTGTTGGCAGCTTCCCCACACGAAACCAAATTCAACCGGTTCGTCTTTTACAACAAATTTGCGGTGGGTATCCCAGTAAAGTGCGCAAGCAGCCGGAACGGTTTCACGGCTCGAGGTGTTCCAGTCGGCCTTATTTTGAAAAATGAAAGCGCCCTCGCTTCTTCCCGGAAGGTTGCAGGAATACTGGAAAATCATCTGCCCGGTGTGGTGCATCCGTTTAAATTTCCATTCGATTCCTGTAAAATCGCCCGTTACAAAAACTCCGTTTGTGGTGTCCTGCCCGGTCATATCCACCCTGAAAACAACGGGCATCGAGTCAAGGGCAGGGGGTTTTACGGTGTAATCATAGTCCATAAATCCGATGCCTTCGTGCAGGTTATAATCAAAGTCGAAGAAGGTGGCGTTTTCCCAACTTGAACCCGTTCCCCATGGCGTGGAACATCCGGTTGAAACCCAGCACGGCTCCCAGTAAATGACGCCCAACCCACCGCTTTCTTTCACCAGCCATGAAAATTCAGTGAGAAAATCGCGCTGGAGTTCGGGTGTAGGAGCATCGCTAAAACATGAAAACAGATTGCTGCTATTCAGCAGGTTGTTGTAATTATCGGCCCATTGCAGCGTCCACGGATAGCCGGTTTCGACTACCAGAACATCTTTGTTGTACGTTAGGTGTAGCTCTTTGATGGCATTTGCAGCCCGGTGGATATCCAAACCAGACCACCCCGGATAATAGGAAAGCCCGATGATGTCGAAACCCGTCAGCCCGTAATCGTGTGCCTGATCAAACCACCAAAGACCATTTTCGGGCTGGGCAATGTGGATCACGGTTTTAATGTTGGTTCCATAAGTCAGATTTATGTCGGCTACAGCTGAGATACCCCGGTTGAAAAGCTGCACATTGCGGGTCCATGTGAGCGGAAACAACGGTTCGCCGGCATTGAGCAGAATATTGCCATTGGTTTCGTTTCCAATTTGTACCATGTCGGGTAAAAGTCCCATGCTTCCGAAATAATCCAGGGTGTTAAAAATGTAATGATGGAGCGAATCGCCCAATACCTGCAATTCAGTAATCGCAGCCCATGCAGCCGGCCGCAGCTGGTGCGACGGATCAGCCCAGGTATCTGAGTTATGGAAATCTAACAGGATGGCAAAGCCCACCTCCTTAGCCCGTTGCAGCGATTTTTTAACATCCTCACGGGTGCTGTAGCCCGTCCAGGTTGGCGTATGCCAAAGGCGAAACCTGACGATTTTCATGTTGTGATCCCAAAAAATCTGGTATGGGTCTTTGGCTTCCTGGTTTTCGTAATAAATGGCGTTGCAATCCTCCATTTCATTAAGGTAAGAAAGATCGGCGCCAAGGTAGTAGGTTTGGGCGGAAAGCCCGACAGACAAGATTAAAAGAAGTAAAAGCAGTGATGGTTTCATAAATTTTTCAATTATCAGACGGTAAAATTAAGGATAATTTCTGGTGGCCTGCTTAAATGAAACATTTCAAAGGAAATAGGCATTACATCTTGATCTGTAAAATTCATAAAATCCATCAGCATTTTGATTCTTAGTATCATATAGCTTTTATGGCAAAAATTTTAAGTTGCCACAAAGGCCCAAAGGCTCAATCCTGCCTGCAGCAGGTAAGGATTCCCTAAGTTTATGAATAAGATTAGTTGAGATGGATAAAAAAAATTTCTTAAAGAATAAAATTCTTCTCAATCCAGCTTTGGAATTTGCTCTTGTACTGATCGCTTACAGGGATGTAAGTCTTTTCGTCAAACACTATCCTGTTCCGCTCGATGACTGTAATTTTCGCAAGATTTACAATAAAAGAGCGGTGAACCCGCATAAACCGGTTTGCAGGCAGCTGATCTTCAAGCGATTTAAGGCTCATCAGCGACATAATAGGACTGGAACCGGCAAGGTGAATTTTTACGTATTCGCTCATGGCTTCAATAAACTGAATGTCGTTGAAGTTGATCCTCACGATCCGGTATTCCGATTTTATAAAAAGAAACTGGTCATCGTTTTTTACCACCTGCTGAGCTGTTTCACGAACCTCAAACCATGACCTGGCTTTGTTTGCCGATTTCAGGAAGTCAGGATAGCTGATAGGTTTGAGGAGGTAATCGATGGCATCCACTTTAAAACCTTCAACGGCGTAATCGCTGTAAGCGGTTGTAAATATGACCTTTGGCGGATTTTCCAGCGTTTTCACAAAATCCATCCCGCTCAGGTCGGGCATATTAATATCCAGAAACATGAGTGAAACATCATTATCCTTCAGGAAAGGCAATGCGGACAAAGCGCTTTCAAACTGCCCCAAAAGCTGAAAAAACGGGGTTTTCAGAATATATCCGGCAATCTGACGCAATGCGAGCGGCTCATCATCAATGGCAATACAAGTTATCATAATGGCAAATTTAGTTTTACCGAAAAAGCCTCTTCATTTTCGCTGATTTCAAGGCTGTAGTTGTTTTTAAAAAGCAGGTCAAGGCGTTTGCGTGTATTTTCAAGGCCGATGCCTTCGTGTTCACGTGACCCTTTGAAGTGAGGATTGCTGTTTTCGATCTCAAAAAGCATCCTGTCGTCCTCAAATTTTACCGAAAGCATTACGAAAGAGTTGCTGTTGTAGCTTATCCCGTGTTTAAAGGCATTTTCGATGAGTGAAGTAAAAATGAGCGGGGGTATTTGTTTATCAGGCAGGTATTCAGGAATTTGCACCTGAATTTTCACTTTTTCAGGAAACCTGAGTTTCATCAGGTTGATGTAGCTTATGATAAATTCCATTTCCTTTTTAAGGGAAGTGGTATCAGCGTTTGAATCGTACAACAAATGCCGCATCAGTTTTGACAGTTTGATGATGGAAGTTTTTGCTTCCTCTGCATCCAGGTCAATCAGCGAATGAATGTTGTTGAGGGTGTTGAGAAAGAAATGAGGACTCACCTGGTTGCGGAGAAATGCAAGCTGGTTGCGGATGTTCTCCTGTTCCAGCCTGGATTTCTCCTGTTCGGTCCTGAAATAGCTGAAAGTGACCTTCAACCCGGTGTCAAACCCAACGAGTAATATCGAAAAAATAAGGAAATTCAGATAAGGAGGAAGCGGTTTTGGATCATCGGGTTTTTCCCGTCCATCCAAGCGGTCAGGATTATTCCTGATGGGACCGGGAGCCGGCTGGGGCCGCGGTCTGCCAGGCATTTCGGTCCTTGCAGGTTCACGAAAATATCCGACATGAAAAAAATACACGCCTGTCATCAGCAACGAAATGAGCAAAACCACCGAAATGATGTAATTCACCTGTTTCCTTCGAAATAAAATAAAGGGAACCAGAATGAAACGGTTGACAAGGAACAGGACAAATAATGGAACCATTACCTGCATAGGCAAAAGTATATTCTGAACCGTAAGGTTATTGGTAAAAGCATGAAATACGATTGGCGAAAGAATCAGCACGATCCACAGAAGCACTATGAAAAGGCTTTCAGAATTTTTTATCAGGTATTTCTGATTAGTGATCTTCATTTGATTCCGTTCGGATGCTTTTGAATTTGATGTTTATGTGCAAAAGTAAAAATAAAACGAGGGTTGGGGTTTTATGCACCAGAATCACCGGACAAATATGTCCGGTAATTCATCAGGTGCAAGTTCAAACCTATTTAACATTATTCCAGCAACAGCCTGGCTATTTTTCTTTCGTATTCGGTTTCAGCCAAAATAAGATAAATACCTGGCTTTTGGCCGGTAATATCAATTTTTACAGTTCCTGAAACAGGATTTGCGGTGGTTCTCGTTATGATTCTTCCGTAAATATCCGAAATGCTGATATTTACTGCTTTAGCCGGTAACCCTTCAACCGAAAATATGCCTGTTGTGGGATTGGGAAAAATAACGGCTTTCACTTCATTTTCCTGAACAGCTGTTTGTTTAAACCCGGTCACCACACTTAATCCATCCGGATGAAAAGTGCCTGAATTATCAGGCATTCCAGAATCATAAGTTACATTATCAAGCGTGAATTCCTGCTCAATATCCGGCAAAAAGACCTTCAGCAGCAACGATTCACCGGAGACAAAGCCATCTTTTACGGGAGTGGTTGGATCATCGGGAAACAGAGTTAAAACGGCATTCTGTCTGTCGGAAATCACTGCAACGGCGCCCGCACACTTGCCTTCGGGCGTAAATGCCGCAAATTCAGCTTCTTCGGGCAGTGCTGACAGGCATTCAGGTGTAAACATGATAAGATGCGAACCCGGTGAGGGCGCAACTGATGAAAAATGAACCGGAAGAACAGTTTTCAGGACAGGTTCCCCACCATCGCTGGTTGAGGTACATTCAGGAAATTCCAGTGAAACTGCATCCGAGAATTTGGCGGAATAGGCTTTTCCTGCTTCAAGGGTGAAAAGGGTCTGCGCATAACCCGGCCAGTAAATGCCGGTTCCTGCTATTTCCTTTATTACCACCAAGTGACTGGTTATTCCTTCAAAGATATTGCTAACACTTACACCACATTCGTTCAGTACCGGGAGAAGATACCAACCTGCTTGCGGAATATCGAGGGTTTTGTCAGACAAAGGTTGCCCGGAGACGACCAGATTCTGGCCCTGGTTGATTTTTACTTTATACCCGCTGAAATTGTTCCATCCACCCGCAAGGTCGATGGTGTTTATGCCTGCTTGAGGCCAATAATTGCTTGTATAATTCTGAAGTATTACCAGGTTTCCGCTGGAGGTAAAATCAGAAAACATGGTTTCGGTCATGGGATTATCCGGCACAACTCCCAATGAAATGCCGCTCCAACCAGAAGGTATTTCGAGGGTTTGGGTGTGATTGGGCGGCGTTGTTTCAGCATCTCTTACAAGACGCACAAAATTATTTATCCTGATTATATCACCCTGTGGGCCAAGTCCGTAAACCGCATTTCCCAATGAATCGACACCCAGGTATTGCCCGGCGAAAGTGCCACTTTTGGGTGAGCTTCGTTGTGCTCCTGCTCCGTGAACATCGCGGTATGAATAATAGGTATTGTTGCCAATTTTTGCCCAACCGGCGGCACGTCCAAAGCAAACATACACTGCCCAGTCGCCTTTGTAGGCCACTCCGTTGTACGACTTGTGGGTGGTGCTGGTCCAGAACCACGGCCAATCAGTTCGACCGGCTTCATTGGTAACAGAAGTGCAGTTAAACACCGGATCAATGGCCGCCGAATGGGTGGATGATGGCGACCGGGTATAATCCACAATGGTATGCAACTCTTTGGCATTGGGAAGTCTCCAGTCGTTGTGTCCGCACCAGTTTTCAGCATTTTTTGCCTGCGCCCACGCCAGCGCCTGCTGCCAGTTCATGGGTACCTGGCTGTCGTCTTTTGACCACATCAAACCGGTGGCCTGATCGGTGATGGTTTGGTTGCCGTTGTCCACAAACTGGTTATCCGAATACGTGGTATTTCCGCGTACCGCAATGAACGAGAAGTATTTGACAACTCCACCCGGCATCACCAGATCATACCCTTTAATTCTGCCATCGGCAAAATTAAACCCGAACAGCATGTTAAAACCCGCAAAACTCTTTTCGTTGTATATGTTGGAGGATGCGTACTGCGAATCGATCAGGCGTTCCCCGGCACTGGTTTGCCCCCAAGCAAACTGAAAAACAGTGTTGTCGATAAAAGGGGTGAGCGGCGCGGTATTGTTGTTGTTATAACCGCTTGGATCGGTTCCGTTCCAGTTGGTGAGGGAGTATAGCTCCTTGATTGTCGGAATCCGCCAGTCGTTGTAACCGCCCCAATTTGTCGAGTTCAAAACGGCAACTCTGGCCTCGATTTGTGTCAGACTGAGTTTGTCGGATTTTTCGATGATTCCGTCATTATCACCGTTTGCGTCGGGGCTTCTTTGCCAGGTCAATCCGGTAACCAGGTCGGTAATGGTCTCATTGCCGTTGTTTTGATAGGAAGGCAGATTCACACCCGGAAATTGTCCGTAAAATGCAGCGGCGGGATCAGTCGGACAGGTTATGGTGGTTGTGTTGTTATAGCAGACTTCAACATCGGTGCTCACCACAGGATAGCTTGCGGTGTAGGTGGTTGTGTTCGAAAACAGGAAATCGGTGTTGGGAATTTCTGGTACCGGGATGGGTTCGGCATATAAATAAGCGCCCGATGGCACTGACAGATCTCCCAATAATCCCTCGCGCAACGCCATCAGGCTATCTATCTGAACACCGGTGAGCCGGCTGTTTACAGATGCAAAAGCATTGGCAAGCAAATACACGATTTCACCGTCAAGTTCACCGTAATTTTCCATCATCTGCATTACCGAAAGGCTATCAGCCGTCTGTCCTGATATAAATTTCCGGAGTTCCACCGAAACATCCTCCCGTTTCTGTACAATGTCCAGCAAATAAGGTTTCTGGGTACTAACCACTCCCGAGATGAGTGCAGAATCGGATGGTGAAAGTTCATTTACAAAGGCATTTCCATAAACCGCGGTAAGGTTTGTGTCGATGGTATAGTTGGGATTTCCCACGGCGGGAGCATCCTTCATGTAAAAAGAGCCAAAGTAAGTACCCTGCCTTTCGGGGCAGAAATAAACATCAGCCTCCACCGAACCCACATACCAGCTGAACATGTCGCCGGCATAGGTCATCACAGCTACTTTAACATCATGTTCCAGCCCCTGCAGTTCAGGAGGTTCGGGCACGTTTGGCCAGTTGAGCATTCCAATTCCCTTCAAACCGTCAAGATACGATTTTTGCGAAGGGGTGAAAGCGTAAATCATGCTGCCCATCACCTTTGCCCTCATATAACTGATGGTTCCATCCAAGGCATACAGCTGTGCCGAGTAAGCTTTTACGGCTTCTTCGCCGAGCCCGTTGGTACCCGGAGGCAAATCACCTTCAAGGAGCCTGCGGAAAGCTTTCATGAGCACAAACCTGTTATAACCATACTGGTTGATCATTTCCACCTGGCTCTCAGCCAGAACAATCAGTTGCTGGCGTTGCTCCGGAGTTAAAACATACAGCAGATTAAACGCTGCTTTTGTCAAAAAGTCGGTATTGTGACCCATGTGTGTAGCGTCGTTATCGCGCAGGTACTGAAAGCCCCAGAAATCGGCCACTTTTCCGGGAGGAAAAAAGGAATCCGCTCCAAGGCAACCGGTTACAAAGGCCAGGCCATCAAAGGCGATGGTGGTGCGCTGTGCCTCGTCTGACAAGGTTTGATCAATGGTGAATTGTTGTGATCTAACCTGTGGATAAACCAGGTTTAAGATCATTACCAGCAACAATAATTTCCATTTCAGGTTACGAGATCCAAATTCACTAATATTTTTCATAAACGTTTGATTTTAATATTATTCAAAAAAATAATCGGTATTTTCAATTTCAGGCATGGGAACAGGTTCCGAATATAAAAATCCGCCTTCGGGATCGAGATATCCCAACTGGTCGGCAAGTGAAAACAATTGCTCCTTTTGATTATCCGACAGCGATTGAAATACATCTGCAAAATTTGTGACGCAGTAGTAACTCATTTCACCGTCCAGTTCGCCGTACCTTTCAGAGAGGGCAATCACCATTGATGAATCCGCTGTTTGTGAGGCAAGGAATTTTCGCAGCTCGGTGGAAATTTCGGTTCGTTTTTCGACAAGCTCGTTCAGGGCATTTTTCTGCTGGTCGACGATTCCTGTAATTTTTCCGGCCTGCTGGGACGTCAGGAGGGCAAGGAAGCTTTGCCCTGCGCTGGCAGTGAGGGTTTCATCGATGGTGTAGTTGGGATTTCCCATGGCTGGCCAGTCCTTCAGGTAAAAAGAGCCAAAATAGGTTTCGTGCCTTTCGGGACAAAAATACACATCTGAAGTAACCGTTCCGGAATACCAGCTGTACAGTTCGCTGGCATAAGTCATCACAGCCACGCTGATATCGCGTTCCAGGTTCAAACCTTCGAGCGGGTTGGAAAGGTTGTCGTCCCAGTTTCCGATCCCATTCAGCGCTTTGAGAGCGGCCAGTTCAGCCTTTTGATCATCGGTGAGTGAATTGACAACCTCACCAAAAAGTTCTGCCCTGTCGTAACTGATTTGTCCGTCAATCCGGTAAAATTCTGAAGCATATTCCATCACCACTTCCTTGTTCAATCCGGTGGTTCCAGTGGGAAGGTCGCCATCGATCAGCCGCCGGAAAGCCTTGAGCATAGCATATCTTTTCCAGGCAAACTCATTGATCTGGTCAATCTGGCTTTGCGCCCTGTTTATGAATAGTTCAACCTGTTCATCGTTAAGAATGTGCAACATATTGAAAGCAATGATGGTCACAAAACTGGTGTTGTGTCCCATTTTGGTGGGATCGTTGTCGCGCAGGTGCTGAAATCCGCTGTAATCAGCAACCTTTCCCGGAGGCAGAAACGACTGTGAACCGAGGTTACCGGTCATAAATGCAAGCCCGTCAAAAGCAATGGTGTTCCTTTGTGCCTCATCCGAAATGGCCTGTTCAATATTGTACTCATACGATGGTTCGGGATCGGGAGTGGGTTCAGATTCATCTTTGGTGCATTGCGTCAAACAAGAGGTAAACAAAACCACGACTATGATTGAAGCCAGTTGTAAGGTTCCCATCTTTGCAAAAGCTGAGATTCTTCTGAATAAACCGGTTTCTGCAATCAGCCGGTTTTCTTTCGGTTTCAAATGATTCGTTTTCATTTTTTAAAAATTTGATTATTACTATTTTATTTAAAATTCCTTGCCGGGTCATTGATTCGTTTGGCGGGTGTATTCAAACGAAACGCTGGCGCTTGCAAGGGTTATATCTTTTATTTCATCCAACAACACAGCACGGGTGACTTCTTCGGGCGGATAACTGGTGATAAGATAATCGGACAATGCATAAACGGTAATGGTGTATTCCTTTGCCCCGGGACCCTGTGAACAGGGGGGAGCATACGCTGTTTGGCCATTTACACTGTTGTTTCCGGATATTCCGGTTCCGGTGTGGTTCTCAGGCATGCTGACAACAGATGCGGGAATGTTGTAAAGCACCCAATACCAGTGAATATCATCGGGAGAGGCCTCGTGGTGCATGATAAGTGCGAAATACCGCGTTCCATCAGGGAATCCTGACCACTGCACAGGAGGCGAAATGCCCAATCCGTCACAGGTGTATTTTGCCGGAAGCAACCCATCATCACCAATTGCCGGGCTAGTGATGGTAAATGAATCCGCAAGCTGTTCTTCCTCAGTTTCCTTTTTACAATTGGTGCAAAACACACACAGTAACATGATCATTAATCCACCCATTTTCAATGTTGCCATCATTCGATTATTTTAAATGTCCGGGTACAAACCTAAAACCTGCAGGCAGGCATCTGCAAAAGTTTTCAGCAAAATGGCTTCGAATGCCATTGGAAAGGCATTTTTTATGGGTGAAATGATGGCTGATGGAAAGCATTATAACCTGAAAAACTGGCTTAATCATGAAAATTTACCCGGCTCAGAAACCTGAACTGTTCGGGTGCAGGAGCAGTTTTTAAAACAGAATCTCTGGTCAGGAAAACCTGAATGTTAAAAGACTACCATTCATCTGCCTGAGTGCGGGTTTTTTGGTTTCCCGGAAAAAAGATGACAAATTTTTGCAGGATTTCGCGGGAAATTTGCAGGATAACATAAAAACGGGCGGGATTTGCATTGATCACAGATTTTGGGATTTTTCAAATCATTGCCTTTAATGATTTTTGCCCGAAGATTTTCAAATCAAAAACTTTAGTAAGTAATTCAAAATTTGTGTTATGAAAAAGACTTTTCAAATTTTTAGTGTCGCCTTGATTTTTACTTTGGTTAGCGCCTGTGGCAGTTCAAATAAAACAGGTCAGACACCGCAGGTTACACAATCAAATGTGCAAAATAATGGAGGATTTGGTGTAAGTGTCACAATGCCTTGTAAGGATAAATCTTACGATGACAGTGAGTTTTTCAGGGAACTTGGGATGGGAACCAATATGAATCCTCAAAATGCGAGGACTGCTGCCTTCCAATCTGCTAAAAGTTTGATAAACGCAAGATTAGGTGGTTTTGTGCAAGGTCTTACTACTGATTATTCCAGAACTATGGCAGGGCAATCCGGTGAAAACACGCAGAGAGCAATGGAAGGGGAATTGTCAACATTGGTTGAAAGAATGCTAAACGATGCGGGAAAAATTTGTGAAGAGATGACGCAGGATCAAAATGGAGCTTATCATTCATTTATTGTATTGGAAATACCCAAGAAGGAATTAGTTGATAATATGATAAATACATTGTCCAACAATGAGGAATTGGAAATCGAATTTAATCGTGAGCAATTCAGAAATTATGCTCAGGAAAAAATGGAAAAGATGAAAGAAGCTCAAAAAAACAAATGATATGAAAATCAGATATTCTGCCGGTTTGCTGATTATTCTGGCTTTTTTATCAGCTATAAATGTTGATGGAAAACCTCCAAAGTGGGCAAAAAAACTTCCAAAAGCCAGCAATTCCACTTTTCGGTATTATGTCGCTAGCAGCGAAGGAAGGACACGGGATGAAGCCAGGGCTAAAATTTATCAAACGGTCAAAAACGAAATAGCTGAAAGTCTGGGAATGGCTTCCGACATCAATGTATCACAAAAATCCACCATCGATCAGGCAACCGGAAGTATGAAAATAGAAAGCAATAATTCTGTTGATGGATCATCCTCTGTTCGGATACCCATGCAAAAGGTTTGTGAAAGCGAGGAACGGCTAAAGGATGGTCTTTACAGAGTTTATCAGCTTTATCAGATTGCAGTTTCAGGTAATGTGCAACCTCAATATGATTCGTTCACAAATTGCTATTAATTTATTCTGATGAAGAGTTTTACCATAATATTAATTACACTTTGTTTTTCAAATTTCCTGTTAGCCCAACAGCCCAGATGGATCATGAAAACTCCAGGCGCTGAGAACACTACTTTTTATTATCAGGTGGCAAAAGGTTATGGAAGTACCATTGATGCCGCCAAAGAAAAGATGTATCTTGATGTTAAAAGCAACATTGCTGAAAAGCAGGGCTTACCCAGTAATGTCAAAATTTCGAGTAACTCTCAAATGTCCTCAGGTGGAGAAATAAGTTTAAATGTTGAGAATAGTGTTGATGGAAGCATACAGATGTCAATACCAATGCGTCGTGTCTGTGATCATATCAGTCGGTTAAAAGACGGATCTTATGTAAGTTATGGACTTTATCAGGTAGGACAAGGGGGTAACATTAAAGTCAGTTTTGTTGATTTTGCCCATTGCTACAAAATGAACAGCAACCTGAATAGTTTGTGGCGGTCGGCAATAATTCCTGGCTGGGGGCAAATGTACAAAGGCCAGCATGTAAAAGGCATTGCATTTTTAGGGAGTGAAGCGGCGTTGATTGGCACCGCATTATATTTCCAAAACAGTTATCAGGACAACATCACAAAATCGAAAGAAACAACCAGGATAGATATTCAGAAAGCATTTCGTGATAAGGCAAATACCGATGCTTCAGTGCGTAATGTTGCACTTATTGGAGCGGCGGTTGTTTACATCTGGAATCTTGTGGATGCTGTTTCAAATAACTCCTGGACGAGGAACTCAGGAATTTCTTCAAATTTATTAATAAACACAGATTCATATTCTTATTGTCCGTCAATAGGATACAAGATTCCATTTTAGTAAAAACAATTTTTCAAAAACTATTTAATCATTGAATTTAACATTTAAAAACAGGATAAAATGAAAAGCAGGTCTCAATTTCTTTTTTTGTTTTTGATCATTATTGGTTTCATCTCATGTAAACAGGATGATCCCATCGAAGTAACCGGTGGCATCACTGGCATAGTCACGAATATGGTCACCGGAGAACCCATTAGTGGAGTTAATTTAACACTTTCACCTGGCGGATTATCAAAAACCAGTGGAAATGATGGGAGGTATGAGTTTCAGGAAATTGAAGCCAGACAGTATGATGTGCAAGCTCAAACATCTGGTTACAGGTATAATGTTAGAACTACACTCGTGGTTGCTGGTCAAACAGCCAAGTGTGATATTATACTAGAACCTGTAAAGTAAAAGGATTATTTACTGTGAACATATTTAATAAAAATTGCTTAATTAATTTATTTTCAGGTTTTATTGGCTTCAATTTTTTAATGTCTTCTGTAGGTAAAGCGTTTGATTATGGTGGATTCGTTTTATTATTAAGTAAGTTCAGGTTTCCAGGTTTAGTTCTGATTTCACCCTTAGTTATCTTTCTGGAAGTACTGGTATTTTTAACTTTACTTCTCTCAGAAAAGAAAAAGCAGGCAGCTGTATTAGCTATTATATTATTAATTAGTTCTTTGATAGTTGGTCAAATTTCTGTCATTTATTTCAAGGGTAATCCCTGCGAGTATTACGGAATATTTTCGAGTATCTGTTCGAATCTGGGCAATTTTGGAATGCATTTGTTTCAAAGTGCTTTACTATTAATGTCTATTTATGTTTTTAAAGTAACCTCAAATTTTGATTTGCAATCCATACGTTGGAAATATTACATCTTTGCTGGAGTTTTTGTGTTAATAGCTTATTTAGTTGGTTTTACGTATAATAGCAAGATTGATTTTTCTCATAATAAAAGTCCAATTTTTTTTGATTATCGTGGAAAAAGTATTGTAGACACGCCTCTTAAAAATTACGTTAAATCATTGAATGGAAAAAAGACTAGTATGATTTTTTGTTTCGACTTCTCATGTAATTATTTTTGGAACTCTATTGAAAACCTTAAAGAGTATAATGAGTGTAAAACAATTGATACATTGTTGCTAATAGGAACAGATAGTTTTAATAAAAAAGACCTTTGTGAAAATGTTTTTAGCGTGGAAGTATGTTTTGATTTTGTTGAGCCATATGTCTTCAACAAAATGTTTACTAATTCTCCTTGTACTTTCTTAGTAATTAATGATACCATTAAATATCAAATTCCTGGTACATTGTGGGCACACCAAAGTATTGAAAGCTTATTAAAGACCAATTAATATGAAAAAATCAGGCTTGTTTTATTTTCTTATTATCGGTATAGTTATCGTAGCAATTAACATGCTATTATTTTCGTGCAGTAAAGATCGTCGTCGTTGTAATGACCCTAATGAACCTTACTATTGTGGAAAATGGAACATGAACAAAGTATGTTCAAGCCTGCCTTTTGTTTTCGTTGGCACTCCATACAATAATCCCAATGTTTTCAACACAGTTGGTTTTAGCTCAATAGAAATGTGTTACCAGTTTTCAGCCAATCAATATCAATACCAATACTTTGATTGTAAAAGTTGTTACATTGAACAGTAAATTTTAATAATATTACATGAAAACTAAATTTGTTATATTGTCATTCTTAATACTTTCAATGGTTTTTACCAATTGTAAAAAGAACGAGCCGTCGGATTTGTGGGGAATTGTGACTGATTCAGAAACAGGCGAACCAATTCTTGGAGCGACCGCTATAATTTTCATTGAAACGGAATTAATTACCAGTAAAACAACAGGACAGGATGGGCGATATGAATTTAGCAACATTGCATCCAACTATTTTTATAGCCTAAGAGTTATTAAAGACGGGTATTTAACAGTTGACACTGATGAATTTTATTTACCAACTGATTATTCAAAAAAGTTAGATATTGCAATGCATTCTTTAAAATGAAATAGACAATCTGGTCGATTAGAAAATTAAAATCTGTTATTAAATCACATCAAACCTCTCTTTCAGCTCCGTCAGGTACTGGCGCGAGATTTTGAGGGGCGACTGGTCGAAAGGCGGGAAAAGCAGGCAGGTCTGGGTTTTGTATTCGATGGCTTTGATGTAGGTGGCGCTCACAATCACCGACTGGCTGAGTTGTATGAAGTTTTCGTCGCCAAGGTACGTGATGATGGAATCGGCTTTGGTATTTTGCCGGAGCCTCACGGTTTGAAGATTATTCATCATGGCTGTCCAGGTGGAGCGCAACCCCAGGCCTGATTTCTGACTCTCGAAATAGACGATTTCTGCTTTTGGAACAAACAGCAGCCCGGTTGCAGTGGGCAATGCCACAATCTTTTTTACCGAATCAGCTGATGGTTTAAATTCAGGAACAGATTTACTGATCATGGTTTCGCGGAAACGCCGGATGGTTTCGTTTACTTCGGCCGGTGTTGGTGGTTTCAACAGAAAATCGAAGGCCGACTCGCGCAGCGCCTGAATGGTGTATTTGTCGTAGGCAGTATGGAAAACCACTGTCAGGCCGTTTCTCAATCCGCGCTTTTCGATTTCGCTCAAAAGCTCAAAGCCGTTTTTACCCGGCATTTCAACATCCAGAAACAACAGATCGGGTTTGTGCTCTGTTATTATTTGTATTCCTTTTTGATACCGTGTGGCTGTCCCGGCAATTTCAACTCCGGCAATTAATTCAAGATGCATTTTTAAATTGACAATGGCTTCGGGTTCATCATCAATAATAACAACAGTGATGGGTTTCGCTTCTTTCATGGTTTTCATTTTTTAAAGTTCATAATTAAACTGGATTGGTATTCGTATTTCAACTATGGTTCCGGTTGGTTCTTTGTCAGCAATTTCAAAACTGAGTTGGTTCTTGTTTTTCTGGTTCAAAAGGTGAATGGTTTGCAAAAGCACTTTTAGTCCGGTGCCTGTGCCGGTTGTACGTCCTGAAGAATTTTTTCTTCCGATCCCGTTGTCTTCCACCATCAATGTCAAAATATCCGATGTTTGCCTGATGTCAATTTTTAAATATTTGTCCCCATCAAGCGGCATAAGCCCGTGCTTAATGGCGTTTTCGACCGGAATCTGAAGCATCATGGCGGGAATATAGGTTTGTTGGTTTACGGTATCATCAATTTTGAAAGCGACCTGAAATGGTTGTGGAATCCTGTTTTCTTGCAAAGAGATGTAATTTTTAACCATTTCCAGCTCTTCGGCCAGAGGAATGGCGGTTCGTTCTGAATTTTCGAGGCTTTTACGAAGAAGCGATGAAACAAGGCCAATTTTTTCCCTGGTTTTTCCAGTAGCTTCCGGGTCTCCTGAAACAGAATGTAATAAATTGAAAAACAGATGCGGCGACAGCCTGTTGTTGATATTTTGCATTTTCAACCTTGTAATTTCAAGGATGTGTTTCTGCCTTTCCAGGTCGGTTTTACGGCTTTTGTTTTTTAGTATCAGCAAAGTGAGCATCACAAGTAAAACCAAAACGAGCAGAATGAAAGCGATGATAAAGATCAACTGACGGTTAAGCGTCGTTTTTTGACCAATGACTTGTTGCTGCAATGTTTTTTCATTTTCGAGCCGGTTGATTTCTTCCTGTTTTTTCTGGGCATTCCAGCTTATTTCGGCATTTACAAGCGCTTCGGCGCGCTGCATTTTGCTCAGGCTGTCCGAAGTTTCCAGTTTTATGTTGGCATATTTAAGCGCTTCTTTATCATAACCCAATTGAGATAAAATTTCCATCAACAAGCCTGATGATTCGCGTTGCCCGACTAAATTGTTGATTTTCGCGGCTAAAGCAAAAGATTCTCTTGCCAGGCCGAGAGCAATTTTAAGCTCGGCATTTTTCTCAGTTGAAGATTCAGGTAATGTGCCTGCCTTTTTTAAACGCAGACTCGACATTAAAGAAAGTGAATTGTAAACACCAATGTTGTCTCCGGTTTGGATTTTCAGCTTTTGAGAGTTGGAAAAATATTTTTCGGCTTCGTCAAAGTCAAACTTCGCCAGATACACTTTTCCTGTGTTCAGATAAATGTTGGCCAGGTAGTTGAGGTTTCCGTTTTTCTCATAAAAATCAGAGGCTTTTTGGTAATAAAACAAAGCGCTGTCGTAGTTTTTTAGTTCCTGCATGATGTTCCCTACATCCGAGTATTGATCAGCCACCCCTAAAGCGTAGCCAATTTCGGAATACATTTTCAACGATTTGCGGTAATAACAAAGTGCTTCATGAAAATGATCCTGCATGAAATGAATGTGGCCAATGGAAGAATAGGTTAAGGCGATTCCTTTATTATCCCCCAAAACTGCTCGGATGTCGAGACTTTGAAGAAAATAGCCCAACGCTTTTTCCAAATTTCCAATCTGCGAATAACTCTCACCCAGGTTTTGAAGAGCTTTGCTCAGTCCCGATTTATCGCCCAGTTCAAGGGCTATGTTTCTGTTCAGGTTATAAAATTCGATGGCTTTTTCGATATCGCCCTGCTGATAAAAGGTATTTGCAATATTTTGATAGCATAAAATCAAACCGTCTTTTCCATCAATTTTTTGGTAAATATCCATCGATTTATAAAAGGACTCTTTGGCAAAATCAAGGTTACCAATGTAATAGGCAAGCAAACCTATGTTAAGGTAACTTGCCGCCAGCAGATCATCATCATTTTCCCTTTCGGCAATCTGAAGCGGGATTTTGAAAAGTGAATCTGCTTTTTGCGCGTTTCCAAACATGAATTCGATGGTGCCCAAGTTGGTCAGGATTTTGCCTTCTGTTTTATAATCGGAGGTGGTTCTGACAAGTTTCAGGGCTTCATGGTTAATTTGCTGTGCTTTTTCAAATTCCGACAACTGGTAAAGAATTCCACCTTTGCTCATCATTGCCTGGGCTTCCAGTTCCGCGTTATTCAGGTTCCTGGCGCCTTCAAGCGCTAATGAATCCATTTCCCAGGCTTTTTGATAATTTCCTTTGGCCACTTCCACCGAGGTTCGTCCCAACAACAACCTCAATCTGTTGTTTTCACTTTGTGTTTCGTTCTTAAGCACTTTATTAAGATTTTCCGCCTGAAACAAGTAATACAATGCCGAATCGGGGAACGAGCCTTTTATTTCACTGGCAATTTTTAGGTAAAGATCGATTTTGGCTTGTGGTTGCGATACGTTTGTTAATTCATCCAGCAATTTGCGTACTTTGTACGATTCTGCCCGGATTGCTGATAATAAAAGGATGGTGAGGCAAAGGGTAAAACAGACTTTTGGTTTCATAAATGATCCTGTTTGAATTTTGTATTAGAAAACCGCCTGAAAAGTTAAAAATGTAAAGCAAGATTTATTTTATTTTTCACGGCAAAAATATCTGGTTGTTCCAACATGGATATTAAATGAGCACGTTACAATTTAAAACATAACAAAAATTTCACATAAAAAAACCCGGCGCCATGGCCGGGTTAGCTTAACAATCTTCCTTTAAATAAATGCTTTCTAATAAATATTTCCAGCTATCCTGTATCCGGGCAAATCCATGTACCAGTCGGTGTAAAGTGTTCCGCCCGACTGCGCCCATTCGGCAAAGTGGCTGTAAGCGCTGATGATCTGAATTTTTTCAACCGGATAACTTAACGATTCGCCAATATGAATTGCCCAGGGAAGCCCGGTTGCTGTTTTGTAATAGACCGAATTTCCCGGATCGCTGGCATCATCCAATGTTCCGAAGTACGAGGGACTGGCCAGCGTAGTGGGTTCAAAATCAGGCAGATGCACCTCTTTTGTACGCTCCTGGTTGATAAATATAAAGGGATTGTAGGGTGGAACGCCCAAATCGCTCAACCGGACGGGTTGCACCGTTGTGATATAAAAATCAAGTTCGTACGGATCAACCTGTGACTCTGCATGTGAGGTGTTGACACCAACTTCGCCGCCCTGATTGGGCAAAAGGTTGAAACCATTTTGCCAGGCGATAAAAACAGCTTTATTCTGGCCGGGTTCAAGGGGTTGATTGACGGTGCTGTTGTCCTCATAAGTAAGTTCAACGTTAGCTATTTCACCCGCAGTGATCCCCAGTTGAAATCCGAAACCGTTCTGAAATCCGGCACCCATTGCCCGAAGCTTCAATTGACCATAAACATCAACTACCTGGTTGAGTGCATTGGTTACGTGTCTGATATTGTAGTCAACAACCATATCGTTAAAATCGTAATCACCTTTTGAGGGCCATAAATCTTCATAAGCCAGTGTGCCAAAAACATTCTGTGCAGGATAGTACACGTTAAAAGCCCGCCCGGGATCTGTCGGGTATTCGTCAACATCATCGGGAACACCATCGTTGTCGGTATCTGTTGGGTTGGGAGTAGGGCCACTGTATTCGGTTGTATCAATTCCATCCACTTCAATGGCCGTGATGTAGAAAACAAGGCCGTTGAAATCTTTGTCACCCTGCGGCCGTTGCTGGTCTTCAACACCAGTAAGCAAAAGATCTCTCACATCGTCATAAACCATAACAAACTGCTGGCGTTGTTCAGCATATGGGCCTCCAACCTGAGGATTGAAATTTGGATTTGAATACAACTGGTAACTGCCCATACTTACCTGATGCGAACTGGTACTCCAGCCATTGACCAACATTACCAGCCCTATGCCGGTATTTGCCTGAAACTGTCCCAGATACACTTTATTGCCCGGTATAAGACCTCCAACCCCGCACGACCCGCCTGCTTCTGAAGCATTAGGAAGGATGATGTAAATGGTTTCGATGTCGTTTTTCGATGCCGGCGGTGCATCCAGATCGTATGTATAAAATCCGAGCGTATTGGTCCAGCAGGCGCCTTCATCAACAAATGTTACCCAAACCTGGCTTTCTTCAACAACACGGATATCGTAATTAATCGATGGATCAACCCAATCGGGATGTGTATTTGGCAAATTCTGATACTCGGGCAAGGTGGCATTTATCATCGACAGCATTCCCGGATCGATGACGTCGTTGATGGACTCAAGATAATCAGGAACGCCCAGGGTATTGAATGTTCCGATGGGCTGAAGAATGACATCAATTGACTTAAAGGGTACCGTACCCGATTTAAATGTTGATTGGTACGGGCCTCCAAGCACTGCATCAACTTTACCATCGGCAATGGTTCCAATAACAAAATCAGGAAGTCCAAGGTAGGTTGTAACAATCACAACCTGTGTCAGCCTGTCGGGCAAAGGATGACTTGCGCTCAAAATCCCGTTTTCGTTGGTAATTCCCGAAAAGAGTAACGCACCGCCGTTATCTTCAAAATCGGTATAAACACGAAGAGGAACACCTTTAAGTAACACATTGTCAATGCTTTTTACCGTAATGGTAAAATCAATAAGGCTTGTTGTGTTGAAGATAAATCCTTCGGGAACCTTCAGATTGTTCATGTCAGTAATTTGATCAGGATCGACAACAGGATTAATCTCTTTTTTGCAACTGGTTGAAATAGCATTGATTATCAATAATGCCAGCGCAAATATGATGAACTTGAATGTTTTCATTTTTAAATGTATTTCTGCGTAAATTCTATTTATCAATGTTATCAAATTGGCTGTGCGTTTATCAAAAGTCAGGCATATTTTTAAATAAGTTGGTAAACGTGCTGTTTTTTGGGATAAGTGTGACGATTTTCGCAAGAAACGTGAAAAAGTAAAAACCGTGTATTTTCCAAAAATGAAAAAGAATACTTTTACGGCAAAATTGGCAAACAGTTACTTTATGTAATGATAAAACAAACTACAATGAAAAATTTCAGAACATCAGTTTTTTTGCTGTTTAACCTGGCTTTCTTTTGCAGCTTTTCGCTGATTACTGCCCAAACCAGGCCAGACTCATCTCAGCTCACCATCGACAGGATTTTTACCACCGGAGAATTCAGGGGAGAATATTTTAGCCAGCCCCGTTGGATCGAAAATGGGATGGCATACACAACCACCGAGCCATCGGCTACCCTCGAAAATGGACGCGACATAGTAAAATATCAGACCCAGACCGGTGAAAGATCAGTATTGATAGCTGCTGGCAACCTCATTCCCGACGAAAAGGAAGCGCCTTTAACCATCGATAATTACGAGTGGTCGAACGACAAAAACCTGCTGCTGATATTCACCAATACCCGCCGTGTGTGGCGATACAATACCAAAGGCGACTACTGGATTCTCAACACCACTACCCAGCAGTTGCGCCAGATAGGAAAAGGATTGCCGGAAGCATCGCTGATGTTTGCTAAAATTTCGCCAGATAACGCGATGGTAGCCTATGTTTGTCAGCACAATTTATATGTCGAAGAGGTAAAAACGGGAAAAATAAGCCAGATTACTTTCGACGGAACCGAAACCCTCATCAATGGAACTTTCGACTGGGTGTACGAAGAAGAATTTTTCTGCCGTGATGGATTCCGCTGGAGCCCCGATAGCAAAATGATTGCCTACTGGCAGATTGATGCCTCACAGATTAAGGATTTTCTGATGATCAACAATACCGATTCGCTTTACGCTTTCACCATTCCTGTGGAGTATCCAAAAGTCGGGGAAGATCCTTCAAGCGCAAGGATTGGGGTGATTTCGGCAAAAGGTGGTAAAACCACCTGGATGAAACTGCCGGGCGACCCAAAACAGCATTATCCCGTGCGGATGCTTTGGGCGGATGATTCAAAATCGTTCCTGGTGCAACAACTCAACCGCAAGCAAAACACCAACAAAGTGTGGTTTTGCAAACCGGAAAACGGAATTGTTTCAAACGTTTATACCGATAGCGACAATACCTGGGTTGACCTGGTAGAAGACTGGAAATGGATAAACAGCGGGAAGTATTTTACCTGGTTAAGCGAGAAAGACGGTTGGCGACACCTGTACATGATCGAAAAAACCGGCGCCGGCGAAAAGCTTATCACCAAAGGAAATTTTGATGTTATCAGCATTGAGGAAATTGACCCCGTCACCAACATAGCCTATTTTATTGCCTCCCCCGAAAATGCCACACAGCGTTATTTGTACAAAATATCCCTCGACGGAAAAAGTGAAGCGGTGTTATTGAGCCCGGCACACCAGAAAGGCGTGCACAGCTACAACATTTCGCCCGGCGGTGGCTTCGCGTTTCATACTTTTTCGGATATAAATACACCTTCGGTGACCGATGTGGTTGAACTTCCTGCACATAAAACGCTGCGCAGCATCGTCGAAAATCGAAAGCTAAAACGTGCCATTTCTGGACTCAACCTTCGACCAGTTGAATTTTTTAAAGTTAAAACCGTGGATGATATCGAGATGGATGGGTTCATGATAAAGCCTCCCGACTTTAATCCTGATAAGAAGTATCCGGTGTTGTTTTATGTTTATGGCGAACCCTGGTCGCAGATTGCCAACGATGCGTGGGGTTCGGCCAATATGTGGCATCATTTTGTAGCCCAGCAGGGTTATATTGTCATTGCGATGGATAACCGCGGCACACCGTGCCCCAAGGGACGGGAGTGGCGAAAATCCATTTACCGGAAAATTGGCGTTGTCAATTCGCACGATCAGGCGATGGCTGCCAGGGAAATCGAAAAATGGCCTTTTGTCGATCCTGCCCGCACAGCAGTGTGGGGATGGAGTGGGGGTGGTTCGATGACCCTTAACCTGATGTTCCGCTATCCCGAAATATACGAAACCGGTATGGCCGTTGCCGCCGTTGCCAATCAGTTTTATTACGACAACATTTACCAGGAACGCTACATGGGGCTGAAATCGGAAAACCCCGAAGACTTCATGGAAGGTTCGCCCATAACCTACGCCAAAAACCTTCAGGGAAACCTGCTTTTCATCCACGGTACCGCTGACGATAACGTGCACTACCAAAACGCCGAAGCGCTGATTGTTGAACTGGTTAAACAAAATAAAATGTTCCAGGTAATGCCCTATCCCAATTGTTCCCATGGCATTTACGAAATCGAAAACGCCACCCGGCACGTTTTCAGCACCATGCACAAGTTTTTAACGGAGCATGTTGAAGCGGGGGGAAGAATTAATTTGCAATGAAAAATGAGTTAGTGCGCAGACGCTTTTAATAGAGTCAAATGGTTTAATTTGCTAAATATCAACATAAAAAATGGAAATAAAATTTAATGTTTCTGATGAAAATTTAAAAACCATTATCAAATCCTACATTATTTGGAGAGATAAAAGTAGTATTAATAAGGGATACCCTGAAAAAAACAGGAATCGAGTTAGGGAAATTAAGGAAACACTTCTTAATGCCAATACAGTAAAAAGTTTAAGTAATGACGACTTTTATAATTTGATTTTCAAGTATTCGCGTGCGCTGGAAGGCCCAGCGCACATGCGACTTGGTGAATCAAGGCTTAAAAGCAATATTGATTTGATAAGACGAAATCTACAATACTTAATTGAGAGTAGTGATCCAATTTTCAACAAAATCGAAAAAATTCTTGATGGTGAATTCAAAATTTTTGTTTTCGCAAAAGCTTTTTGGTCACCAATTTTTCAATCTTATGAGCCAGATTTACTTCCGAATTGGAACAACAAAACAGAAAATTTCTTTAATAATTTTGGGCTTAAAGACTTTACTAAGAATAAAAACAATGCGCAAAAATATCAAATCATCACAGACTGTTTTAAGAAACTAAAACAATTGGCACCTCAACTCGATTTGTTTCAACTTGATCTTTTAATGCATTATGGAGTGGCTGTTCCAGAAGGGCAAGAATTAATAAAATTTATATTAAACAGAAAAGAGAATCCTCCAATTGTTAACTACTGGATTTTTCAATGTAACCCCAATGAATACGACATCATCAATGAGTGGAAGAACAGAGATATTGATACATGGAGAGTTACTGCTCATAAAAATGAGATTAAAACCGGTGATAAGGTAATTTTATGGGTAACAGGAAAAGATTCAGGATGTTACGGCCTTTGCACTGTTACAACGGATGTAAATGAAGGTCAGGAAAATTTTGTCTATTTAAACATTGATTACAACCTTACTCAAAATCCGGTGAGGAAATCTGAGGTCATTAATTTGCCGGAATTTGCAAATTTTAAAGCAGGAAACCAGGGAACCAATTTTACTGCTACCAGGGATCAGTTCGAAAAAATCCTGCAATTGATTGAAAATGCTGAAAAGCCAGATGGACCAGAACCTCCAGATAATGAGTCGAAACCGTTTATGCCTTCTAATGTAATTTTGTACGGACCTCCCGGAACTGGTAAAACTTTTTGCACTATAAACCGTGCGGTAAAAATTGTGGAGGAATTAAGCGATGCCGCTTTTCAACAAAAATATGGGAATGACAGAAAGAAACTAAAAGAATCATTTAATAAATACTGTAACACAGGACAAATTCAAACTGTAACATTTCATCAATCTTTTGCATACGAGGATTTTATAGAAGGAATAAAGCCTGTTATGAGTGATGAAAATAATGGAGAGCTGAGGTACAAAATTGAAAACGGTATTTTTAAAAACATTTGTAAAAAAGCAGAATACAACCTTAATTCTGAAAAAACCAAAAAGCCATTCCTTACTGAAAAAGAGTTTTCACAGACACAATTTTGTAAACTTAATATCAATAATAGTCTGAACGCTGACGATGAAGCGGCTTTTCAGTTTTGCATTGATAACAATTGTATTGGAACAGTTTTAGGTCGTGATAATGATTTCTCGACCTTTCCTGATGAAAAAAGTATAACAACTAAACTTAAGGAATACTCTGACTACAACTTTTTTGAGGACGTAGCTATTAGGTGTCTTAAATTTTGGATGAAAACTGGATTTATTGTGCTAGTTCCCAATGGATTGTCAAGTGTTAAAGCAATTGGGAAAATTACGGGTGAATATTACTACAAAGATGTTTCAGATCAAGGCATCCAATTAAAGCATTTTAGGAATGTTGAATGGCTCATAAAAAATGCTGACATTCCCATTTCCGAAATTTATGATAAAAATTTTAGTGGCATGCCAATTTACCTTATGTTTAATAAGCATATAAAACATGAGTTTTTTACAAAAGTTGACTCATTTCAATTCTCCAATCATATTCTGATCATAGATGAAATCAACCGGGGCAATATTTCAAAGATTTTTGGTGAGTTAATCACCCTGATCGAACCAGATAAACGTTCGAAAATGCCAGAAGAACTTAAAACCAGGCTTCCATATTCAAAAGAAGAATTCTCAATACCACCAAATTTACACATCATTGGTACAATGAATACCGCTGATAGGTCAATTGCCCTTATGGATACTGCGCTGAGAAGGCGGTTTGAATTTGTTGAAATGATGCCTGAAACCAGACTTCTTGATTTTGAAATAAAAGGAATCAACTTGAACCTGTTACTCACCATGATGAATGAAAGGATTGAGTTTTTGTTCGATCGTGACCATACTATTGGTCATGCCTATTTTATGAACCTCAAAAGAATCAAAGAAAAAGAAACTGATGAAAAAGCGTTTGAAGAGTTGTGTAAAACATTCAAAAACAAGATTATTCCTTTACTTCAAGAGTATTTTTATGAAGACTGGCGAAAAATTCAGTTGGTCTTGGGAGATAATCAAAAATGGGGAAAACCGGTTGAATTTCGATTCATCCATAGTGAAAAGAAATATTCATCGAAAGACGAAATTGGACTATTTGGGGAGGATTTGGATGATTACGAGGAAGTTGAAAAGTTCAACATAAACCCACTTCTTATTCAAGAATCCTATAACTTGATTCAACCTGAATCATTTATTTTTATTTACCAAAAGCCCTAAATTTTCATTACTTTAATAAAATGAAGGCTTTTAAATCAATATGTGAATTTGGAGAAATTAGAAGAGCTTCCGATTATGGTTCAGGTAAATTAATTGATACGGCAAATGAAATATTCCTGGATAATAATTCATTTAACCATCTTAAAGATTTTGTAGCGGAAAATCAGGATGTAAAAGTCGAAGTTGAGCAAGCTTTTCAATATTTCCGTAAAAGCGGTAAAGATGTCATCCGTGTTAGAAACATGGTCGGAATTATTGAAACCAAGAATCGGACAACAATAGAAATTTTACCAAAAATCTATCTAAATCAAAAAACAAAACAAGAAGATGAACGTCCCTTAATCAGACGGACTTTTATCAAAATGCTTCGTTATCTAAGAAATTCCCCATTTTCATGTATTGATGAAGCAAAATTAAAATCTGATCGCTTTCCGGTTTTAGAAATTTTCATTTCTACTTTCATAGAAAAGTTAGAATTATTAATCAAAAAAGGTTTAAGGCACAATTATGTTGGTGTTTCAGAAAATAGCACCTTTTTGAAAGGCAGGCTGATTTTTCATAAAAATATCAGGCATAATGTAGCTCGTGGGGATAGATTTTTCATTGACTATGATGATTTTCTGATTGATATCCCTCAAAACAGGTTGATTAAATCAACCTTGTTGTTGTTAAAATCAAAAACCCATTCAATAAAAAATGCCAATAGAATTAATGAACTACTGCATTTCTTTTCTGACATAAATGCATCAAAGAACTATTCCCAGGATTTTTCAACTATTCAAGACCAGAACAGGCTCTTTTCTTATTACAACATCATACTGAGTTGGGTTAAGATTTTTTTGAAAAAGGAATCATTTACCAATTTTAGTGGTAATAATCTGAATCAGGCTATTCTATTCCCAATGGAAAGAATATTCGAAGATTATGTTGCAGCAATGTTCAAAAAACACATTCGGGATTTTGATGTCTTCGCCCAAGACAGACGTTATCATCTTGTTGAAAATCACTTAGGTTTTGGTAAATTCAGACTTCGCCCTGACCTTGTACTTAAAAATAAAAGTAAATCATTAATTATTGATACAAAATGGAAAATGATAAATGAAAATGAAACAGGAAGTAATTATGGGATATCACAATCAGATATGTATCAACTTTTCGCTTATGGTCAAAAGTATTGTGCCGGTGAGATATTCCCAACTCTGCATCTTGTGTATCCTCGATCAGAAAATTTTACACAAAAGTTGAAACCCTTTCTATATCATCAAAATCTTGAACTTCTTGTTATACCATTTGATTTAGCAAATGAAAATGTGGAGATGGAAGTAAAAAAACTCGTTGAATCTGATTTCAGGCAGGAAATCATACTTTGAAAACCCCGAAGACTTCATGGAAGGTTCGCCCATAACCTACGCCAAAAACCTTCAGGGAAACCTGCTTTTCATCCACGGTACCGCTGACGATAACGTGCACTACCAAAACGCCGAAGCGCTGATTGTTGAACTGGTTAAACAAAATAAAATGTTCCAGGTAATGCCCTATCCCAATTGTTCCCATGGCATTTACGAAATCGAAAACGCCACCCGGCACGTTTTCAGCACCATGCACAAGTTTTTAACAGAGCATGTTGAAGCGGGGGGAAGGTAGCCCCGGAAAACTTTGTTTCTGTCAATGACTTGATCATAGCTTTTTTGTTTGCCGATGATTTTTCCACTGAGCTGGTTTCATGGTGTCTAACTACTCATGTCAACTTATCAAAGTCTTTTATATTGATTTGGTAAGCCTTGTGGTTTACGGATGTGTGAACTGTCTTGTGTTTAATTGGGACCGCTATCAAAAACCATGTTGTAAACCCGTTCGATATCACTGCCAAGCTGGTTGATGGAAATGTACTTGCTGTACCGGCGGAATTCCTGTCCCTCGAAAAAAACAAGGATAGCAGGGTTGGCAAATACGCCAAAGGCAGCCGGGATTTCAGGGTATTTTTCGCTGTTTATAAGCACAAATTTCATTTCCGGAAAGTCTTCTGTGGTCATCAGTTCAACTTTTGGCCGAAGGCTGATACAGGGTGCGCAGCGATCGCTGTAAAAATACGCCATAAGCCCTTTTTCTGTCTCAATCAGGCTTTTCAATTCATCCAATGTAAAAACTTGGTGTTGCATTTTGATTTTTTTTTGCGAAAGTAATATTTGTCATTATTCCCGTGATTTTTACCCGTCAGCAAAAAATTGATGTAGCGTTGTTCGTTTTGGGATATTAAAATGATTTTATCGCCGGGAAAAAATTGATCACCGGCAAAATCCATGTTACATCTTTTATGACCTCTATTTTTTGCCAAAAAATAACTTACCTTTATTCAACTTTCACGCTCACGGACTGCCACGACTGCCAGCCCTCCCTGTCGGTTAATTTCACCATAAAATGATAATCGCCTGTGTCGATATCCCCGGGAACCTGAATTTCAATAATTGCATTAAAATGGGTTGACCCTGACGGAATTGAATAGCTTTCGTTGAAATAAAAAGGATTCACCGGTTCTTTAGCAGGATCAGATTCGCAAGTTTCAACGTGGCTTCCGTGGGTATGATGATCAAAGTTTTGATGAATCTCGATGTTATAATTACCCAATTCGATGTTGTCGGAGAAAACCGCATTAAATGCAAAACTTTCACCACGGGCTATGGTATCACAAGGTTTGGGGAAGGCATTGTTACCATCCATGACAATTATCGGCTTTTCATTGTCTTTGTCAGTATCTTTTGCACATCCATGAAATGTTCCAATGAGGGATAAAAAAACTAAACTTCGGAAAAACAACTGTTTCATTTTGTACTAATATTTATGTGATAATGTTGTGAAAAAGACCAGCTCCCATTTTCGTCAACTGCTTTTATCAGCAGGTACGATTCTCCCAGGTTCCAGTTGGAAATTGGATTAGGTGCCGGGTAATTATTGTCCTCAACCGCCCCCACTACTAAAGAGGCATTATATTCCACCTCAAAAGCCTCAAAATTGTGCTGATGATAAAGCACCAAAGCATTTGAAGCGTCAACCAGAGAATCGGCCAAACCGGCTTCTTCGCTCACTATCCCGATGAAAATCCCGGCTATGTGAGCAAATTCGCTGTGAACATGACCCGAAACAGATATCGTTTCTCCATTCTCAAACAACTGATTTTCGGCAGGATAGTTTTCTACATGAATTTCTGGTCCATTACCTGAAGCTACATCAAGAACAGTATAAGCTTCATCAAAAACAACCAGATTTCCGGCATGGTCGCCAATCGTCAGCTTAAACGAATAAACCCCCATATCAGCCTCAGCCGGAATAGCAATTTCGTGTGAATGAACCAGCACATTTCTCATACCTGCCGCGAAATCCCATCGGTTTTGGTAATTCCAGGCATCACTTGCTGCCTTAAAATCCGGTTCAATTTCAACAGTATAAAAACCAAGTTCTTCATCATCGGTTACCTCAAATTCAAGGTGAATATCGCCTCCACGGTGGCTTTCATGGCTGTTGTTCAACCCAATTTCAAGACTTGTCACCACTGGTTTCAGGGTGTCCTTGTCATTTTTTTTACATGAAAAAAGTAGTAATGCTGAAAATAAAAGGATACTGATTTTTATTAAATATATTTTCATAATTAGCTGTTATTTATTACGTTAAACTTAACAATTAAAAAGGTATTGTGATGCTTGCCTGCAGATTTCTTCCGGGTTCAGGCATTTCAATGATCCTGTAATAGCTTGTATGATTAAAATATTTTGTATTAAAAATGTTTTGAAACTGCAAAACCCAATCGATTTTCTTTCTCAGGATTGTAAAATTTCCTCCTGCAGAAAAATGGAAGACTTCATAACCCGGGGTAGGCTCTTCAGGAGGAACAACGCTTTCCTGCCTGGCGGCGATGACTGTTTCAGCCAGCAAATATAAATCGCCGACAACCCCTTGTTTTAAAGTTTTTTCCCATTTCAGGCTGATGGTTCCCGAAAAGGGTGGTGAAAATGGCAATCCAAACCCTTGCTTTTGTCCCGAAAGTTGCTCTGAATACACATATTCCAATGCGGCTCCCAAATCAAAATCTGATCTGACCCGTTGGTGAACCTCAAATTCCATTCCTGCTCTGAGCACCTCATTCTGAACAAAAACATATTCCTGCAATCCGGTTTCCGGCGAAAAGTCAGCCGTCGGATTCAGGTATATATAATTTGGAAACCAGGTGAAGAAAGGAGAGAATGAAACTGTGGTGAAAGGCAGTTTGTATTCAGCAAACAGATCGGCCTGCCAGGCTATTTCAGATGTAATTGTTTTGTCGCCCAGTTCCTGGCGGTACAATTGATAATTTACACCATTGGCGGCCAGTTCGCGAGCATCGGGCATGCGGAAGCTTTTTCCAATATTCAGCTTCATAAGCCATTTCGTCAAAGCATAACTCACTCCTGCCGACCAGGTTACATTCGTGAACTCTTTCTGAAGTGAAGCACTTCTTTCAAGATAATCCATGCCTGTCTGATTGCCGTTTTCATCATAAACCGGCGACATGTACCAGTCGTGGTACGCATCGGTAGCAAGGGTTCCGAAATCAAAACGTACTCCTGAATTCAGGGTGAGTTTATCGTTCATCAGAAATTTATCATAAATAAATGTCCCGGTCGTAAATTTCCTGAACGAAGGGATCATAAATCCCCAGCCCCCGCGCTGGTTATTTTGGAATTCAAATTGAATACCGGCGGTCAAAGTGTGCATTTCAGAAAAAATATGATTCATGACAACATTGGCTGATGTAATATCCTTTTTATACGCTCGTTCGAGGGTGTTGTCAGGTGCTGGCATATAGCCATGCTGAACTGGTTCGCTATGCTCCTGCCTGAAATTGTTCTGGTAGCCAACATTGATTTCCAGCTTATGATTTTTAAAAAACAAAGTTGTATAGGATGCAATTTTGAAGTGATTTACCTGCTGGTAAGGCAGATCGATATCGCGGGAGGAAGAAAGAAAGTCGATTTGGCTGTTGCGGATTTCAAAACCATGGGCATCGGCATAAAAGCCACTTTTGCGGAAATAATTATTTGCTGTTATGCTTGTAATTCCCCTTTTCCATGAAAAGCCACCTGCAGCAAAAACATTCATTTCACGGCCTGCAGTGTTTTTCAAATACCCGTTTTTCAGTGTAAAATCATAGGTATTATAACTTATTGTATCGGTTGGAACCCGGTAGTCACCATTGGCCATGGCAGTGAGTTTCACTGCATAAAACCTGTTGGCATTCCTGCCTTTTAAACCGGCATTAATACCCATTAAATTATTGTTCGTCCTGCCATGGATCGTCATCTGACCGGCAACGCCATCATCAGCAGGAATTATAAATTGTTTTAGGTTAATCACCCCGCCAATGGCATCGGAGCCATACATCAATGAAGCCGGTCCTTTGATCACTTCAGCCGATTCAACGCCAAACTGATCAATTTCCAACCCGTGATCGTGCCCCCATTGTTGCCCTTCGTGCTTTATGCCATTTTCAGCCACTACCACCCTGTTGAATCCCAGGCCTCGTATCTGCGGTTTCGATTCACCCGAACCAATTTCGATTGACGAAATACCAGGTAGTTTCTCCAACGTTTTCATCAGACTTCCTTCGCGGTTTTCGGTCAGAAAATCCGACCCGACAACACCAATATTGTGACTTTCCTGACGCCTTTGCCTTTCTACCGGATTTTCCATGATGGTCACCGACTCCAGTTGAACCGGTTCGCGGTGCAATACTACCGCAAATCCTGACACATTTGAGTTAATAAAAATGGTGTCATAAAAAGTGGAAAAACCCAGGCTGCGGGCACAAAAATGATAACTGCCGGCGCTAATTCCAGAAAAAATAAAAGCACCATCCTTCGCCGAAAGTACTAAACCCGATGAGCCATCGAGGTGAATGACCGCATTTTCGACGGGTACGCCCAACGTGTCGGTTACCACACCCGAAAGCGAAAACATCTGCTGCCCGCGTGCGCAAACAGCCATTAACAGCAGAAACAATAAAATGGTTTTTCTTCCTGCCAAAGCAAAAAATTTTGTGTTTATAAATTCATGAAATACCTGAAAAAATGAGCTTTGTTTCAGGCGGCAGGAGGTGCACGCAACTGGTAATTATATGAATGTGAACCGGTATGAATGGTGATGAGTTTCTCAGAAAAAAGGGCCGTTTTGCCATCAGAAACAAGAACAACATTTTTGTACTCTTCGATGCCATAAAAAGTGAAAACAAGTTTACAAACAGGACAATGTTCGTCAACCGGATTAATGCCATTTTGATATTTATGGCTGAGATGACAGTCGAGATGACCATGGTGGAAATTGAAAATATGGAAAGTCTTTAAGGTTTGCGGCATGATGAACACCGTTAACAGAAAAAACATCCACACTATTTTCAAGACTTTGTTTCGCATCCCGGCAATAAACCACGTTAAAAAAAATTTGTTCAAAAACAACATGTCCTAAAACGAAGAAAATGAGTCATCGATATTCAGTTTTTAAAATTCTTTGAAGAAAATTGCGACCCATCTCAAATTCATTTGTCTTTTGGGTTGAATTTATTTCAAAACTTAAATAATTTGATCATGAAAAAACAAGCAATTGTCTGGATGTTAGCAATTTTAACGCTAATTCAGTTTTCGGGATGCAATGTTGATGAGTTGTGTTGTGGCTCGGTGAAAGGCTCGGGCGATGTGGTGGAGGTTGAGTACTCGTTTGGTAACTTTACCAAAGTTGATGTCAGTTATGCGTTCGAGGCAACCATTCTGCCCTCTGATACTTTCTTTGTGATGCTGAATGTTGACGACAACATTGTGAAGTACCTTGATGTTTATAAAAGTGGCGACTGGCTTGTGATTGAACTCGATGATGACAAAAATTACAACAATGTCCATCTTTATGCCGAAATCCACATGCCCATTATTCAGGAATTGAAAGCCAGTGGAGCATCCGATATCGAACTGACTGGATTTTCATCCAACCATGATTTTGACATCGATTTGTCAGGAGCAAGCATGTTATCCGGGAACATCGAAGCTGACGATTGTCATTTTGAACTCTCTGGAGCCAGTGTAATCAACCTTAGCGGAGGCTGCAACAACCTGGAAATTGAAGCAAGTGGGGCAAGTGTTTTGCATATGGGTAATTTTGTTTGCTATTCAGGAGATTTTCATCTGAGTGGAGCAAGCGACGCAACGGTGCATGTCACCGATTTTCTCTCAGCAACCTTGTCTGGTGCTTCTGTTCTCCGCTATTATGGCGATCCGGAGATTGAAAACCTGAACATTTCCGGAGCGTCAGTAATTACCAAATTGTAAAAAAATGGACCCGTTTATTATTGAAACACACCGGCTTGAACTTACTGCCGCATCCTGTGAAATGGCTGAGGCAGAACTTGCCGGCAGATCAGAATTCTCAAAACTGTTAAATGCAGAAATTCCCGAAAACTGGCCTCCTGCAGGTAACGATGAAAGTACCATGAAATGGTTTCTCGACCGTTTAAACGAAAACCCTGCAAATCGCGGATGGCTTGCCTGGTATATCGTTTTGAAAAATGAAGACCAGCGCAAAAGGGTTGCCGTTGGAGGTATCGGTTTTAAAGGCGCTCCGGATGAGAACGGAGTGGCTGAAACCGGTTATGGAATCATGGAGACATTCCAGCGTAAAGGCTATGCCAGTGAAGCATTACAAGGTATTTTGAAGTGGGCTTTCCGAAACCCAGAATTAAAAATGGTGATTGCCGAAACCGATGAAGAAAACGAGGCCTCATTGGGTGTTTTGTTGAAAAACGGTTTCCGTTTTGCCGGGCCGGGAGGCGAAGATGGAACGATAAGGTACGAAAAAACAAGGGAAGGTTTTTAAAAATCAGACCTGGCTGGTATTTCAGAAAGGGTAATTCATAAGGGTTCCGAACTTTTAAAGGGTCCGGAACCCTCGTTTTTTCCAGCACCTCCTTTTTGTCTATCTTTCTCCTATAAATCCTTTCAAAATAACCAAACCAAATAAAGCGCTTTTG
>CALFEP010000222.1 GCA_937950125.1 uncultured Bacteroidota bacterium
TGAAAATTCTGGCCTCATTCGGAAAATTTGAAGAAAAAGACCACCTCAACTGTGGTGCCTGCGGCTACGATACCTGCCGCGACCATGCCATCGCCATCATACAGGGTCTGGCCGAAAATGAGATGTGCCTGCCTTACTCCATCGAAAAACTACACGAATCGATTTACGAATTGAACGACTCAAACCAAAAACTTGCCTCCGCCCGCCAGGCGCTGAAACAGTCGGAAAAACTTGCAAGCATGGGGCAACTTTCAGCCGGAATTGCCCACGAACTCAATAATCCGCTGGGTGTGATCACCATGTACAGCAACATTCTGAAAGACGAAGCCCCTGAAAGCGATCCAATCCGCAAAGACCTGGAGTTGATTGTTGAACAGGCTGCCCGTTGTAAAAAAATCGTTGGAGGACTGCTCAACTTCGCCCGGAAAAACCAGGTAAACCTGCAACCCACCAACATGATTGATTTTGTGAAACAAAGCATGGCCAGCATTATTAAAACCGAAAATGTGGAAATCATTTTTGAACCGGACATTAAAAGTCCGATGGCCAATGTTGACAACGACCAGATGATGCAGGTGCTCACCAATCTTGAAAAAAATGCTGTTGAAGCCATGCCGGCGGGAGGAACCCTCACGCTGCGGCTTTACGATAGCAGCGACAATGTTTTCATCGAGGTGGCCGACACCGGAACCGGCATTTCAAAGGAAAACATGGAACACGTCTTTACGCCGTTTTTCACCACCAAAGGCATCGGAAAAGGTACCGGACTTGGCCTGCCACTGGTTTACGGCATCGTAAAAATGCACCAGGGCAAAATTGATGTCAAATCGAACGATGACCCAAATTCAGGCTCCACCGGTACCACTTTCAAAATAAGTTTTCCAAGAAATTTGTAATAAAAACTGACCCGCTTCCTGGTTATAATATGATGAAAATCAGATTAAAAACCGACAAAATATTAACATTAAAACATGAAAAAAACCATTTTATTAGTTGACGACGATCCGGACTATATGTTCCAGATGAAAATTAGGGCAGAGCATTTTGGATTTGAAGTAGTTACAGCCGACAGCCAGCGTGAAGCCGAAAAAATGTTCGAGACCTTCAAACCCGACCTGGCCATTTTTGACCTGATGATGGAAAACGAAGACAGCGGATTCATCCTGAGTTATAAAATCAAGAAAAAATACCCCGATGTTCCGGTCATCCTGGCCACCGCCGTTACGGCCGAAACCGGCCTAAGTTTCAACCTGAATGAAGAAAACCAGAATGCATGGATAAAAGCTGACCTGATTTTGGACAAAGGCATCCGTGCTGACCAACTGGAAATGGAAATCAAAAAATTGCTGAAACTCTAAAAATGGCAACATTGAAAATATTGGTCGTGGACGACGAACCAGGCATCAGATCGGGGGTGGAGCGCATTTTAAGAAATTTCAGGGTGGATTTTCCTTTCATGGACGAGGTGTATGAGTTTGCAACCTTTGAGGCCGGTTCCGGCGAGGAATCCATTGAAATGATTGAATCAGACAAGCCCGACATTGTTTTGTTGGACAACAAACTTCCCGGAATGCAGGGCGTGGAAGTGCTTGAGTACATACGAAAGAAAAAATACGACATCCTGGTGGTGATGATAACCTCGTATGCATCGCTCGATTTGGCTGTTAAGGCCACCAACAACGGCGCCTACGACTTTATACCAAAACCTTTCACACCGCAGGAACTCAAATCATCACTCGAAAATATCACCAAACAGCTCTACCTCAAGCGTATGGCGCGTGAGATGAAGCACGAGGGCAAGCAGGTGAGGTTTCAGTTTCTTTCGGTGCTGTCGCACGAACTCAAAGCCCCGCTCAACGCCGTGGAAGGCTACCTGAAAATGATAAAGGAAAGACAGTTGGGCGACACCCTCGACGACTACAACGAAGCCGTTGACCGCTCACTCAACCGCCTTACGGGCATGCGGAACCTGATCCTCGATTTGCTTGACCTTACGAAAATAGAATCGGGCAAACCCAGCCAAAAAATCGAAAACACCGACCTGGTAAGCATTACACGCATGGCCATCGACACCATGATGCCTTTTGCCATTCAAAAGGATGTGGAAATCTCGCTGAATGCACCCGAAAAACTTAAGAAAAATATCGATCCTGAAGAAATCGAAATTATTCTCAACAACCTGATATCAAATGCCATTAAGTATAATAAAAATGGTGGATCAGTTGACATCGACCTTTCCGAAAAAGTTGGAACGACAATTATCAGCGTCAAAGATTCAGGCATTGGAATCAGCGAAGAGGATAAATCAGAATTGTTTAAAGACTTTTTCAGAATTAAAAACCCGAAAACAAGAAACATCACAGGAAGTGGGCTGGGTTTGTCAATTGTCAGGAAAATTGTCGATTTGAACAAAGGTGAAATCGAGGTTTACAGCGAACCCGACCAGGGAACCGAATTCAGGGTGATACTGCCGGTGTAGTAATGACGGATTCGTTGTCAGGAAATTTCATTTGAATTATTTCAAATGTGAATTTTATAAAAAAAATGTTAAAAAGAGTAAACAAAACCGTTACAAAACGACTTTAAAAGAATGAAACCTTTACCAGATAAGACTGTTGAGCGATTAAGTATTTACAGAAGGAACCTGATGTTGTGTCTTGATGAGGGCAAAAAGTACATTTATTCGCACGAACTGGCCAATTCACTTCACATAACGCCGGTACAGGTCAGGCGCGACATTATGCTGATAGGTTACACCGGTACTTTACGCAAAGGATATGATATTCAGGAGCTTGTAAATCTTATTGGGAGTATAATTGATACCGAAAAAGGGATCAACGTGGCAGTTGTAGGGATTGGAAATCTTGGAAAGGCCATCATCACCTATTTTAATGGAAAGCGAAGCAAGCTGAAAGTAATTGCAGCATTTGATTCAGACCCCGAAAAAACAGGTCGTTTATATGCCGGAGTGCGCACGTATCCTATGGATCAGATTGAGGAAGTGGTTAAAAGGGAAAGAATTGAAATTGGAATTCTTGTTGTTCCGGGGGAGAAGGCCGAAGATACTGCCGAGCGCCTCATCAACTCAGGAGTTACCGGTATTCTCAATTACACCCCAAGGCCGCTTAGTGTTCCTTCACACGTTTACCTCGAGGAATACGACATGATAACGTCAATCGAAAAAGTAGCCTACTTCAGCAAACGGGCAAATTAGGGTGGAAAAGGAAGATTATAAATGGTCATTGGTAATCATTGGTAGTC
>CALFEP010000223.1 GCA_937950125.1 uncultured Bacteroidota bacterium
TTTTCCATTTTTCCAACCTTCCACTATTCCATCTTTCCAACATTCCATTTTTCCACCTTTCCATTTTTCCATTTTTCCAACCTTCCACTATTCCATCTTTCCAACATTCCATTTTTCCATTTTTCCACCTTTCCATTTTTCCATTTTTCCAACTTTCCATTTATCCAACCTTCCACTTTTCCATTTCTCCAATTTCCCATTTTCCTACATTTGCCTTTTCAATAAATTTCTCATGAAAATTCTTCATACTTCCGATTGGCATATTGGCCAAAAGCTTTACGGACACGACCGTGAAGAAGAACACCAGCTTTTTTTCGGGTGGCTGAGGCACCTTATCAATGAACACCAGGTGGAATGCCTGCTCGTTTGTGGCGACATTTTCGATACAGGTTATCCTACAAACAGCTCGCTCAAACTGTACTATCGTTTTCTCACCAGTCTTATCGGAACTTCCTGCCGCCAGGTTGTGATAACAGGTGGAAACCACGATTCAGTGGGTACGCTGGAAGCGCCAAAAGACATCCTCGAATTGTTGAATGTGAAAGTTATTGGCGGTGTGCCAGAAATAAATGAGGAACTGATCATTCAATTGAAAGACGAATCGGGAAGAACCCACTCGGTGGTTGTGGCGGCGCCTTTCCTTCGCGACCGCAACATCAGGGAATCGGTGGTTGGTGAAAAGTATGACGATAAAATCCAGGCTATCAGGAGTGGTATCTCAGCGTTTTACCAGAACCTTTTCGCTATAACCCAATCATTCAGGGATCAGCAAATCCCGGTGATTGCCACCGGGCATCTGTTTGTTCAGGGAGGGCAGGTTTCGGATACTGAGCGTGATATACAGATTGGTAACCTGGCTGCAGTGGCTGCAGCTGATTTTCCGGCGTTCGATTATTTTGCATTAGGCCACCTGCACCGGCCACAAACCATTTCACCAATCCCTCCTGTGGTGTATTCCGGGTCGCCGCTGCCCCTCAGCTTCAGCGAATTGAATGATTCAAAGAATGTTTTTTTGTTAAAAACAGGTTTTCCTGATATCGAAGTTCTGCCCATCGAAGTTCCGGTTTTCAGGAAACTAATAAAAATGGAAGGGACGCTGAACCAAACCAGGAAAGCTTTAGATGAAATGAAACCTGAAGGCGGCTTGCCGGTTTGGATTGATTTACAAGTGGTTGAGGAGGATAACGATCCGCTGGTTCTGCGCGCTTTTGATGAATTTGTGGCTAATTTTAATGTTGAAAATCAAAGCAGACAAATCGTCAAAAATGCCATTCGCTTTAGTAACCGCAGGACCGAGAACATTTTAGCTGCTGAAGAACGCACCCTCCACGATTTGGGCGAAAAGCAGGTTTTTGAAAAATTACTGGATCAGGAAGGAATTACCGACCGTGAACCTTTTTTGAAGTCCTTTGGTGAATTGCTTGAATTGGCTCATCAGGAAAATTTGCTTTGAAAAAACAATTGTTGAGGAAGAAATTATTTTTCTGTAAAATATTAATTAGATGAAAATCAATACCATCCGACTTCAAAACATCCACTCGCTGAAAGGTTTACATCAAGTAAATTTTACCGTCAGTCCGTTGGCCGAAACAGGGCTTTTTGCCATCACCGGGCCAACAGGTTCGGGTAAAAGCACCCTGCTCGATGCCATCACCCTGGCTTTGTTCAATCAAACCCCGCGCACGGGCAGCCTTTCAAAAAATTATATCGAAAAATTTGGCTCTTTGATTACACGCAACACCCACGATGCTTTTGCCGAAGTGGAATACGAGGCTATGGGAAAAATTTATAGGACCAAGTGGGAGATAAGCCGCGCCAGAACAGGCAACCTGCGTGATTACGAAATGTCGTTGGCTGTGAAAAACAAGGAAGAGAAATTTGAATTTTTGGACCTGAAAAAGAGCGATGTTCCGGCCAAAAATGCCGAGATCATTGCCTTGAACTACGACCAGTTCGTCAAATCTATCCTGTTGTCGCAGGGCGAATTTGCCCGTTTTCTGAAATCGGATGCTAAAGAAAGAAGCGAACTCCTGGAAAAAATTACAGGGACTGAGATTTACAGAAGGCTTGGTGTTCTTGCTTTTGAAAAACAGCGGGAAGAGAAGAACAAACTGGACAGAATCAGGGAAAAACAGGGCGACATCCGCATTTTGCCTGACATCGAACTGGCTGAATTTAAACAACAATTTTCAGCCCTGCAGGCAGAAATTCAACAAGTTGCTACACTCAAAGAGAAAATTACAGCTGCCATTCTTTTGAAAAACGAACTTAAGCAGTTGAAAACCGGCCTGGCCAATCTTCAGGTTCAGGCTGAAAAAATCAGGCAGGAAAAACAGCTTATGACTGATGACGAAAGCAAGCTTGCCCAACACAAAAAAGTACTTCCTTTAAAAAGCGATATAGACACGCATAACCGTTTGATTATTAATGCTAAAAACCTCGAAATCCGCTTAAAGCAAGTCCTGGAAGAATATGATACGTCAACCCGGAAGGCTGCAGAAATTGAAACTTTGCTGGTTTCGGCAAATGAAAAAAGAACTCAATGGAATGCGCTGCTGCATGAGAAGCTGCCATTATTTGAAAAAGTGAGGAATCTTGACCAGGAAATCCGCATGGCAGAAGCACGGGAAAAGGATTTCAGAAAGCAATTGACAGATTTGGAAAACAACATCCGGGATAGCCAAACGGAAAAAGCCAACGCAAATATTGAATTGCTTGCAGTGAAAGGGAAACTGGAAAAAATCAGGACTTTCATTGAACAGAATCCTTTGCTGGAAAGCCTTCAGGAAACACTGCCCGGCCTTACTGAAAAACTGATTTCCTGGCAGAAAGAGATGTCACACTTTGAAAAAACTTTCAAGTCCGAAATCCCTGATTTGTATCCGAAGATGCAGAAAATATCCGGCATTGCTGCAAAGATCAGTTTCCTTGAAGGTCATGTTCGGCAGGTTTCTGATCAAAAAATGTTTCTGGAACAGAAAATTCCGCCAGGCAGTCAAAATCAGGAAGTTGTTATACAGGCAATCGACACACTTCAGCAAAAACTGAAATTGATTGAGGAAATGATCAGGTTTTCAGATAATTACATTTCTTTTTCAAAAGAGTTTTCAGAAACTGAAGCCCGGATTTCAGAAAAGGAAACTTCGCTTGAAAACCTTGGTAAGGAAATAGCTGCAATGGATAAATCGCTTGAAATCCTTGGAATACACATTGCAGAGCTGCAACTGCGCAAGGAGCGTGAGGCGCTGGAAGCCAGTTTTGATGATGTTCGCAAAAAACTTGAACCTAACCGGCCTTGCCCTTTGTGCGGCTCGCTGCATCACCCTTTTGTCGAATCTTATTCAGGCCAACTGAGCGGCACAGCGCTATTTCTGGCTGAAAAAACGGCTCAGGAAAAGGAACTGAAACGGAACAGAGACGAGATGATGAAAAAGCAAAGCAAAACATCGGCAATGCTGGAAGCTGAAAAGGCTGCGTTGGCAAAGACAGAAAAAAATCTGAAAGATTCGTCGAGTGGGTTTGAAAATCTTGGTGCGCAAATCGCAGAGAAACAGCATATTGAAGACATTTCAGGATTGAAAACGCTCCAAAATCACACAAAAATAGCGTTGGAGGGATCGAAAAACACCCTGTTGTCGTTGCAACAACTTTCTGCTTTGAATTCAAACCTGAAAAATCTGACCCGTTTTGTTGAAAAGGCTGATGAGTTAAGGATTTCAGAGGAAATGCTGACAGATGGTCTTGGAAAATACCGGGTTTATTTTTTACAAGATTTTACTTTCGACCAATCGCTTGCTGAATTAAGGAAGCAGCAAAATTTTTATAAACAAGCCCTGCAACAAAATCAGGAAGCTAATGAACGGCTGGCGTCGCTCAATGCTTCATTGGTTGAAAAAGAAAATCAGGCTCAGAAACTGGCCATTCAGTTTTCAGAATTAAAAACCCATCTGGGAGACCTGATAAACCTTTTGTCAGCTAAATCAGAAAACAGAAAGCAGATTTTTGGTAATGCTGATCCGGAAAAGGAGAAGCAGGAACTTGAGAAAAGAATCAAGGAAATAGATAAACAAATTCATGATTTTGAGCGAGGTATAGCGACTTTGCAAAGCGATGCCAAGAACAAAAACGAACTGGCTGATAACCTCCGGTTGGAAAAAGACCAAAACGAAAGTGAATTGGAGTCGTTGCGGGTTAACCTCGGTAAATTGCTACTTTCTGTTGGTTTTGAGTCGGTTGAGGATGCCCGTAAAACCATTCTCAGCCCGGAAGATGCCAACAAAATCGAAACCCGGCTGGCACAAGTTGCTGAAGTCGGTCAGCGCAATGCTCAGTCCATTGCCGACACAACGAACAAAATGGAGGAATTGATCAAAAAAGATGATGCTGATACCGATCTTGAAGCTCTAAAAGTTCAGAATGAAGACTTTGAAAAACAGATAAACACAAAAAACCAGGAAATCGGAAGCCTGAAAAACAAGCTCGAAACCGATGCTGCCAACCGGTTGAAATTTCAAGAAATTGCCGGTGAATTAAAGGCTCAGGAAATCGAGTTTTACCGTTGGGATGCACTCAGCCAACTGATTGGAAGTGCTAAGGGCGACAAGTTTTCAAGGTTCGCACAGGAGCTTACAATGCGTTTCATGTTAGGAAAAGCCAATTTTCATCTGGCAAAACTTACCGACCGCTACCAGTTGGTTTACGAAAAAAATGAAAATGTGGACGAACTCTTCGTAACTGATATTTATCACGGCGGCGAAAAACGCTCAGTAAAAACGTTATCGGGTGGCGAAAGTTTCCTGGTCAGCCTGGCACTGGCGCTGGGACTTTCCGATCTGGCAGGCGCCAAAACCCGCATCAGCAGCCTTTTTATCGACGAAGGCTTCGGCAGCCTCGATCAGGAAACGCTCGATGTAGCCCTTTCAGCGCTCGAAAAGTTGCAGCACGAAACCAATCGTACCATCGGCATTATCAGCCATGTGGACGCCCTCAAAGAGCGCATCACCACACAGATTGAACTGATAAAAGATTCG
>CALFEP010000224.1 GCA_937950125.1 uncultured Bacteroidota bacterium
AAAAAACTAAAGGCCGACGTGGTTTGGTTCAGCAACGATACCGAAAAATGGGTTGCAGTAATTGGAACCCTCAACAACAGACCATACGAAATTTTCACCGGGAAAGCCCGCGGTTTCTTCCTGCCCGACTGGGTTACAAAAGGTTGGGTGATTAAAAACAAGGAAGCCAACGGATCAAGATACGACTTCCAATTCCTCGATCCCGACGGATTTAAAATCACCATGGAAGGTCTTTCACGTCAGTTTAACAAAGAATTCTGGAATTACGCCAAGCTAATATCCGGAGTTCTGCGTCATGGAATGCCCTTGCATTACGTAGTTGACATTGTAAACAACCTTGTGTTGGACAGCGAATCCATCAATACCTGGAAAAACGGCGTGGTACGTGCCCTTAAAAAATATGTTCCCGACGGAACGGTAGCCAAAAAATCGAAATGCCCCGACTGTGGCTCCGAAGGCACACTTGTTTACCGTGAAGGTTGCATGATTTGCACCAGTTGCAATTATTCGGCGTGCGGGTAAAAAGGTACGCCTTTCATTGCCTATCTTTTGTTACACAACATACAAAAATGCGATACCACTCGCCTAAAGCGATGGTATCGTTTTTTTTTCTGAAAAATCAACTTCCAATCAAAGGTCAAACCTGGGGTTTACAGTATTGTTGTTGATCGAACCGAACCGAAATGAAAATCCAATACCTGCATTAAAACTAAATTCGGTCTCCATTTCCTGTATTCCAAGCAGCTGCGATTCTGGTGACAAATTACCACCCTGCAGCGAAATCTGGTTGCGCCTGTATTCGACATTGAAATTTGTAATCACCGAAAAACCTTTGCAGATATTGATATCCGCCATAAAACCTGCACCCAGATCATAACAGGACACATCGTGCAGGTAATTCGATCCACGAATGGTAGCATCAATGGTTCCAAATTTTTCGACAACCGAAAATCCAATTGTCATCTCATGCCAAAAAAGGCGGTTGTGAAGATTGCCTTCGATGGTGGGAGCAACATAGTCAGAATGTTCGTAACCAGCAATATAGCGAATAACCAACTGCTTTCGAGAAGCTTCTTTGTATTTGTAAAGATTGTATTCAAAAGCAGGCGCCACAATTATTTGTTTTTTGAGGTTGTAAAAAAGGCTGCTTTTTACGGAAACTAAACCGCCAATTCCGGCATGGTCGCCTGCACTTTTGACAATCAACCCACTCAGTCCAAAATCTTTCATGGCCGAAACAAAACTGTCAACCAGCGAATCATTTTCCCAAAACCTGTAGGTGTTCCGGTTGAAATCAACATGTGAGGCCATCTCAATTTTTATGTCTGGTGTTATTTTGGAAACATCAATACTTGGATTTACTGATAAATGGCTGAACGATTTTTCCTCGTGTACTGAGCCTGAAAAACCAATGGCAAACAGCCAATTGCGCCATTTGTCCGTTTCATCGTTCTGATATGATTCATTTGTTTTGTCGAAGGAAACAGTGATATTATCGGCGAACGAAGTTTTTAAAAGGAAAGGCACAAGAGCGGTTTTCAGACGGTCAAGCATCAGATTTCTGATCCCGGATCGTGTCATATCGGCGCCGGTGGTAAATCTGAGTGTGTCATGAATAGCTGCAAACCTTTGTCTGCCGGCCAGCTCCATCAAAAATTCCTCGCCCCCGCTGCCAGTGGGCAGGGAGGTCACGATAATATAAACATCCGCCGTTTCGGGCTCGCGTGAAAAGTTAAGGTAACTCATGTTTTCTTTCAGGTATTGAAAATCACAGGAAATGCAATTAATGTAAACATCCATGACCGGATGGGCAACAGACGAACCCTGCCCCGATTTGTCCTGTGCCATGAGCTGAAAGGTTAATCCAACAACAATGAGCAGCATGTAGTTTTTTGTTTTCATAATGCAGCAAATTTCATGGTGAAAAATATTTATCACTCACAAAATTAGGCTGGTACGCAGGTTGAAGCCTGGCTGAAAACCATGAGATGAAAATTTGAAGGTTTTTGCGGAGGGAACAGAATTCAGCGTAAGAAAAAGGGAACGTTTTTCTCAATAAATTGAAAATAGGATACTTACCTGGAAGATTGAGGTAAGTTGTTTTTCCTGCTTATCAATCCTTCGTTTTTGTACCAAAAATACGGGGGAAGCGCTTTTGAAGGTTATTTGCGGTTTTCATGACCTCTTCATCCGAAACATAATAAACATCAAACCTTTTATCATCAATCAGCTTTTGGGCTAAATCAATATTGTTTTCGGGAACAGGAATTTCGTAATAAATGTAGCTGACAGTGTACCAAGTGTATTTTTTTAAGGTGAAAAACAGAAACGAGTATCCAACCCGCTGTAACAACCGTACATTTCTGACACTCCGGTTGTTGGTGTTGAGGGGGAAAACGTTACCACAAAAATCGGCATAATGATGCGTGAGCATCACCCGGCAGGTGTTGAGGCTGTTGGCAAAACCATATTTTTCGTGCTCCTGTTTTCTGAAAAAATAAAAAGAAATACCAGTACCCATTAGCGCAGAAATTACTCCTGCAAACAAAATGATATCGGTGGGCTGGTTAATGAACAACAGTGCCACGAATCCACCTGCTCCCAAACCAAAAAACAAAGCGTAAGTGAAGGCTGTCCGGTTGATGGAATCGGGGGAGCATTTCCGTTCTTTGAATCGTTCCCATTCCCTGCCGTTGATTTCCCAATCGGCCAGAATGGTTTTATCATCAAAAACAGGCGTTTCGGCAATTTTACCTGATTTGTATTTTCTGATGGATTTGATGCCCGTAAAAACAAGCATTATTCCAGGAATCAGGAAAAACAGCAGAATGATAACCGTGTCCAGAACTTCATCCGAATCATTAATAAGAACGGAGAGGCTTATCAATGTCCAGAAAATGCCAATGACAAGAAACAAAATCCCAAAAATCAGTTTTTTCATTTCAATTTTAAAAATTGGACTTTGATGAAGAATAAAATTTTTACAACCCGAGAAGTGTTTTTAGCGGATCATTGCCCTGAAAGAGCATTTTGGCAGGATCTTCAAGCATTTCCTTTACTTTCACCAGGAACCCGACCGACTCGCGTCCATCGATGACGCGGTGGTCGTAAGATAAAGCCACATACATAATCGGGTGAATTTCAACTTTTCCGTTCACGGCAACAGGGCGTTCAACAATGTTGTGCATGCCCAGGATGGCGCTTTGCGGCGGGTTCAATATTGGTGTGGAAAGCATCGATCCAAAAACGCCGCCGTTGGTGATGGTAAAAGTGCCTCCGGTCATTTCATCGATGGTAAGTTTGCCGTTGCGTGCCTTGGTAGCCAGGTTTTTAATTTCAATCTCAATTTCATGAAGTTTAAGCGTTTCAGCATTCCTGATCACGGGAACCATCAACCCTTTGGGGGCGCTTACGGCAATCCCGATATCGGCATAATCGAAAAACACCATTTCATCGCCGTCAATCTGGGCATTCACCTGCGGAAAATGCTGCAGTGCCTCGGTAACGGCCTTGGTGAAAAATGACATGAAACCCAGCGAAATGCCGTATTTTTCCTTAAAGACTTCCTTGTATTTTTCACGGATTTTATAAATCGGGGTCATGTTCACCTCGTTGAATGTGGTGAGCATGGCCGTTTGGTTTTTCACCGCAACCAGCCGTTCAGAAAGTTTCAACCTGAGGGTTGTCATCTTTTTTCGTGTTGATTCGCGGTTTCCTCCCCAGGAAGCAGTAACCTGGACTTCGGCTCCTGCAGGTTTTATGTTTTGCCGGTCGTCGAGATACTGAACGACCTCATTTTTACCAATCCGCAGATGTTTGTAAAAGTCAACCAGGTCGTTCTCCGAAAGGTTGTTGGCTTCCAACAGCTTTTTGGCTAATGGTGAAACGTGAAGGTCAACCTTGCTGGCTTTGGCTTCAGGCTGGTTGGTTTTGGGGGACTCAACCGGAGTTGGAGCAGGTTTTGTTTCCGGTTTGGTTTCCGGTTGAGCAGCTTTCTTCTCTTCCTGATCCGCTGGTTTGGAAGGTTTGGCTTCGCCTTTTTCATCAGTGTTGATGGTGCATACCACCGCTCCCACATTAACCTTTTCACCAGCTGCAACCAGAATCTGAATTTTTCCCGATTCTTCGGCGCTGATGCTGAGGGTAGCCTTATCGGAGTCGATTTCAGCTATTTCGGTATTTTTTTCGACATAGTCGCCGTCTTTTACCAGCCAGCTTGCTAATTGTACTTCGGTGATCGATTCACCCGGACTTGGGACTTTTACTTCGATGATCATATTATTAGTCTTTCTTGGTTATGATGAGCCGCA
>CALFEP010000225.1 GCA_937950125.1 uncultured Bacteroidota bacterium
TTAATACCCTCTTCGACATCGGACTTCAGTATTTATCCCAATCCTTCCAACGGCCGGTTTTATTTTCAAACAGGAAACATTTCAGGGGAGTTCAAAATGTTTATTTTTAATACTTTAGGAGATTTGGTCTATACACAAGATTTTACATGCAATGGTTCAGGCACTGAAATTGACCTCACCGACAGACCGGAGGGGGTTTATTTTGTTCAAACCAAAAGCCAATCAGGCATTTCAATTCAGAAGATCGTTATTTCCAAATAGTAGCAGATTCCGTCTTCGTGTATAAATACGGGCGCTTTTTCCGAAAGGGGAGAGCGCCTTTTTTGCAGAGGGCAGAGGGTGTAGCGCAACCCTGACAGGGTTTAAAACCCTGTCAGGGGTCAAATATCAAATTCTCACTCCACCACAAACTTACTCCTTCCCACAGCGCCGCCGTTGCTAAAAATAACCGCCAGGTAAATTCCCGCCGGCCAGGTGGTAATATTAATTTCAATTTCGTTTAGCCCGTTTTCGACAGGTATTTTTTCCATTCTCCTGCCAACAAGGTCGTAACATTCAATCAACCCTTGCTGTTTCAGGAGATTGTCACCTAAAATAAAGCAAATATTTTCCCCGGTCTGATCTGGAATCACTTTAAAATCGTTTTCATGATCTGGTGAAGTTATTCCAACCGGATTTACAACAACCAAATCAAACCATTCACCATCCGTCCATAGCTTCCAGTTTTTCAGCATTACTTTAAAAAAATCACTAGTGGCATTATTAGGTGGTGTTCCGCTGATAATGCCTGTTACGGGGTCTAATGTAAAATCCCAGGGCAACCAATCGCTTAAAAACAAGACCGAATCAAAAGAATGAGGCGTAATTTCCAACTGAAACGAGTAGGGTGTATTTTTGTAAGCAGTATCGAGTTGGGTAGTAGTGATTTGTGGCCCAAGGTTGCTTCCATAGAAATGGCAGAAATTAAAAGGAGTCGAATACAACAGTTCACCATCCTGTTCACAACAAAGGGAGATATAATATGCTCCTATGCAATATGACCATCCGCTCGCAACTACACCAGCTTCCGAACCAATGCCTTCGATCCAGGTTTCATAATGTTCATAATATCCGGAATCAAGATATTTAAGGGTAAATTTTTTGCGATAACTCCCATTAATAAAAACACTGTCAATTTTATTGCAAATGAAAGTCACCGGGTACATGCCATTTGGTTGTAAATATGTGTTTGTAACCGAGATTGTATCATTCAACTGAAGATCAAAGTCGTAAAGCAAGCCTTCAACAGGCCAAAAACTTCTGAAAAACACCTGTTTACTTTGCATGTCCTCACGTATGAAACCTTTGAGTTGCCAATTAATCAATAAAGTATCATCCGTCTCCCAAACTTTCGTGTACTGTTGATTTTCTATCAGGGTATCACCATCAAATTTATTAAAAAAGGTGATGCATCCTTCCGGTGGTGTGTTTCCTGCATAACAGCGCATCCGGCTCCATTGCCTCAAAGGGTTTACCAATGGGTCATAACTTTGGCCATACGCCATAAAAATGTTCGTCAGAACCAATAACATCATAATCTTCTTTTTCATTTTACATTGATTTTTTATTATTTTTAATTAAACCCCTGACAGGGTTTCAAACCCTGTCAGGTCTGCAACGAACAATCATTAAACATTCTGCGGTTCAACATTCCATATTCTGCGGTTCAAAATTCAAAATTCATTATTCGATATTCAGGATTTTTAAATATCGAATATCGAATCCTGAATATCGAATATTGAAGTTTGCTACTCCACCACAAACTTCACCCTCCCCGCTGCCCCGCTATTGCTGAATATCACCGCAAGGTAAATCCCCGCTGGCCAGGTTGTAACATCCATCTCCGCCGCTTGCTGGCTGCGGTAAATCCGTTGCCTGCTTATTTCGCTGCCGAAGATGTTGTAAACACGCAGTTCCATATTCCAGTGATGTTCGGTGTTTTCAAATGCAAAGGTTACTTTTCCTTCTTTTAACAGGTTCAAATAATCTCAATTTCGACCCTCTAGGCTATATCAATTAACTACAATTTTCCCTGATTCCGAATAATTCCCGTTGTTTGTAACCTGGTAGAAATACACACCTTTCGCTACACCACGAACATCCCATATTATCTTCCCCCCTGATTTGTACAACACTGGGTTTTGCACAGGTACGCCCAGGCCGTTGAATATTTTTACTTCCGGCAATTCTACCTGCCCGCCACCGGCAGCCTCAAAACAAACATACTCGCCGGCAGGATTGGGGTAAACATTTACTTCCTCCGTAAACTCGGGGGATGCAAGAACTGAAGTGAGTGTATCCTGAATCTCAAACACCCAATAATCTTCATCCCCGTTCCCACCATGCGGTGTGCAGCCTACATCGTAAGAAGGACCGTAATCAGTCTGACCGGCTATAACAAAGTTATTGTCGCTTTTTTTTACGACACCAAATTCAACTATTTCATTGCCTGCTCCACCAAAACATTGCTGTGATAACAATTCTCCATTGCTGTTCAGTCTTGCCAACCATATGTCCGCATCATATTCACTCGTTGAATGGTTCCCTGATACATCGCCATTATTGGAATAGGTGCTCACTACTGAAATAAAATCACCGTCATTTGTCTGTAAGATATTTGAACCTGATTCTGATCTTGAGCCACCCAATGGATTCTGCCAGATAATATTTCCTTCAAAATTTACTTTAACTACCCAGGCATCGGACTCTCCGTGCAAGCCTGAAACATCTCCATCATTTGATGAGGCAGAACCGGTAAAAACATAACCATCTTCCACCTCTAACAAACCGAATATCCCATCGTGATTACTTCCTCCATAGCAGCGTTGCCATTGAATATTTAAATTTGAATCGAGCTTAAATATTACACCTTCTACCCATCCGTAAGTATGTGGTGTACAAGTAATGTTCCCAACTCCTCCTTCAAGGATTATTGAATTGCTTCCAATCAGGTATCCACCATCAGAGGTTGCTAATATGGCTTGCCCTTTATCTATCCAATCTGTTCCAATGGTAAAGTCCCATTCCAATTCGCCTTCGCTGCTGATTTTAACAGCCCAGGTATCAGCGCCCCCATAATTAACGCTGACATCCCCATCATTTGAATAAGTCCACCCAACCGCTACAACCCCTCCGTCGAGAGTAGGTGAACCATTCCATATTATATCTCCATAACTGCCTCCCACAATCTTATCCCAGATAATATTACCATCAATATCAATTTTTACAATCCAGAAATCCTCTGAATCCGGATAAGGATCATAGCTTATATCACCATCTGAGGAACCCGAACCACCAACCAGAATATAATTCCCGGAATTATCAGGAATTATTCGGCGGAAACCATCTCCACTGCTTCCTCCGTAGGTTTTTTCCCATATGATATTTCCTGAATTGTCAGTCCTTATTAACCACCCATCAATAATTCCATTGTTAAAAGATACATCTCCATCATTCGATTCTGTTGATCCTACAATAAAGAACCCATCAGGCATATTAACAATATCATAAGCATGATCCTGCTCACTTCCACCAAAACATTTCTGCCATGATACTTCAAAACTTTGTCCGAATGCAGATATCCGGAATAAAAGAATTAATAATAAATAAACTGAATATTTCATATTTAGCTGAATAAAAAAGCGCTTTGCCAATATTCTGGCAAAGCGCTTTTAAGTTTATTTACTAATAACAATTTTCCCACTCTTATTAAATCCTGACACATTTAATGTGTAGAAATATACACCGGATTTAACTTTTCGGGTATCCCAGATTTTAGTTCCCTGTTGACCGGTTATAGTAAACGTTTGAACGATATTTCCCGTTACATCGGTAATTTTAATAATGCCGTCTGTTGTGCTTCCGGGCAGTGTGTATTCGAAAGCCGTCCAGTCTTTGGCAGGATTGGGAAAACAGTTGAATTGGCAGGGATTGATTGTTTCCTGAACTACTGTTAAATGAGGATAATAACATTCATCGTAGAAATCATTAAAATAAACCAGTTCATCATTTTCATAAAAACACAGCAATGCATAATTGATTCCTAATAAAGTGTAATTGCTAAAAGTTAATCCATCAAGACTTCCAAGTCCTTCAATCCATGTTTCTTCCCATCTTTTATCAAACCAGGGATTCAACCAAAGTA
>CALFEP010000226.1 GCA_937950125.1 uncultured Bacteroidota bacterium
TTAATACCTTGTCGGTGGTGAATGATTACAATGCCAGGTATCCGCTCGAGGTTTACCATTTTTTGAAAGGAATAGGCAGCCGTTACATGCAGTTCATCCCAATAGTTGAATGGGTGGATCCCGATGCCCGACCTGAAGAACTCAAAATACTGCCGGCTGATTCGATAAAGAATGCCGAAGTGACCGACTGGACTGTTGATCCTGTAGATTATGGTAACTTCCTCATCAGGATTTTTGATGAGTGGGTAAGGAAAGATGTGGGTGAATATTATGTTGTCACTTTCGACTGCATTCTGGCAAACTGGCTTCGGGTGCCCCCCCCGGTTTGCGTGTATGCCCAAACCTGCGGAAATGCGGGGGTTGTGGAGTACAACGGCGATGTGTACTCCTGCGATCATTATGTTTTTCCCGGGTACAAGCTGGGGAATATTAAGGATGATGTACTGCTCAAATACATGACTTCACCCGCTCAGATACAGTTCGGGAAAAATAAGCGCGATACCTTACCGCGATACTGCCGGGAATGCGAATTTCTTGACATTTGCACGGGCGAATGTCCCAAGAACAGGATCTCCAAAACCCCGGATGGCGAGCCGGGACTTAACTACCTGTGTGCGGGTTTTAAGCGGTTGTACAAGCATGTGGAACCCTACATGGATTTTATGGCAAACGAAATCGTCGAAAACAGAACGCCATCCAACGTGAGGAAGTGGGCTGCTACTCGTCCTTCACACACCTGAATCCCAGATGTTCCATGCCCGAATCGGGGGAGGTTTTCATCCTGCGGGCAACCCTGAACCCCGAACAATAGGAATCGTTGCACAAGAATGAACCTCCACGCAGGCTGCGTTTTTGCGACCATGGGTCTTCAGGGTCATAGCTGTCGGCAGGACCCTGAGGGTTTTTGATCCCTTCGGGGCTGTTGATCATTTCGTAATAATCGGCGCGGTACCAATCGGAACACCACTCCCATACGTTTCCTGCCATGTCGTAAAGTCCGTAGTTATTGGGCTGGAACGATTTTACCGGTGCAGTATAAAAATACTTGTCCCATTGGGTATTCCGGTAAGGAAATTCACCGTTCCACGAATTGGCTTTGGGGTTTCCCTTTTCGATGGGTTCGTTGCCCCAGGGATAAATGTTGTTGGTGAGTCCCCCGCGGGCTGCCCATTCCCATTCTGCTTCGGTGGGAAGTCTTTTCCCAGCCCATTTGCAATATGCCAGGGCATCATAGTACGAAATATGCACCACCGGATAATCTTCTTTTCCGGCTATATCGCTTCCTTTTCCATGGGGATGTTTCCAGTTGGCATCTTTTTCCCATTTCCACCATTCAGTATAATCGTTCAGGTCAACATACTGATCAGCAGGAATAAACACAAGGGACGCTGCTATCAATACGCTGTCAGGAGGTTTGGGAGTGCCTGGGGGAGCTCCTTTTTTGATTTCCTCCCAATCAGGTTTTATTTCGGCAGTAGTAATGTATCCGGTTTCCTCAACAAATTGTGCAAATTGCCGGTTAGTCACCTCGGTTTCGTCCATCCAGAAACCATCCACCGTGACCTTGTGTTTAGGAAATTCATCAGGTGAAGCCTGATCATTGTCTCCGCCCATCATGAAAGTGCCGCCGGGAATTTTTACCATTGCGCCGGGAAGGTTTTTAACAGCCTTATTACCGGGTGATACACAGGCTATGAAATGGAACACAATCGTCAAAACGATAAGCAAATTGATCAGACGGGAATTCTTTTTCATACAACAAAGGTTACTGTTTTTAACTAAGAAAATATTATAATCTCTTCTTGAAAAGAACAAATCCCGGCAAATCGCATTTAACCGGGATTTGTACCACCACAGGATCAAGATTATTTTTTCAATTCGATTGTCACGCTATTGATTTTACCGATGAATTTTTCTTTTCCCCGGTAACCAAGGACTACGGGAGTATTTTCATCAGTTCCCACGTCTGCCGATTCGTCAATTCCAAAAGTATTGGCATTGGTGTTGGTTATTTTTCCTTCTCCAATTTTTTTGCCGTTTAACAGAATGGTTCCTGTGCCACCGCCACCCCGGCCGCCTTCATAAGCGAAATCAAAAACAAGATTTTGCCTGCCGGCAGGAATCCTTTGTGTTGAAGTGATTGTGTAACTTTCAAGGCCAACCCAGTTGTAGGTGTAAATGGCTTTTCCATCCAACATATAAAAACTCCACCCTCCAAAGTCTCCGCCCTGACAAACTATTACTCCATTGGCATCTGATTTCACTTCAACGTCAGCGGTAATGGTTAAAGATGTGTTTTTTACATTGATGAACGCATTTTCCGGAATTCCTTTTGCGCCTTCGTACAACGTGAGCTTGGTCTTTCCGTTCATCAGGTCGGGACGACCGGCAATGCTCGGGTCGAGCCGCTCGACGGAACGGTCGTCAATAGGCAGGACATTGTATTTTTGGGCCTCTTTCATGAAAAGTTTTTTCATCTCTTCCAGTTTGGCCGGATTTTTATCAGCCAGATTGTGCGCCTGGCTAAAATCCTCATCCACATTGTACAGTTCCCAGATATCTTCTACCAAAGGCCTTCTGGGTGATGCTTCCCACGGAGCCTTATGAATGGTTCCGGCATACCAGCCTTCGTGGTAAATAGCCCGGTTGCCAATCATTTCAAAATATTGGGTTTTACGAGTATCTGCGGCTTTGGCGTTGTCGAAAGAATAAACCATACTTACCCCTTCGATGGGGCGCTGTTCGATTCCGTTAACCATTTTGGGGGCAGGAATACCCACCGCTTCGTAGATGGTTGGCGCCACATCAATTACATGATGAAATTGTGAGCGGACTTCGTTTTTCGATTTAATACCGGCAGGCCAATGCGCTACCATACCGTTGCGGGTTCCGCCAAAATTGGAGGCCACCTGCTTTGTCCAGGTGAAAGGAGTATTTCCGGCAACCGCCCAACCGGCAGCAAAATGGCTGTAAGTGTGTTCTGTTCCCAGTTCATCAATCCTGCTCAGTTGCATATCCAGGGTTTCCTGTACGGCGTTGAAATAGGTATTTTCGTTATACATTCCAATCATGCCGCCTTCAGCACTGGAACCATTATCCCCGACAATGTAAAAAATCAGGGTGTTGTCAAGTTCACCTCTTTGTTCAAGGGTAGCGATGAGGCGTCCGATTTCATAATCGGTGTGTTCGGCAAAACCGGCAAAAACTTCCATTTGTCTTTCGAAAAGCCTTTTTTCGTCCGGGGTAAGTTTATCCCAGTCCTTAATATCAGCAGGTTTTGGCGCAAGGACGGTATTTTCTGGAACTACACCCAGTTTTTTTTGTCGTTCAAGTATTTGTTCCCGAAGTTTATCCCAGCCCATGGAGAATTTGCCCTTGTATTTTTCGATGAATTCTTTGGGTGCGTGATGCGGTGCATGGGTTGCAGCCGTAGCGAAATAAACATAGAAAGGCTTTTCGGGAGTTAATGATTGCTGGGTGTTTATCCATGCCAGGGCCTGGTCTGTCATATCGGTTGTGAAATGATAGTTGGGATCATCCACATTTGGGTAAACACGGGTTGTGCCATCGTACACCATCGGATGCCACTGGTTGGTTTCGGCACCAATGAATCCATAAAATTTATCAAAACCGGAACCGGTAGGCCAACGGTCGAAAGGTCCGGAAATAGAAGCTTCCCAGGGTGGTGTTTCGTGGTATTTTCCAAAAGCAGCAGTGCTGTACCCATTCATGCGGAGCACTTCGGCAGCCGGAGTGATGGTTTGAGGGCGAACACCCGTATTTCCCGGGAAAGCAGTGGCTACTTCCATAATAGCCCCGGCATTGTTGGAATGATGATTGTACCCGGTAAGTAAGGCTGTTCGCGTGGGAGAGCACAAGGACGTGGTATGAAAACGGTTGTATTTCAAACCGTTGTTTGCCAGTTTGTCCAAGGTTGGCATGTTGATGGGGCCTCCAAAAGCACTTGAATGGCCAAATCCAATGTCGTCGATAAGAATGACCAAAACATTGGGCGCGTTTTCCGGGGCATTCACCTCAAAACGCGCCGGAGCCTTTGCGTTACGGGCATCCAACTCTTTAATGGGCGGATACGTTGGCTCTTTGATGGGAAGGATTGTTCGATCCTGTGCAACAAGTTGACCAACCATTGCGGTTGACCCAAGAAGGGTCAAACCGACTTTTTTGTTAATGTTAATTTTCATCATCTTGGTAGTTTTATAGTTGAAAAATATAGAAAATCAATTTATTAAACCAAATCAAATAACAGAAGATGTTAATAATGGTTCACAAAAGAATGCATTCAATTTTTATTGTGCATCTTTCTCACCCCCTATGCCAATGGGTATTTTAATGTAAACATGAATGGAGGAGTTTTTCATGGTCACATCCGGAGTTTTACTAACGTTTACAAGACCATAATAATAATTAATGCCAGCAGCCATGCTTTTAATTTCTTTTTTGAATTTATAGCCGATACCACCCATTAAACCAGCATCAAGGCGGGTGTACTGATCTTTTACATCTTTGGTAAAACGCAGGTCTCCATCCAGTTTTGAAGTTTCAAAAACATCAACAGCTTTGGTCCTTAGCCCAAACTGGGGGCCTGCTTCAATATACCATCGGTTGTTAAATCGTTGGTGAAACATGACTGGTACATAAAAGCAATTGATTTTTTTTGTTAATGTACCCCCCTGGTAAATAGAATCAAAATTAGGATCACCAATGGAATAAACAGGCATTCCGGTTGCTCCCGCATTGGATTTAACCCATACTCCGGTGCTGATGTAGGAATTGTTCTTCGCCAGAATATGAAAATAAAATCCAAGGGCGAGATTGTTCATGCTTTCAGATTCGGCAATATCGTTGAGATATGAACGGTTCATGCCGCCAATCAACCCAAATTCAATTTTAGGAGTGTTCAATGCTTTACCAAAAAGAAGTGAAATAACAACCTGTGCATGTGTAGTAAAAGAAGCCGTCAATAAAACACCTAAAACACTAATTTTTAAATAGTTTTTCACTAACCATTAATTTTTTAAAAATTACTTCCTTTTCGGAGGATAATTCATCATAATTTGATTAACGCTGTAATTGATGTTTTTCTCCCTTTTTTCGGGGCTGGCATTTTCATCAATAGTTTTTACGCCGGTTCCCTGCCAAACAACTTTTTGAGTGGATTTATCCACAAGAATGATGAACATGGTTCCTTCGGTGTAGGTGTTATAATCGATCTGTGTTGTCGAAAACCCGCCACCATAACCATACCTGTAACGGCCACCGTATCCGGTAGTGGTAGCAGTAGCCGTCTGGATTTTTTGCCCTTTAATGTAAACATCCACAATGGCATCAGGATTATCAGATTTGCTGAATCCTTTGGCTGCCAGTTCGATTTCAACGGCTTTCAGAATCCGGTCACGGTTAAGTTGGTCGATGCCAAGATTCATGGTTTCTTCGCTGAATGAATACGTTTTGAATTTGGAAAAATCAGTTTCGCGGTCATAATCATAGGTCACCTTAATGGTAGAGCAGGCCACGACCACGAATAAAAACGGAATGAGTGCATACTTTTTCATAAAAATTTCAATTATTTGATTAACAGTGTTTTAAACCCATCTTGAATTGTCTTTGTTTTTGATAATCAGGTTTTTTGAGCAAATTTAATTTATTATAACACTTCTTCACTGTTTTTTGTTCTGATTTAATGCATTTTACAATTTGTGTGGTTTTCTTTCGCAATCAAAGCCTTTGCGCTTTGCATCAAGGAATATGATTTTCATTAACACCTAAGTCAATAATATGGACAAGATGAGCTTAAGCATGTTAAGACCCTGATTTTCATTGGCCCTGAATGGTTTCAACCAGCGTTCGTCTGGGCTCACGCCAGATTGTTGGTTATCGGGATGAAGAAACTTATTTAAAGCCATCAAGTTATCTAATTACCCATTAGTTAATGGTTTTTTGAAAACCTTTTTTCAGCGCTAAACCTGACAACCTGATTTTCTTCATTGGGTCCATCATTTTATTGATTCATAGGGTCATAGAGCCTTTGCAGCAAAAATTTAAAGTTGCCACAAACCCTGTCTGCAACAGGCAGGCTGCCTGCAGCAGGCTGGGATTCCCAAAGTTTATGAATTGGATAAGTTAAGTTATGTTTGAAAAGTCCATGCAAAATTGTGGGTAAGTGTAATTGAGTAAAGAAAATTTTGTAGTGCTCCAAACGCAATTTTAACTGCCTTTTTATTATTAATCAATACGTTAGACAATGAATATTTCAAGAATAGATTGAAAGGGACCCTACATCACCAGAAATTAAACAGTCACTAACCGGCAAAAAAGCTGTGCGATGATTGCTGTTTCAAAACGGCAGGGTTTTATTTTTTGATTTTTTAAAATTGTGATTTATTTGTCTTTTGATAGTTGAATTTTGGGTTTTGATAAATGGCCACACAGTTTTATGATGTAGTGATAGTTGGTGCCGGCCCTGCCGGCTTGAGTTGCGCCAAAACATTGGCCGGCAGCCACCTTTCGGTGTTGGTTATCGACCGCAAAGACCAGCCGGGCATAAAAGCCTGTGGTGGCGGAATAACGCACCTAGCTGCTGGTTTTGATCTTCCTCACGACAAAATCAGGACTTTCGAAAAGCAGACTGTTTTCCTGAACCGGCTCAGATTTACTTTCAAGCTGGCTCATCCGCTGAAAACCATTTCACGCGATCATCTTGCACAATTTCAATTAAATGAGTTAAAAAATGCTCAAAATATCAGGCTTCTTTTTCCTGTAAAAGTGTTGAAAATCAATCAAAATTATCTAGAAACCGATCGTGGTAATTTCGGCTTTACATGGCTGGTTGGCGCAGATGGCGCTACTTCAAAAGTGAGGAAATTTCTGGATTTACCGTCTGCTTTCCGGGCCGGATTTTTTACGGAAGTAAAACTCCCCAAACCAACATTTTTCTGGTACGTCAATCCCCGTAGAATGGGGTCGGCCTACATCTGGGTATTTCCACACCTCGACCATTCAAATGTGGGCATTTACTGCAATCCGGCGACCCTTTCAGCTGCTTTCGCAAATGAAATGCTCAGACGGTTTTTGAGAAAAACTGGCTGTGATGAAAAAAATGCCGTGATCAGGGGCGGGGTGGTAAATGGCCTTTATTTTGGTTGTGCGTTTGGAAATGTTTACCTTGCTGGTGATGCAGCTGGTCTGGCCATCCTGAGCAGCGGCGAAGGCATCAGCGCTGCTTTGGTCAGTGGCAGGGAAGTTGCCCTGAAAATCCTTGATCCGCAGTATCAGATGCCTCAGCTTCAGCAGCTTGTAAGGGTAAAACGCAGGCAGGAAAAACTCCACCGGATTTATGAACGCTACCCGTATTTTCAATACCTGTTTTATGTGATTTTCCTTTTGGCCAACAAAAGCAGGCG
>CALFEP010000227.1 GCA_937950125.1 uncultured Bacteroidota bacterium
ATAATTGGAGCCACTAAAACACGAAAACACAAAGTTTTTTTAGTTTATGATTAGGTGGGATTTCGTGATTTTGTGTTTTGGTGGTATAATTGGAGCTGTGAAGACATAAAAACATCTGCCAACAGGTAAGCAAAAACTTTATAAAAGCTCACACCCTAAATTTTCGTTGCACTTACTGCTTTCTTGTTTTGGGGACAAAAATTTTCTGTTTTTTGAGTCTGTCTGAAAACAGGCCAACCACCTCCTGCAAATCCCTGCAAACCAAGCCTCCCGAACTTTGCAATCGTTCCAACGACTGATGCCCGCAGGCAACCAGAATGCAAGGTATTCCAGCCGCCTGAGCCACCTCAAAATCGTGCAAGGTGTCGCCAATCATCACAATGTTTTCCTTGGGCAAGCCAGTTTCATTCACAAGCAAAACGGCGTTTTCCTCTTTGGTATGTGCGTAATGGTCGTTCAACCCGACAATCTGATCGAAATAAAATGGAATGTTCATGGCTGAAACAGATTCCATTAAAAAATCCTGCTGCATGGCCGAAAGGATAAATTGTTTAATCTGTTTTTTCCTGAAAAATCCAAGCATTTCAGCAACTCCCTCATGCAATGTTGCTTGCGGCAGGTTGTGCCTGTAATTGGCAATAAACTCATGCGCCATCGTATCCCAGTCATGAACCGAAAAGTCGATTCCGGCAGCAGTGTAATATTCCTTTACGGGAAAAGTAAAAATGGATTTGTATTTGTCAGTTGACAAAAATGGCAGGTTGAGCTTTCCGAGGATTTGATTCATCGAAAAGATGCTTATTTCCAGATCGTTGAGCAGTGTTCCGTTCCAGTCCCAGATGATAGCCCGGGTGTTTTCCAATGATAACTTTTGCATGTTTGAAATTTGTCGTCGCCTAAAAAATGTAACTTCGCAAAAATATCATTCTGTTAAAGACGCGTGGTTTTATTAGAAAATAATATGATGAAAAGTATAAATCCTTTTACAGAAGAAACGATCAGTACCTATCGGGAGCATACCCTTGAGGAGTGCGATAGCATTATCGACGATACTTTTGAAGCCTGGCTGGCATGGAAAAATCAACAATTGGAGTACCGTTCAGCGTTGATGAAAAAAGCTTCAGATGTGCTCAGAAAAAATAAGGAGAAATATGCCTTGCTTATGACCCATGAGATGGGAAAACTCATCGGGGAGGCAATTGCAGAAGTTGAAAAATCAGCCTGGGTGTGTGACTATTATGCAGAATATGCCGTAAAATTTCTTCAGGATGAGATCATCGAAACGGGTGCTCAAAAAAGCTTTGTGGCTTTTGAACCGTTGGGAATTGTGCTTGCTGTGATGCCCTGGAATTTCCCGTTCTGGCAGGTTTTCAGGTTTGCGGCTCCGGCATTGATGGCCGGAAATGCAGGGATTCTGAAACATGCATCAAACGTTCCCGGTTGCGCTTTGGCTATTGAGGAGATTTTCCGGGAAGCAGGCTTTCCTGAAAATCTATTCCGCACTTTGATGATTCCCGGACACCAGGTGGAAAAGATCGTTGAAAATGAAAAAATTGCTGCAGTCACACTCACAGGAAGCGAGGATGCAGGTAGTAAAACCGCTTCAGCTGCTGGTAAAAACCTGAAAAAGACCGTCCTTGAACTGGGAGGCTCCGATCCGTTTGTTGTGTTAAAAGATGCTGATCTGGAAAAATGTGCTCGAACTGCCGTCATTGCACGAATGATCAATTCAGGGCAGAGTTGCATTGCAGCAAAACGGTTTATAGTTGTGAAAGAGGTTTACGACGATTTTGTCGGAAAATGTCATGAACTTTTAATGAATTACAAGCCAGGTAATCCGGCCAATCCTGAAACGAAACTGGCTCCACTTGCCCGTCCCGACCTTGTTGAAGACCTACACAGACAGGTAACAAATTCAGTTGGAAAAGGCGCCAGGCTGATTATGGGTGGTGAAAAATATCATGGAAAAGGATTTTTTTACCTGCCAACACTGCTTACAGATGTAACTACTGATATGCCTGTTTTTTATGAAGAAACATTTGGTCCGGTTATGTCGGCCATCAGGGCTGAAAATGAGGAACATGCCATCGAACTGGCTAACAAGAGCCGTTTTGGGCTGGGTGGCTGTGTTTGGACACAGGATATTGAAAAGGGAATCCGGTTTGCCCGGAAAATCGAATCGGGCGCCATGTTTGTCAACGGAATGACAAAATCTGATCCGAGGCTGCCTTTCGGCGGGATCAAAAAATCCGGTTATGGCCGCGAGCTTTCCCACTATGGCATCCGAGAATTTGTAAATATAAAAACCATTGTTGTTGAAGGATAACTGACATGCGGATCGACATTCTTACCATTTTTCCTGAAATGTTTGATGGGCCATTCAGTCACTCAATCATCAAACGGGCTGTTGAAAAGGGATTGGCTGAAATCCATTTGCACCACATCCGCGATTACGCCAAAAACAAGCACAAACGGGTGGATGATTATGCATTCGGCCATGGCGCAGGCATGGTGATGATGATCCAGCCCATTGCCGACCTCATCGATCACCTGAAATCGGAACGGGAGTACGATGCAGTCATTTTTTTAACACCTGACGGCCAGGTTTTCGACCAGAAAACAGCCAACCGGATTTCGCTCATGAAAAACATCATCCTGCTTTGCGGGCATTACAAAGGCATCGACGAACGCCTGCGGGAACATTATATCACCCTCGAAATTTCCATTGGCGATTACGTGCTTTCGGGTGGTGAACTGGCCGCAGCGGTGGTTGCCGACAGTGTCATCAGGCTTATTCCCGGCGTGTTGGGCGATGAAACGTCCGCGCTTTCCGATTCTTTCCAGGACGGACTGCTTAGCCCACCGGTTTACACCCGTCCTTCAAATTACAAAGGCTGGGAAGTGCCGCCAATTCTTTTGTCTGGAAATGAAAAGGAGATAAACAAGTGGCTGACTGACAAGGCCATTGAACGAACCCATCAACGCCGTCCCGGGATGTTGACCGAATGAAAAATATTTTCAATTGAATTTTTCCTTTCTTTCGTCAAAAAAAGTTTTACTTTTGCCCTGACTTTTAAAAGTCGTTCTTTTTAAAGCAGGCTCCGTAGCTCAATTGGATAGAGCATCTGACTACGGATCAGAAGGTTTGGGGTTCGAGTCCCTTCGGAGTCACC
>CALFEP010000228.1 GCA_937950125.1 uncultured Bacteroidota bacterium
AAATTACTTTTATTTTCTTGATATTTTTAAAAACCGCTGCGAAGTTATCCCATTTTAGCCGTTGGAAAGAGATTTTTGCCAGATTTGTATTAAAAATTCATTTTGAATGGGTTGTAATTGAGATGCTTTGTTTTTCTGGGGAGAAAACAAGTGAAATTCGATTAGAGAGAAAATTTTTTTTCAAAGTAATTTATAACCTGAACACCCGACAGACATAGCAAGAAAGTCATTAAATGCTAAAACTTACCAAAAGGTAAGTTACCATTTGGAAAGTTGATATTTTAAGATGGGCTTTATCTGCCAGTCGTACAGTAATTTTTCAACGTGCACCTTACAGGTATTTGTAAATCAATGAAGCTGATTATAAAACTTTTTTCACCAGCCCCAGATTAAAATCGTTGTACGGTGGATACTTGAGCGGAATATCAATCCAGGTGGGGCGTTTCATGATGCTTTTGTGGTGCGAAAAGGTGTCGAAGCCTGCCTTTCCGTGATAGCTCCCAATTCCGCTGGCGCCTACTCCGCCAAACGGGAGCCTTTCGTTGCTGATGTGCATGATGGTATCGTTGATGGTGCCGCCTCCAAAACTGATCTGCTTCAAAACTTTTTCCTGTACTTTTTTGCTTTTCGTAAAAATATACAACGAAAGTGGTTTAGGCCGTTTATTAATTTCAGAAATAATTTCATCAAGATTTTTGTAGGTAAGAACCGGCAAGATCGGACCAAATATTTCATCTTCCATCACAGGGTCATTCCAGGTTACATTGTGAAGAATGGTAGGCGAAATATATCGTTCCGTAGCATCATATTCTCCACCATAAAAAATCTTTTCTTTTTCAATCAGTCCGGTAAGCCTCGCAAAATTGGGAGCATTTACAATCCTGACAAAATCAGGGTTGCCTTTTGGATTTTCACCGTAAAATTCCCGGATATACTCGACAATGTAGCCAAGCAATTTCTCCTTAACCGATTCGTGAACAAGCAGGTAATCGGGAGCAATACAGGTTTGGCCTGCATTAATAAATTTACCCCAGGCAATTCGTTTTGCCGACACTTTTAATGAGGCATCCTTTTCGATAATACACGGGCTTTTTCCGCCAAGTTCCAACGTAACTGGCGTGAGTTGTTCTGCAGCAGCTTTATAAATAATTTTTCCAACCCTGGAACTTCCTGTAAAAAAGATGTAATCAAATTTATGCCTTAATAGTTCGGTAGTTTCAGCAACCCCACCTTCAACTACATGCAGGTATTCCTGGTCAAAATTTTCGTTTAAAATTTTTGCCATGGCAGCCGAAGCGTGCGGACTAAGTTCGCTTGGTTTCAGAATCATGGTATTTCCGGCAGCCATTGCGCCAATCAGCGGGCCAAGGCTCAGCAGGTAAGGATAATTCCAGGCTCCGATTACCAGCGCTGTGCCGTATGGTTCTGGAATGATATAACTCGAACCTGGCAAATTTGGCAGATTGGTCAATACTTTTTTAGGCTTTGTCCAATTACTCAGTTTGTTTTTTGCATGGTTTGCACCTGAATAAAGAATCCCCAACTCAGTTGCAAAGGTCTCAAATTCAGATTTATGAAAATCTGTCCAAACGGCATCGAAAAGCATCTTTTCATTCTTTTTAAAAGCATTTACAAAGGCTTTTAATTGATCTTTTCTGTAGCTTACATCTAGCGTTTTACCAGTAAGGAAAAAGCGTTTGTGCCTGTTTATCAAATCAGAATAATTCATCATTTTGTTTTGTTTTAAAAAAAAATCCAGGGCAAAGTAAATTAAAAAAGGTTACGGTTAAGCCGGTTTATCGATTTAAGGAGTTAAAAAACTCCACCCATTCAGAAATAAATGCTAAACGATTCGTTAATTTGTTTTTAAATCAAAAAAAAAGCCTCCGAAACCAATGCTCCGGAGGCTTTCAGGATATTCCGATAAATTTATTTTGCTGACATTTTAGTAAAGAAATTATCCCTGTCGTCCTGACATTCACGTCTCTGGCAACACTGCGCATCGATAACTGCAACAGTAACCATGTTTATGATTTCCTGAACTGAACTGCCCATTTGCAGGACATGTACCGAACGGTTGATTCCGTTTAAAACGGGTCCGATTACCTCGAATTTGCCAACTTGCTGCATCAGTTTGTAAGCAATATTTCCGGCAGTCAGGTATGGGAAAATCAGGGTATTGGCAGGGCCTCCCACCAGTTTTGAAAAAGGAAAAGTTTCTTCCAACAGTTCCTGATTTAGCGCTACATTGGCCTGAATTTCTCCATCCACCACCAGGTGAGGATAATCGCGGTGCATAATGGTGACGGCATCGCGAACCAGATCAGGAATTCGGCCTCTGTTGGAACCAAAATTCGAATAGGTTACCATAGCTAACCTGGGTTCGATGTTGAATTGTTTTACCGCATAGGCAGTCTGTAAAGCAATTTCAACCAATTGTTGAGAAGTTGGGTTTTTATTTACCGTACAATCGGAGAAAAACAGCGGACCTTCTTTGGTGAGAATGATATACATTCCCGAAACAAGATCGGAGTTGGGTTTTATACCAATAACCTGAATAGCAGGACGGATGGTTTCGGGATAATTATTGGTCAATCCTGAAACCATTGCATCAGCAAAACCGGTTTCGACCAGCATCGGGGCAAAATAGTTGCGGTGGTGCATGTGGTCTAAGGCATTTTGCATGGTAATGCCTTTGCGCTGGCGCTTCTTGAAAAGGATCTTTGCAAATTGTTCTCTTCTTCCGGTTTCTTTTTCCGATTTTGGGTCGATAATTTCAACATATTGAATTTCAAGATCATGTTCACGGATAAGGGTTTTTATTTTGTACTCATTACCCAACAGAATCGGGATTGCCAGGTTTTCGTTAATCACAAATTCGGCTGCTTTAAGCATTTTATAATTTTCGGCGTCTGCAAAAACCACCCTTTTTGGGTCTTTGGCGGCACGGTTGCGAATTTGCCGTACTATTGGATTGGTGTGGCCCAGTTTTTTGCTCAACGATTCGACATAGGCATTCCAATCGGTGATGGGTTTACGTGCAACGCCTGTATCCATGGCAGCCCGGGCAACAGCTGGCGCCAGTCTGGTAATCAATCGGGGATCAAAGGGTTTTGGAATGATATAGTCTTTGCCAAATGAGAAGTTGGTTGTGTGGTAAGCAATGTTTACTTCATCGGGCACGGGTTCGTTTGCCAATTCGGCGAGGGCACGTGCACAGGCCAGTTTCATATCGTCATTAATTATAGTGGCTCTCACATCCATCGCACCCCTGAAAATGAACGGAAATCCCAGTACATTGTTAATTTGATTTGGAAAATCCGATCTTCCGGTGGCCATAATGATATCCTGACGTGATTGAATTGCTTCCTCATACCCAATTTCGGGAACCGGATTAGCCAGGGCAAAAACAATTGGGTTTGGCGCCATCGTCATGAGCCATTCTTTTTTCAAAGCGCCGGCTACCGAAAGTCCGAGGAACATATCGGCTCCTTTTATGGCATCTTCGAGGGTATGAACATTGGCAGAGGTTGCAAACTGCCGCTTAACTGCGTTAAGATCGGTGCGGTCGGTGTGCAATACGCCCCTGCTGTCTAACATAATCAGGTTTTCGGGGCGGGCGCCGAGCTTTATATAAAGCCGCGTACATGAAATGGCTGCTGCACCTGCGCCGTTGATTACAATTTTTATATCTTCAATCTTTTTCCCATTAATTTTTAATGCATTCAGCAATCCGGCTGAGGTAATAATGGCTGTTCCGTGCTGGTCGTCGTGCATAATAGGAATGTCAACGGCTGCCTGGATTTTTTCCTCAATTTCGAAACATTCGGGGGCTTTTATATCTTCGAGGTTGATGCCTCCGAAGGTTGGGGCGATGGCAACAACGGCGTCAATAAATTTCTGCGGGTTTTTTTCGTTTACCTCGATGTCGAAAACATCAATATCGGCAAAAATCTTGAAAAGCAGCCCTTTGCCTTCCATCACGGGTTTACCGGCCAGGGCGCCGATGTCTCCCAAACCCAGCACCGCTGTTCCATTTGAAATTACAGCAACGAGGTTGCCTTTTGCAGTGTATTTGTAAACATCTTCGGGATTGTCCTTGATTTTTAAACAAGGATCGGCTACTCCCGGGGTGTAGGCCAACGAAAGGTCACGTTTGGTAGCGTAAGGTTTGGTGGGAATTACTTCCAGTTTTCCCGGACGACCTTCGGCGTGATACGACAGGGCGTCTTTCCTGAATAATTTGTCATCTTTCATATTGATAACCTGTATTTTAAATTAAAAAATGTTTCTTACAAAACTAAAAATTACTTTGATTGACGGAAAATTTATTGTTTAATTTCCAAGCATTTCAATTTTGCCCAATCATTCAAAAAACTGAAAATCAACATCAAACATTCTATGTGGAATGAATAAAAATTCTCAACGACCCGTTTCTGGTACTTTTTTAAAAATTAAGTTCCTCATGTTGGCTTTTCTTTCCGTCTTAAGGCTCATTTCTCACCTTGTTAAACCTGAAGAGTGAAGGTACTGTTACAATCAAAATTTCTGATTACACAGCTAAATTGTTGAAAACAATGAAATATGGAATATTAGAGGCAGGAACGCATACAGTTACGCTATCGTCTTCCGGTTTTGCTCCCGGGATATACTTTTACACACTCATAAAAGACAACTTCCCCACCGAAACCCGAAAAATGATTATCCTCGAATAATGAAGACAAACAAAGGCAAACCAAAGCCAAAGGTTTGCCTTTGTTCTTTTTAGTAAAAGGCAAAGAAGTAATAACAAACTCATTGTATTCAAATGTCCAGCAATAACCGATTTTTGTATTTTTGCCGCCTTTAAAAAATACATTTTCAGCATCATAATACTTTTACAATGCTCGAATACATTAAAGGAAAACTTACTGAGAAAAATCCGGCCTACGTGGTCATCGAGAATAATGGAATTGGCTACCTGGTTAACATTTCGCTGCAAACCTATACCGCCATCAAAGACCTGGATGAAACCAAACTGCTTACTCACCTGGCTTTCAAAATTGAGGCTACAACGCCTACAGGCTATGTTCTTTATGGTTTTCACAGCGAAACCGAACGGCAACTCTACAGGCTGCTAATATCTGTTTCAGGAGTTGGCAACAGCACCGCCATGCTGATGCTTTCGGCACTTGCTTCCAACAAAATTGTGGCAGCCATTCAGCAGGGAGACCTTAACGCCCTGAAAGCGGTGAAAGGCATCGGCATTAAGACCGCACAGCGCATCATTATTGAGCTTCAGGACAAGGTAGGCAAAGAAACCGGAGCCCCTGAATTTTTAGGAATGGGGCACAATACACGAAAAGATGAGGCGTTAATTGGTCTGACTACGCTTGGGTTTAACAAAGCAGTTGCCGAAAAGGCTATCATAAAGGTTTTGGGTAAAACACCCGACCTGGCAGTGGAGCAGATTATTAAAGAAGCATTGAAGGTTTTGTAGAAGGATAACTGAGAAGGGAGCAAACAAAGGAATAACAGTGTAAAAAGAATATTTTTTGAGAAAGCTACTTACATACTTTTCCGCAATATTGTTACTGGTTTTTTTCTCCATTGCGGGATTAACCACCCCGCCGCTAAAACCCGAACGGGGTTTTTCGCTTTTAGCACCTCCCCCCGACAGCACCCTGACCGGTGACACCAGTTTAATTTACCCCTTTGGCGATAATCCCGGGCTGGTTACCGATCCTGCCCAAAAATCGCCCATGTTCCTCAAAGACCCGGCCAACATTCAACCCTCGGTTGAATACAACCCCGAAACCAACGAATACACGGTAAAACAAAAGGTTGGAACATTCGACTACAGGTCGCCATACACCATGTCGCTCGACGATTACATGAAATACGACCTGAACCGTTCCGTGAAAAACTATTGGGGAGAACGGGCGGCTGCTGCCGGATCGAAAGCCACCGGCGACGGCATTATCCCTCAGCTTTACATTGGAGGCGAAGTTTTTGAGCGGATTTTTGGATCAAACACCATCGACATCAGGCCGCAGGGATCGGCTGAGCTTACCTTTGGGGTGCTCTCGAACCGGCGCGACGACCCAAACCTGAACGTCAGGCAGCGGAATGTAACGAATTTCGACTTCCAGCAAAATATTCAGATGAGCGTGTTAGCTAAGATCGGCGACAAAATTGAGTTTCAGACCAACTACAACACTGAAGCTACCTTTGAATTTGAAAACAAACTCAACCTGAAATACGAAGGCAAGGAAGACGAAATCATTCAACTGATTGAAGCCGGAAACGTAACCCTCCCGCTCAACAGCACGCTAATCACCGGAAGCCAGGCGCTGTTTGGTATCAAAACCAAGCTGAAGTTTGGCCGGACAACGGTAACCGCTGTATATTCAGAGCAAAAAAGCGAGAGTTCAAACATCACTGTTCAGGGGGGCGCACAAACCAACTATTTCACCCTCCACTCCGACGAATACGAGGAAAACAAACATTTCCTGTTGGCTCAGTATTTTTATGACAATTACGATACTGCCCTTGCTGAACTGCCCATTATCAGGTCGAATGTGAACATTACGAAAATTGAAGTCTGGGTTACCAACATCGGAGCGGCTGTTACCGACAACCGTAATATCATTGCTTTTCAGGACCTTGGTGAAAGAAATCCCTACAACACTACCCTATTACCTGGAACTAGCATTTTTCCAGACAATTACAAGTCGAATGATTTATACACCAGGCTGTTGGCTGACGAAGCGCAGGTGAGAGATATCAACACAGTTTCGAACCTTTTGACTGGTCCCGGTTACAATTTTACGCCCGGAATTGATGCCACGAAAATTGAAAATGCCCGGAAACTGAATGCCAACGAATTTACTTTTAACAGCAAACTGGGTTTTATCTCGCTCAACACAACTTTAAATTCCGATCAGACGCTGGCTGTGGCCTTCCAGTACAATGTCATCGGCGACACCACCATTTTCCAGGTTGGCGAATTTTCCGATCAGGGTATAAATCCGCCGAAAGCGCTCATTGTGAAAATGCTGAAAAGCGTGACACTTAACACAAAAGTTCCGATGTGGAACCTGATGATGAAAAACGTGTATGCCATGGGCGCTTATCAGGTTCAGAAACAAGATTTTATACTCAATATTCTCTATTCGGGCAACGAAAACGGAGTCCCCACAAGTTATTTGTCGGATGCCGGAAATGCCAGTGGAGTTCCATTGATCAGGGTTCTGAATTTCGATAATTTAGATCCACAACTGAATCCCCCTTATGATGGGATTTTCGATTATATCGACATGGCAGCCACAATGGGTGGAACCATTCAGGGGTCGAACGGAAGGATTTATTTTACCTGTCTGCAGCCTTTCGGAAATTACCTCAGGGCAAAAATCGGCAACCCGGAAATTGCCAACCGGTTTGCCTACGATTCGCTTTATACTTTGACCAAAAACGGAGCTCAGCAATATCCCGAAAAAAACAAATACATCATCGAGGGTTTTTATAAATCTTCATCGGGTTCCGAAATTTCACTCAACGCCCTCAACGTTCCGCAGGGCTCGGTAAAAGTTACTGCCGGCGGTGTACCATTGGTCGAAAATGTTGATTATACGGTGGATTACACCCTTGGCCGGGTAAAAATTATCAACGAGGGCGTACTCAATTCGGGAACACCCATCAATATTTCGATGGAAAGCCAGTCGTATTTCAACATCCAGACCAAGCGGCTGATGGGAACGCACATTGATTACCGGGTCAACGAGAATTTCAATATTGGCGGAACCATTCTGAACATGACGGAGCGCCCGCTTACGCAAAAGGTAAATTATGGCGACGACCCCATTTCGAACACCATCTGGGGGATGGATTTTGCCTATCAGACCGAATCGCGCCTGATTACCAAAATGGTTGACCTGTTGCCGTTTATCAAAACCAAAGAGCCTTCAAAAGTGACCATGGATGGCGAATTTGCCCATTTCATCCCAGGGCATGCCAAGTCGATTGGTAAAACCGGAACTTCGTACATCGATGATTTCGAAGGCAGCAAATCGACCATCGATTTGAAAAGCATGGCTTTCTGGTTTCTGGCAAGTACACCACAAAAGCAAACTGAGCCGGGAATGTTTCCGGAAGCAGCCACCAATACCGGTCTTTCGTACGGATTTAACAGGGCTAAGCTGGCCTGGTACATCATCGACCCGCTATTTTATGATGAAACCGGCAACCTGAGGCCTCCCAACATCGACCTGAACGAACTATCGGAAAACGACGTAAGGCAGGTGCTCGAAACCGAAGTTTTTCCCAACAAAGACATCCCCAACGGAATTCCAACCAACATTCCAATCCTCAACCTCGCTTTTTATCCTGATGAACGGGGTCCCTATAACTTCGATGCCGAAGGATCGGGTTATTCTGCAGGTATAAATCCTGACGGAACCCTGGCCGAACCTCAGTCAAGATGGGGTGGTATTATGCGGAAAATCGAATCGACCGACTTTGAATCGACGAATGTGGAGTACATCGAATTCTGGATGATGGACCCGTTTACAAAAGACCAGAATAATCCCGGAGAATTGTATTTTAACCTGGGCGACATTTCAGAAGACATTTTGCGCGATTCCCGCAAGGGTTACGAACACGGGTTGCCAACCTCGGAAGTGGTAACCAATGTTGATACAACGATATGGGGGCGTGTTCCCAACATTCAGGCGCTGGTTGATAACTTTAGCTCAGAAGCCGGGTCGCGTCAGTATCAGGATGTTGGATACGATGGATTGCCAAACGACGACGAGTTGTCGTTTTTCGATCCGGTGTATCTGCAGAAACTTGCCAACCTTTATGGAACATCGTCCGCTGCCTATCTGCAGGCACTAAACGATCCCTCTTCCGACAATTATCACTACTTCCGGGGTACCGATTATGATCAGGATGACAAATATTCGAGCATTCTGGAACGCTATAAACAATACAACGGACCGGAAGGAAACTCGCCAACCAACGAGCAAAATCCAGAAGGCTATCCAACATCAGCCTCTTCGCTGCCCAACATCGAGGACATTAACCGCGACAACACGCTGAGCGAAAACGAAAGATATTTCCAATACAAGGTAGAGCTAAATCCGAACAAAATGAATGTTGGCGAGAACTTCATTACCGACATTTATCATGCACAGGGAATCAGGCTACCCAACGGCCAGGTGGGAGATGTAAAATGGTACCAGTTTAAAATTCCGGTACGCGATCCTCAGAAAATCGTCGGTGGAATACAGGATTTTCAGTCAATCCGATTTATGAGGATGTTTATGAAAGGTTTTGAAAAGCCCACTGTGCTTCGTTTTGCCACGCTGGACCTCGTACGCGGCGAATGGAGACGCTACCGTTACGACCTGCTTTCGCCCGGCGAATATATTCCAAACGATGTTCAGAGCGAAACTTCATTTGATATTTTGTCGGTGAACATCGAGGAAAATGGCAAAAGAACTCCTGTTCCTTATGTTATTCCTCCGGGAATCGACCGTGAAGTGAACCTTGGAACCACGAATCTGCAGCAACTCAACGAGCAATCGATGGTGCTCAGGATTTGCAACCTGATAGACGGAGATGCACGCGGCGCTTACAAAACAACCGATTTCGACCTGAGAGATTATGGGCGGCTGCAAATGTTTGTCCATGCCGAAAAATTTATCGAAGACCAGGAACTTGAGGATGGCGATCTTACTGTATTTGTCAGGATTGGCGCCGACCTTATTGAAAATTACTATGAGTATGAAATTCCCCTCACATTCACACCCTGGTACACTTCGTCATCCGAAGAAGAGCTGATCTGGCCCGAATCGAATGCTTTCGACATTGATCTGGAAAAACTTGTCGAGTTCAAGCTCCACCGTAACGAAGCCATGCGCGAACCCGGCTCAGGCATTACTACCACCATGCCTTATTATACCTACGACGGGCAAAACAAAGTGACAATTTTGGGAAGCCCCAGCCTGAGCGATGTAAAAGCCATCATGATAGGGGTGCGAAACCCGAAGAAAACCGGCATTACGAGCGATGATGACGGCGAAAGCAAGTGCGCCGAAATTTGGGTTAACGAGCTGCGGCTTACCGACTTTAACAACCAGAGCGGTTTTGCAGCAACCGGACGCATCAGGTCTGACCTTGCCGACCTCGGAAATGTTTCATTTTCGGGTTTATACAGTACACCGGGCTATGGCAGTATTGAGAAAAAAACCAGCGAACGCGCCAAGGAATTCGTTAAGAATTTCGATTTTTCGACCAACCTCGAATTAGGTAAATTTTTCCCCGAAAAAGCCGGAATACGCATCCCGCTGCATTACGACTATTCAGAAGCACGCATAACCCCCAAATATAACCTGCTCGATCCCGACATTGAACTGAAGGATGATTTGAAAACCTACAATCCCAACGCCCGCGATTCCATCAAAGCCATGAATGAAGACCTTACCCGGCGGAAAAATATCAACTTCATCAATGTTAGAAAAGATAAAACCGGAGCTTCTTCGAAATCAAGATTTTATGATGTCGAAAACCTCGACCTGAGTTTTTCGTACTCCGAAATTTTCCAGCGAAATGTGGACATCGAGCACTACCTGCAACAAAAATATATGGGTGGTCTGGGTTACAATTTCAACAACAACCCAAAAAATTACAAACCTTTCAACCGTGCAAAAGTGTTCAGTTCCAAAGCCTTTTCGCTTATCAAGGATTTCAATTTCTACCTGATGCCCAAATTGTTTTCGTTCCGTACTGACATGAACCGCGAATACAGTGAAAAGCAGCTTAGGAACAAAAGCCGTTATGCTGTGCTGATTGAACCTACTTATCTTAAGAAATGGGACTGGGCAAGGGTTTACGATCTCAAATGGGATTTAGCTACCTCGTTGCGTGTTGATTATAAAGCAAATGTGGCTTCCTACATCAACGAGCTACCAGAACGAAGACCTGATGATTTACCGCCCGAGGTTGATTATGAAGAGCGTAAAAAACAACGAATTAAAGACGAAATTTCGGGTCTTGGAACAAAAAATACCTACAACCACATTTTGGGCGTTAACTATACCATTCCTGTCAACAAAATTCCACTGCTGGAATGGGTTTCGGCCACAGCCCGGTATCAAACAACCTATAAATGGATTTCATCACCTGTATCGTTGCAGGACCGCCTTGGCAACCAGATTGAAAATTCCAACAACCTGCAGCTCAGCGGAAATGCCAGCCTCGACAAGTTTTACAATATGTTCCCATTCCTGAAAAAGGTGAACGAAAGCAAATCGGGCAAGGGCAAGGGCGCCGGCCCAAAACCACCCCAGAAAAATCCATTGGAAAAGAAACCGAATGAAATTGCCAGTGATACTACCCAAACCAAGGAAAAAGTAAATTATGCCAAAATTATTGGAAACGGCTTCCTGAAATTGCTCATGAGTTTTAAACGGGCTTCGCTATCATACACCGAAGGAAATGGCACGTTCATTCCGGGATTTATACCGCAGCCGGGTTTTATTGGGAACAACTGGTCGAAAAATGCACCGGGTTTAGGGTTTATTTTTGGAAGCCAGAAGGATTTGCGTTACGAAGCCGATGAAAAAGAATGGCTCACCACCGACACCCTCCTCAATACAGCCTATTTTACCAAATACACACAGCAAATTGCATTTAGGGGAACCATTGAACCAGTGCCCGATTTCAAAATTGAACTAACCGCTGACCGGACTTATTCGCTCAATCATCAGGAATATTTTAAAGCAGATGCCAATGGCGAATTCCAGGCTTTTTCGCCAATAGACCAGGGAAATTTCAATATTTCGTTCTTCACCTGGCCAACAGCCTGGAAGAAAGACAATGACAAAGACGAGAGTCCTAATTTCATGCAATTAAAAGACAACCGTTTGGCTATCGCAGAACGATTAGCACGCGACAATCCAAACTGGAACGGACAATATATTTACGACTCGGTAACCCGGATGAATTTCCCGGCAGGTTACGGACCAACACAACAGGACGTCCTCACCTATTCTTTCCTTGCGGCCTACAGCGGTAAAGATGCGGCTAACTACACACTCGAACTAATGCCCAAAATTCCAAAACTTAACTGGCGCATTACCTACAATGGCCTTTCCAAAGTTGAATTGTTTAAGAAATTCCTCAAAAATGTAACCATAACGCACGGTTATAAAAGTACTTACAGCATAGGTTCGTTCCAGACTAACCAGCTTTATCGAGATGTTAACGGATGGCCGGCTGAAACCGACAACAACAATAATTACATTGCCGAACAGCAAATTGCTCAGGTGAGCATCGTCGAACAGTTTGCACCGCTCATCACCTTCGACATGACGTGGGTTAACAGCCTGATGACGAAATTTGAAATTAAAAAGTCGCGAAACCTATCGCTGAGTTTTGCCAACAATCAGCTTACCGAAGTGGTTAGCAACGAGTATGTTATTGGACTTGGTTACCGTATAAAAGATGTAAAATTCACTGTAAGAAACATGGGCGGCCAGGGTGGTGTGTCGAACCTGAAAAGCGACCTGAACCTTCGGGCAGATTTCTCGGTAAGAAACAACAAAACCGTACTCAGAAGAATCGATGAAGACATCAACCAGGTTTCCACCGGACAACAGGTTATTTCCATCAATTTTTCGGCTGATTACATGCTGAGCCAGCGGGTTAACCTGCGTTTCTTCTTCGACAAGGTGATCAACAATCCTTACGTTTCATCGCAATACCGCAATTCGACGACCAACGGCGGGCTTAGTTTCAGGTTTACTTTGGCGCAATAAATCTCTACTGAAAAAGAAACCTGCAATAATGCCCTAATATTTTTTCCAAAAAAACGCTGCATTATTTCATGAACCTTAAAATTCACACAAAGAATCTTGGATTGATTGCTTACGCTGATGCCTGGGAAAAACAGGAACAACTTTTCCAGGAAATCATGAAGCAAAAACTGGCTAACGAAACCACCAGCAATTATCTGTTGTTTTGCGAGCACAACCATGTTTATACATTGGGAAAAAGCGGCCAGGAAAGCAACCTGCTGGTTAATAATCAACAGCTAAAAAACCTCGGCGTGAGTTTTTTTAAAACCAACCGCGGCGGCGATATCACGTATCACGGCCCGGGGCAAATCGTGGGTTACCCCATTATCGACCTCGAGAATTTTGGTCTTGGCATACGAAGTTATATTGAAAACCTGGAAGAAAGCATCATTCTCACACTCAAAGATTTTAATATCAGGGCTGAACGGCTTGAAGGCGCCACAGGAGTGTGGCTCGATACTTCCGTGCCCGGAAAGACCAGAAAAATATGCGCCATCGGAGTGCGTGCAAGCCGTCACATTACAATGCACGGTTTTGCATTCAACGTAAACACTGACCTCCGTTTTTTCAATTACATCAACCCGTGCGGTTTTACCGACAAAGCCGTGACTTCACTGGAACAGGAGTTGGGGGTAAAACAGGATTTTGATAAAGTACAAAAAAAGGTAGAGAGAAAAATGATGGAGGTTTTTGGGTTTGAAAGTTGATTCAAAGGTTCATTTACTTTGAATAAGATAATGAATAGAGAAACAACACTTTAGCCAAACAAATCTGAATGAGTACCAGTTCTGATTAACCTGATTATTTTCACTACGTTCTTTTTCTCGTAAATCAAAATCCAGTCATTTTGGATATGACAATCACGCCTACCCCGAAACTCGCCCTTCATTGGATGATCTTGATATTTGACCGGCAAGTTTTCACCATTTATCAAAATTTTAATCACCTCATTAAGTAATGATTCATCGAAGTTTTGCCGTCTTGCATTTTAAAGGTCTTTGAGATATTGATGAGTAGATTCTAATTTGTACATCATTTGACTTTTTCTAAATAATCATCAAAATCCACACATTTTATGGTTTTCCCTTCTTTCGATTCTTTGATTGCTTTCAGGGTGGTATCATTGGGTTTTAATTCTTCAACCACTGAAACAATATTCAAATCTTTAACAAATTCAAGAAATGCTTTTGCAGTTTTTGATCTTTCTTTTACTATTAAAATTGCCAAAACAAAGTAATTAATTAAAAAAAACCTATTTCATTTTTTAAAGGTAATCAAGCTTCGAATGGCTACTCCTTAAAAATCTCTTTCAAATCGATTACCAAATCTTCAAAAATATTCACTCTGACAAGTGAATCCTCGGCAAACATCCCTGCAATGCGGTATTTACCGGTTTCGTCCAACACAAAAACATGCACCGATTTGCTCTCCGGGAAAATAATCCAGTACTCGCGCACGCCATGCTTTTCGTAAAGCCTGAACTTCTCCTCAATATCTTTTTTTACTGAACCGGGCGAAACAATTTCAGCAATAAAATCGGGAGCGCCAATACATCCCTTTTCATCCAGTTTTGTTAAATCACAAATGATCGAAACATCGGGCTGAACTACGGTGTAAACTTTCTTATCCTCCGATTCCTTTTTATTGTTTGGCAACCTTACATCAAAAGGTGATAAGTAGATTTTGCATGGGCAATCTTCCAAAGCTCTTCGGATATTGTAACTCAGATTGAACACCAAACTTTGATGAATCCTTCCGGGCGCCGGCGTCATCATTTTGATAAAACCGTCGATAAGTTCGCGTCTTTTGTCGTCCATCCAGGTGAGATAATCGGCAAAAGTGTATCGTTTTGACAGGTCTAAATTCAATGTATCCATGCGATTAAGTTTTTACAAAGATAACTTTTTTACCTAAAGCATACATACACAAAGGCTACTGCCGTTTTTTCTGTACTTTAGCCAAAATTATCGCAAGCTATGAATTTCTTTTCTGAACTTGGGAAATACCTTCTTTTGATGAAGGAAGTTTTTACGAAACCTGACAAGGCCAGGGTATTTTTTCGCCAGATTTTTATCGAATTTCAGAATCTTGGCATCGATTCTTTGGGCATTGTCATCATCATTTCAGTATTTGTGGGTGCAGTGGTAGCCATACAAACTGCCTACAACATCGATAGCCCGCTTATTCCACTATCGATGGTTGGTTTCACCACCAGGCAATCCATCATCCTCGAGTTTTCGCCAACTATGATAAGCCTGGTGTTAGCCGGAAAAGTGGGGTCGCGAATTGCATCTGAAATAGGAACCATGCGTGTTACCGAGCAGATTGATGCTTTGGAAATTATGGGTATCAATCCGGCCAATTACCTCATTCAGCCCAAGGTAGTGGCTGCAGTTATCATCAACCCTGTACTCATCATTTTCAGTATGGCATTTGCACTTTTTGGCGGCTGGCTTGCCTGCGTGATTACCGGCATGGTTACTTCAACCGATTATATTACCGGATTGCAGGGCTGGTTTGACGGATACACCGTTTTTTATGCTTTGATTAAAACCTCGGTTTTTGCTTTTATCATTACTTCCGTTGCCGGATATCAGGGTTATCAAACACGGGGTGGCGCGCTCGAAGTGGGCACTGCAAGCACCAAAGCAGTGGTTCACAGTTGCATCCTCATCATTATTTTCAACCTTATCCTTACTCAACTTTTACTTGTATGATTGAGGCAAAAAAAATAAATAAGTCGTTTGGTGAACATCAGGTGCTAAAGGATGTATCTGTTGCTTTCAAGCAAGGCAAAACCAACCTCATCATCGGTCAGAGCGGATCGGGCAAAACGGTTTTGATGAAATGCCTTGTTGGCCTGTATGGGATTGATTCCGGAGAAATTTTGTACAATGGACGCGATTTTTCGCGAATGTCCTTCAGACAAAAAAAGGCCATCCGTCAGGAAATAGGCATGTTGTTTCAGGGTGGAGCTTTGTTTGATTACATGACTGTGGAAGAGAACATTATGTTTCCTCTCGTCATGTTTGGCGATATGACCCTGCAAAAACGAAAAGACCGTGTAAACTTCTGTTTGCAGCGGGTTAACCTCGAAAATGCCAATAAGCTGATGCCATCGGAACTGAGCGGGGGAATGATTAAAAGGGTTGCCATTGCGCGTGCAATTTCCCTCAATCCATCATACCTGTTTTGTGATGAACCAAATTCGGGTCTCGATCCACAAACTGCCAACCTGATCGACAACCTGATCAGCGAAATTACCAAAGAATTCCAGATAACCACTGTTATCAATACCCACGACATGAACTCGGTGGTTGAAATTGGTGATAACATCGCCTTCATCTACAAAGGTGAACTGTGGTGGGAAGGAAACAAAAACACAATCCTCAAAACCGAAAACCCGGAAATCAACGAATTTGTATTTGCTTCAGAATTAACCAGAAAGCTAAAATAAACAGTTATGAATTATTTGGATCTTTTTATTGCCATAGCGCTGATAATTGCGGCTATCGGTGGTTATCAGAAAGGTTTCATCAAGTCGCTTACCTCGCTGGTTGCCTTGGTGGCCGGCATTTATTTTGCCATCTATTTTTCGGACATCGTTGCCGATTGGCTCATCCGAAACATCGACATCAACCGGAAATATGTCTTCATCGCCGCATTTCTGCTGACTTTTGCCGGGGTTTCGTTTTTGGTTCATCTGTTGGGCGAACTGCTTGATAATATTGCATCCCTTTCAGCGCTTGGCGTGATTAACAAAGTTGCCGGAATGGCTGTCGGGGTGCTTAAAGGTGTCATTCTCATGAGCATATTGATCCTGCTTTTCAACCTGGTAAATTCCAATCATACCATTATTAACCAAAAAACCATTGATGACTCACTTTTATACAAACCTGTCGAATCAGTTGCTCCCATTATCCTCAGGAATATTCAAAACCTGGATTTTGAAAATCCATCATTGCCCGATTTTGATAGCAAAGACAAAAAGCCTGATCTGGATAAGGTGATTTAGATGATTATTTTTTCCAGGAAAAAAACATCCATCGAAGCAGAGGAGCTTCTTTCAACTCAATTTAATACAATTTAAGGGCAGCCATCCCCTGTGGGGCTGGCTGCCCTGGGAACTGTCCTTTACATAAATTAAGGGCAGCCATCCCTTGCAGGGCTGGCTTCCCTGTTACGAATTTAGGGCAGCCATCCCCTGCGGGGCTGGCTTCCCTGATACGAATGTAGTGCTGCCATCATTGCTGGATAGCTTAAATCCTTAACATATCGTGTGGTCTGAAGATAAAAAGCCCCGCTCTAATTAGTGAGCGGGGCATCCTCCAAAACTTTACGG
>CALFEP010000229.1 GCA_937950125.1 uncultured Bacteroidota bacterium
ATTATTTTTTATCAAAAAAAGGATTGTAGAAAGGTTTATTTATTCAGCATAAAATACATCAATGAACTCTTTTATCGTAACGATCCTTGTGTTTTCAATCTGTTTCAGGGTCAACAGGTCTTTGTCGCCGGTGATTAAATAGTGTGCCTCTCCATCAACTGCAAGTGAAATAAGAAAATCATCATTAGGATCTCTGCAAAACCTGATATCGGTATTTACTTCAATCAGGATAGCCGCCAATGAAAATGCCTTTAAAAACGACAAACGTACATTATCAGGAACCCATGATTTTATATGGGGGTATTGCAATGTTTCTGCTATTTCGGATGACAATTGGGTTGATGTAATGATTTCAAAGCGTTCATCCACCAAAAGTTGTGATAAATTTCCCCTTTGTTTGTTAATTAAATAGCTTACCCAGAGGTTGGTGTCGATGATCAGTTTAATTTTCGACATGCTTTTTTCTTCTGATCCTTTTTACAACTTGTTGAATTTCATCTTCACTTATTTCAGCCTGAGCGTTTTTACCGGCAATATCAACCATTCTTTTCCTGGCCTGCAAGCGCAACTCAAAGTCGGAAATGACCAACGATTCAAATCCCATCTTTTTTGCAAGTTGTTCTAAAAACCTTGAGTCGTTGCGGTTTTTTACCTTAATGATTACATTTTCCATGATCTGCTTTTTTTACAAAAATAGGGAATAATTATTCTTGTATCGAAGGATTATAACGAGAAATTTCCACCGATGAATAATCCAAATCCGATGCCCACCGAAGAATGAGTTGTATCACAGGTGTAAAAAAACGCCCCATCAGAAACTGATGAGGCGAAGTAAAATGTCAATCAAATTTAAAACCTGTTCTATTCTGCCAATGTTTGCTTGTGTTTCAGGTACCATTTTCTTCCTGCCCAGGCTGTGCCCAAAAGGGTAAGGATGGTCAGTCCTTCGCCGATGGGAGCGCCGCCGCCAACAGGCTGGTTACCCGTCTGGCCGTGCTGACCGGGCGGTTCGGGCGGATCGCCGTTGCTCTGAGACATAACAGGCAATAAAACACTGAATCCAATCATGAGGATTGACAGGCTGAGTACCCGGTAAATATGTTTTTTCATGGTGATGTGTATTTATTGTTACAACTGATTTCGAAAAATTTACTTACCGGATAAAAATTTTCTCGCTTTTTATCCCTTCATCGCAGATTACTTTCACCACGTACCAGCCGGTAGGCACATTCAGGCTGAATTGCTTCTGTCCGCTGAGTTGTGTTCGGGTGCTGTACACCTCCTGGCCGGTGATGTTGAACAACTGGATGTGTGCATCAAGGCTTAGGGTGGTGTTGAGGTAGAGGGTGTTGGCAAAGGAGAAAATGTTTAAAAACTCTTCCATTCCTGGATCTTCAATCCCGACGCTACCAAATTTAAGCGTAAAACGCTGCAATGCATCACCTTCGTTAGCGGTGAAGTTGTAAACAGGGTTCAGGCTGAGGTTTTGGGTGTTGTTGGTTTTCTGATCAATCAGGTAAACTGTGGCCTGGATTTTTGAAACATCAGCCGTTATGGTTTGAACACCGGGTACACCCACTTTGAAAAAAACCTGTACTTCGGTAGTTTCCTCCAATTCCGGAAGTCCGTTGATGGCCAACTTGTCGCTATCTGTGCTTTGGGTGTAAAGTTTCGGAACATGTTGGTTGTAGCTCGAAAGCTTGTAGGCATCGTATTTTCCATCGAAATGGGTTGTAGCATTGCTGTTGAAATGAACGAACATTTCATCCATAAATCCACCTGCCGTTATGCTAAGCGCCAGACTTCCTTCAACACTTTCGGCTGATTTGTAATAAGTGCTTTGCCCATTATGAACCCTGTCGCCATTATCAATGGTAATGGTTTTTGTACCGCTGTTTTTGGCATGAACCATAAAGCCCTGCATGGCCGGTATGTATTGCGATCCGGAACCTACTGCCTGTGTTTCACCTTCAAGTTGAATATAATACCTGTAATTTTGCACTGAAGCATCATAGTAATAAAGTGCATCATCCATTCCATCACCTTTTGCAACCAATGTCCAGTCGATGGCTGATGGAAAAGGGTTACCTAACAGGTTCCAGCCTTTGGCGCCAGATTCGTTGTAGGTGCAGGTCAAAACCAATGGTGTTTCTATGGGATATGAATTCAGTGTTCCGGTAAACGATTTGGTGACAGGTGCGGTAGGATAGGAGGCCAGGTAGCCTCTGCCTACAACAAAATTTGTTTCAAATCCGGAATACCAGATAAGATTTCCCGGATTTTCAGGGTCTTCAATTTTTGAGTTTATCCAGTAGTTGGAAGGTTCGTCAAATTTGTAAAAGTCAACTGCAGCAAGCGGTGGGTTAGCCACAAAATTTGGCTGAATGGCCTGTGAGGCTACCGGTGATGAAATGAAATGGTAAATATCGTCATCGCTGCTGGAATAGTTGGTGAGGTATCTTTGAACTGTGGTTGATCCGGTTATATCATAATCGGCAGTTACACCGATAAATGAACCAGTTCCTGCATCAGTTGATTGAATAATAAAATCTCCATTTACTGATAACCCTTGACCAGAGCCAACAGTAACTGCTCCTGTTGGTGAAATTGTCAGATTGTTACATTCAACAACATCATTTACTGTTATTGTCCCACTTATTGTAGTATTTGTTGCTGCTCCGGGAGGGCCATCACTCCAATTGGAAGCGTCACTCCAGTTACCTGTTCCTGTGTAGGTTGTTGCTGAAGCGGCATTGGTTGTTGAAGATATTACATTTGAGTTAACACTCGTTTCAACGCCATCGGTGGCACGAACACGGTAATAGTAGGTTGTATTTGGAGTAAGGTCGCTTATCGTCTGAGATGTTCCGTTGACGGTAAAGTTTTCGTAACCAGTTACATAGGATGGAGATGAAGCACCAGAGTAAGTATGTAAACCCAAATTTGATACCACATCAGTATTATACATATCCCATTCGGCTGTAAGAGTAGTAAATGCTGTTGCTCCAGTGCCACTGGGATTTATAGTTATTCCTGTTGTAACTGTTGATTTTCGAACAAGTGTTTTATCTAATGTAGTGTACCCTCCATCACCCGTCCAAGCCGTACCTGGATCATTACCAATCCTTCCAAAAATATCAACATACGATGAGGTTGATATTTTATACAAGACAACTGCATCATCTCCATTAAAATTTACTGCTGCATTATCAGTGGCTGTCACTCCATCTGGTAATGTTAATGCTGCTGAACTATTTTTGTAAACAGCCACAGCGTTATTGGCTAAGGTGCCAGACAGGACAATGTCGTTTGTAGGGGACGATACTCCATTAGCATATAGCTGCAACTTGTAATTTGATAGATCAACACTGGAGCCCGTTCCATTATAAATTTCAATGTATTTATTATTGCTACTACCTTCAACATATTCGGAAATAATCAAATCAGTCATATTGTTACCATCTGTTGCAAATGTTTCGTATTCCGAAACATCCAACCGATAGCTTGTTGCACTGGCAGCAGCGTTCCAGTTTGCTGTAAATCCAGTTGTACTAACATTTGTGGCTGCTGTAGCCACCGGAGTTCCTAACGGAGTAAGTGTCGCACCTGAGGTAGTTGGCTGACTTCCTAACTTATAGTCAATGTTTTCGCCACTATTGGTGTATGGCCAAATTGCGAAATTGTATATTGTAGAAGGATTTAAACCAGTAAACACTGCTTGTTGTGTACCTTGATTTATATTTTTAATTAATGTTGCATCACCTTCAGGTGTTCCGTCAGCAGGAGCTGTTGGTGTAGCAGGATCAATTGCAGCCTTTACCAAATAAGCCGATGGCAATTGATCGCCAGAGGCATCCGTCCAATTTACTGTAATTTGGGTTGTTGAATTGGCAGTCGCAGAAAGACTAGTGGGATGATTTGTAGGTTCGGTTAGCAAAGTTGTCCCATTTGCCGTTACACCACTCGAATAAGAATTTGTTGCATCTGAATTACTTGCATCAACAACTGTGTAAATTAAAACATGATAGGTGGTATTTGCAGATAAACCCGAAATAGAAACACTTGTACCATCATCTTTATACACACAATAAGCCGCTTCATCATTCTGATATTTCGTTCCTGAACTGAAAGCGGTATTTGCGGTATATGCGGAAGGGGCATTTGTTGGGGTGCCTGCTGTTACAGCACTTCCTTGCTTAACAAATACCAGTGTACTATGGTTGGTACTATTGTAACCTGATGCAGCAGACCATGAAATATTTGCAGTTGTTGTGCCGGTTGCTGCTACCGAACCTCCTGTTACCGGGTTGGGTAAGGTAGCGGCATAAAGTGAAGGTGGGGATGATAAATTAAAATTGATAAGCGAACCGCTGTTTGTGTAAGAGTAGATTTTCACATTGTACATTGTCCCAGCCACTGCACTTGTAAAGGTTGCACTGGTTCCGGAAGTTTTATATGAGGCAGCGCCTGAACTAATAGCTAATGAACCAGTGCCAGGATCGGTACCATCAACGGGATCGGTAATTGTACCTGTATTAAGCAAAAGCAGATAACCATCAGGACTTTGACTTCCTGCTGCCGCAGCCGTCCAGGTCAGAGGTATTGTTGTAGTAGTAAGGGTTCCCTTTGTAAAACTTGTTGGTTGGTTTGTGGGTTCAATTTTGGCAGTAGTTGCATTTGCCGTTAAACCACTTGAATAAATATTTGAGGCATCATACGAAAACGCTTTATAGTAGTATTGTGTATTTGCAGTTAAGCCAGTATGATTTGTTAAAGAAGCAGCAACACCATAGTACACGATTACCCCTCCTGAACCAGCTAATGTTGTTCCAACTGCTGTTGGAGCAGAACCATCAGTCGGTGCAGTAAAAGTTCCGGTTCCATTGTAAACTACAACAATGTTATCTCCACTGACATTTGCTGTTGCTGAAAGATTAATTTGAGTAGACGAGGAAGCTGTTGCTGTAAAAGATGCTGGATTTGCAGGACCACTGGTAGGTAAAGCATTGGAATATTCAATATCATCAATGTAAATTGTACCTGGGGCGGTAGCGCTTGTTTGATGATTAAAAGCATAAGAATCAAAAATTACATTAGTTCCTATTCCTCCTTTTGCAAGACCAGTGCCAACCCTTGTTCCATCTACCCATAAATCCCACGTCGCATTTGTTAGGCTATATGAGGTTCCCGAACGGCTGTAATTGGATGCTGTAGTTGTATTATTAGCAAAGACTTCTACTAAATAAACAGTTGAGGTACTCTGGACGAAAAGGGTTGTTGGATTGGAAATGCCTGTAGTACCATAAGTTGAAGCGTTTAAAACTTTGTACGATATTGTATTAGAAGCACCTAAAGTCCACTCAATACCAGCAAATATCTGGGCTGCACCTATTGCATTATTATCGCTAAAATTCGCACCGTCACCTAATGAAAATTTGTACACACCGTTTGTGCCTCCAGAAAATGCAATACTAAATTTCACATATCCCGTCTTGCCTGATGTATAATCATAAACTGAAAATTTCGTAGTTGATGCACTACCCGTGTTTGATGTAATTTGTAATTCAGTATCAGTTCCCAAACTGGCTAATCCAGGATTTGCCATAACTATTGAACCAGGATTTGTACCGACCCTGACCCTTGCTGTGCCTGAAGGCGGTGTAGGGAGAAATGTGGTTGATGCAGTCGAGGATGTAAAAGTACCTGTTCCTGTCCCAAAATCATAAGTCCAAGGTTGCCCCCATCCCATCAACCCCAATCCAATTCCAAAAATCAATAAAAGTAAAGTTCGTTTCATAATTTCTTTTCTTTATGGTTTGTAAAATCTTTTTTGCTGTAAAAATATTTCTTTTTTGTTTTGCGTAAAAAGGCCGCCACCTCTAATGTAAAAGGCCGCCTGCAATTTTAAAAAGCACGCCGCCTTTTGGGCCAAAGGCCGCCTGCAAAAAAAAATTACAGGCGGCCTTTTTGTTAGCTGATCTTTGTGAATTGAAACTGGTCGATGGCGAAGTTAAATTCTTTGCCGGGACGGAACTTTACCACTTTCTTCCGGATGTTTGCTGCCGTGAGTGCATCGGGCGTGGCTGCGCCATCGCCGCTTACGCTCACACTAAAACTCCCGAAGTCGCCCAGCCTTACAATTTTGCCATCGCCCAGGGCCATGGGCAGCACATTGAGCAACCCTTCCAACACGGCCATGGTGTCGGCGGTTTTCACGGTGGCTACTTCAGATATCATTTTTGCCAACTGGCGCAGCGATACTTCGCCGGCGCTTACAGTTTGTGCATAGTACTTTGCAGGCGCTGCCTGATTTCCCGGATTCTTTTTTGGTACTGGCTTGTAGTTTATTGCCATAACGAAATTGTGTTTAATTTGTTAGTAATATGTT
>CALFEP010000230.1 GCA_937950125.1 uncultured Bacteroidota bacterium
AGCCGAAGCAGGTATCAAACTTATTTTGTCGTCGGCGCTGTCATCAGGCGTTCTGCTGTGGGGTATTTCGATGATTTACGGAACCACCGGTTCGGTGTATTTTGAAGAAGTAAAAGCCTCGTTTGCCATCAGCGGGCTTTCCATCCTCGGATTTATCTTTTTCATGTCAGGGATGGGCTTCAAAATCTCCCTCGTACCTTTCCATCTTTGGACTGCCGACGTTTACGAAGGTTCGCCCATCGGTGTTACATCCTATCTTTCGGTTATTTCAAAAGGAGCGGCCTTAACCATTCTGACCATTATCCTTTTTACGGTTTTCCCGGCCATCATCGAAATGTGGCAAAATGTTATCTACATCATCGCCATCATCACCATGACCGTTGGTAACCTTTTCGCCATCAGGCAAAATAACATCAAGCGTTTCCTGGCCTTTTCATCCATTTCACAGGCCGGCTACATTTTACTGGGTATTATCGGGGGCAACCAGTTTGGGATGGCCTCACTGCTTTACTACATCATGGTTTACATTTTCTCGAACCTGGCCGCCTTTGGCGTGGTAGCTGCCATCAGCAACGCCTCAGGCAGGGAGAACATTTCGGACTACAACGGTTTATACAAAACCAACCCAAAACTCAGCCTTACCCTGATGCTGGCGATGTTCTCGTTAGCCGGGATTCCACCGGTGGCTGGATTTTTCGGCAAGTTTTTCCTGTTTACCGCTGCCGCAGAAAAAGGTTTTTATATCCTGGTACTTATTGCCGTTATCAACACCATCATTTCATTATACTACTATTTGCTTGTGGTAAAAGCCATGTTCATCAACAAATCCGACGAACCCATCAGTCACTTCAAAAGCGACTGGGTTACCAAACTTGGATTGGCGCTTTGCATCGCCGGTGTGGTTGCTATGGGCTTTGTAGGGTATATTTTGGAGTATTTTAACAACGTTTCATTTGGGGTGTAACAGGATTTTGTTTCCAGCTTTTTCATAATTGTAGCTGTGGTAGATTTTGAAAATTACACGGTCAGCTTTTCACATAAGATTTTTTCCATCTTCACCAGATAGAGTTTACATTTGTTAGTAAGCATTCCGGTTTAATCTTTTTTTATGAAATCTGGTTATTCAGTTCAAACATTTTATCAACTTTGAACCCGAAACTCTTTTTCAATGAATAAAATGATGGACAACAAAAAATCAGAATTTGACAACCTGTTGTTTGGCAAAATAGCTGAACTCATCGAGCAGGCGCGCAAAAAGGTTGCTACTGCGGCAAACCTTACTATGGTACATACCTATTTTGAAATTGGCCGCATGATTGTGGAAGACGAACAACAGGGAAAAGAAAGGGCGGCTTATGGAAAAAATGTATTGAAAGATTTGTCGGGCAGGCTTACTGAAAAGTTTGGGAAGGGTTTTTCTGTGGAAAATCTTGATCGGATGCGCTATTTCTATAAAACCTATTCTTCTTCAATTTCGTCAACATCGTTGACGAAATTTCAAAATGCAGATAATCAGGCAGAAACAAAACATTCGGTTCCCAATAATGAACTTGTAATTTCAGAAAGCCCTTTAGAACGTCATTATTCTTATTCCGCTTCAACTCCTTTTATGCCGCGTTTTCAGATTTCCTGGTCACATTATTTGGTGCTAATGCGAATTGATAATCATCAGGAGCGAAGTTTTTATGAAATTGAATGTGCCGCAAATAATTGGAGTATAAAGGAACTAAAGCGTCAGTATCATTCATCGCTTTACGAGCGTTTGGCCTTAAGCCGTAATAAAGATGAGGTTATGAAACTGGCCTGTGAAGGGCAAACTGTTAGTAAACCTGAAGATATCCTGAAAAACCCCCTGACACTTGAATTTTTAGGCATAGATGAAAAAGACTCTTGGTCGGAGACTGATCTGGAAAATGCCATTATCACCAGGTTGCAACAGTTTATGCTTGAACTAGGGAAAGGCTTTTTGTTTGAATCGCGACAGAAACGCTTTACCTTCGATGAAAAACATTATTATGTTGATTTGGTTTTTTACAACAGGATTTTGCAATGTTTTGTGGTAATTGATTTAAAAACCACCGAACTGGAGCACAAAGACCTCGGCCAAATGCAGATGTACGTTAATTACTACGATCGCTATGTGAAACTTGATTACGAAAAACCCACAATTGGCATCCTTCTGTGCAAGAAGAAAAACAATGCCCTTGTAGAACTCACTTTGCCAAAAGACACAAATATTTACGCTTCGGAGTACAGTCTTTATCTACCTGATAAACAATTGCTTCAACAAAAATTGGCAGAATGGCTGTGCGAATTTGAAAATCTTGATGACAAATGAATTGGCACGCAAGGTTGCAATTGTTTTTTGACAAGAATCAGATTCCCAAAAGGTGAAAAACCTTATTTTCCTCTTTTTAAAACCTAAGTACAAGTAATCCCAATCAACTGAAAATAACCTTATTACCTTATTTTCACCGAAAATTGTCCGATGTCAGAAATCGACACGCAAAAATGCCAGTGCAATTTTTCCTTAAACCCCACCCTGAAAAACTTGCTCTCAAAGGGTTTCAGTTCCAAATTTCCATTTTCAACCAAAGTGCCGGTTGCATCCACCTGTGTGCATTTCAATCCGGCGCCGTTTAATTCGTTTTTGAGGCTGAAAGTGCTCGACTTCCCGCCCATTTCGCGGACATTGAAAATGGCGGATTTCCCGTCCTGCACGGGGATTGCATTGACGGGCAATACATTTTCACCCCTTCCCGAAATGAATGATTTTTGCCAAACATTTTCGTCTTTTCCATTCGTGCAGCTAATATGCTTCCTTACGATGAGCAATTTTGAAAATGCTAATTGTAAT
>CALFEP010000231.1 GCA_937950125.1 uncultured Bacteroidota bacterium
TATTCAAGGCTCCAATTGCCCTCCATGTTGGCGGGGGTCCATTGAACAACTGCCGAATTGGTGGTGATATTGCTGGTTGTCAGGTTAGATGGGGGAGAGCAGGTGAATACGTACACCGGTTTGACTATCGTTTCAAAACACCCTTCCGGCGAAACCAGCTTCAGGCTTGCATTATAAATACCCGGTGAAGCGTACGTGTGGTTGAAGCCATGGTTGTAGGTGTAATCGGTGATGCCATCTCCGTTTACATCCCAAAAATACTGCGTTTGAGGGTCGGTAAATTCCGAAAGGTCAACAAAGGTTGTTGGCATTCCGATCCACACTGCATTGGCAGCGAAATTGGGCTTCGGTGAACGACAAAACACATCAAGCTGTGTCTGGCTCCAGTGGCCGTTTTCGTCGCGGGTGCGAACAAAAAGCTGGTGGTTGCCCATGATCAGCTGCGATTGATCAACTTCGAAAGTAAGGTCAGTAAGATGCGGTGAGGGTGCCGGTATGGGAACATTTATCCCCTGACCGAAACCGGGGTCGCTATCTACAAAATATTCTGCAAACACAATGTCAGGAAGTGTATTAGTAACTTGTTGCTTGTAAAACACCCGCATATTTGTCTGACCCCAGCGGCCGGTGGCATCCTTGGTTCTGACGTACAACTTGTTGATGCCCGCATTCAGGCCTGAAATATCAATAACTACATCCGTCTCCAGGTTTGCAAGGTTTCCCGCAACCGTGATGGGTGTTCCCTGTCCGAATCCCGGGTCGGAATTCATAAAATATTCGGCAGCAACCATGTAGGGGGTTGTATCGGCAAAAGACACCTTGTACAAACTCCAGCTGTTGGTCAGGCTCCAAATTCCCTCCTGGTTTTTAGCCCTCACCATCAACTTATGAAATCCGGGACTAAGTGAAGTAAGATCAATCACAAAATCATTGATTTCAACCTGCGCTGAAGGGGTAAAGGGTATATTTGTTCCCATTCCCAATCCCGGATCGCTGTCGAAGAAGTATTCGATAGCTGTAATCTCGTAGGTGCCTGTCTCCGCCGGTATTTTCATAAACGACTTTTGGCTGGTAAGGCTCCAGATGCCTTGATCGTTTCTGGTTCTGATAAAAAGATTGTGGAATCCCGGCGTCAGCGGAGTAATGTCAATTGCAAACGATAAATTGCTAATGTGTCCACCGGGTGTGAACGGCACATTGGTACCATTGCCGAAACCCGGATCGGAATCGAAGAAATATTCGATTTTGGTAAGGTCGGTTTGTAACTGCGTGAGTGAGTTTTTGTAAATCGAACGTTGATTCGTCAGCCCCCAAACTCCGTCGTCATCTAATGCCCGCACAAATAACTGATGAAATCCGTCGCTAAGTCTGGTGATATCGATATCGAAACTCAAATCAGTGACATGTCCTGAAGGCGGTGAAACCGGCACAGCCACCCCGGCATGATAACCGGGATCGGAGTCGAAAAAATATTCGACCTGTCGTATAAATTTTTGCTGCGCAGTGGCTTCCCACATCCAAAAAAGTAACAATAACAATATCAAGCCTGGATAAAAGGCGGGCAAAACCTGTCGGTTATTGCTTGTTCTTTTCATAACTTATTCTTTTCCATGTTTTTATGTAAAGGAAAGATTATCCTCCTTGTCAGGAAATTAGTTATGAGATTTGGCCTTAAGGGTTACATTCAGGGTATTCGACGGTAACGACTGTGAATCAAGAGAATAGATGGCCGGAACAGGAGGTAGCCCGCTGAGTTTATAGGCCATTTCACCCCCGAAAATACCAATGTCTGTACCCCCTTCACCAGCACCGATAGCCGGAGATCCCGCTTTCAACTGCCACTGACCGTCGGTACTGTTGCCCGAAATGCCAACAAACAAACTGCTTTGAGCAACATTTTGCTGGTTGCCATTCTGATTGCCAAATTGTGTACTATTACCAATATTGTAGGTAATCAGGCAGTTGGTGAGCGACATGGTGTGCAATGCAATGTTGTTCACAAGTGTTGAATTGTATAGGGTAGTAGGATATCCAAAGATGTTGTTCGCAAAAATTCCACTGTAAGTTGACGATACAGATAAATATCCGGCGAAATAATTGTTGATAACCAATATGTTACTATGGCTATTGGGAAAGTACATGCTGTAGCCTGAACTGAAATAATTGCTGTGGATCACAATATCGGAGCAAGAGGTCTGCGGATAAATGCTATAGTTACTCGTACTAAAATGATTCCGCGAAAAATTCAGGTTGTCCGTGTAAATGAACACTCCTGCAGTAAACGTGCAGCCAATGAATGACGATCCCTGCGAGCCGTTGTAGCAGTAAACATAGCCGTTGATGTTGCTTGGCGACAGATTAAACTGCGTTTGGGGATTTTCGCCCAGAAAATAGCCGTTTCCGATCATGGTAAGCTTCTTTGACATACTCAGCCCGCCAAAGCCATACGTGGACCCTTCGAGATAAAGGGTATCACCGTTTTGCGTTGTGGAGGCATCATGGGCAGCCTGCAATGTTGTGTAGTGTGCACCCGAATTGGGCGTTGGGTTAACACGCCATACTGTGGCGGACAAAATCTGGGTCATTGCCAGAAAAACGACTGTTAATGTAATTGTTCTCATTGTAGTAAAGTTTGAATTATTAATAAATAATGACGGTTATGGTAAAAGCACTTTAATTAAAAAATGTATCAAACTTTTGTAAGCTCAATAATTTAGTAATTGATGATTTATCTATCGTCACTAAAATGATATTAGCCAGGATTAACAAAGTATTGTCGGCATTGGTTTAGGGGATTTCTGTTAAAGATTTGTTAAGAATCACGATGTTCTGATCCAAGGGAAATAGCGACGTGCAGCGCTTTTATTGCTGAATTTCAGGCATGAAAATTTTGCTGGTTTAACAGAGGTTCGTCACATGCTATTTCATGCTGGTTTTGCACTGGTTTAAAGGGCCATTGTTACCCTGTTGATGGTTTTGGTGGAATACTCCTTCCGGGTTCGGGGTTGAGCTTTGTATCTTATTCAGAATAAGCCAGTAAGCCTAAAGGCAGATGCGAAAAATAAATTGTCAATGATGGAACCTGCCGGGGTTGTTACTGCTTTTACAGTATTGTTGAAAAAACTTTAGATTCTTTAACCGATGATGGCAATTGGTTGTTTATCTGCCTGTTGATTTAAAGTAATCATGCCCGGCAAATCCGGCCATCGATTCATAAACCCCCAGTACTCGTCCGGCAAACCAATCGAAGGTTCGGGCGGGTAAAATTCCTCTGACAAACGGCAAAAAATTAACAAGCAATGGTATTCTTACAAAAAGTTTATCCTTTTCGATGGCACTGATAATCTTGTTTACCGCTTTTTCAGGATCAAGAATGGGTAACATGAGTGGTGATTTTACCCCGGCAAACATGCCGGTGTCGATGTAGCTTGGATTGACAGTGGTGACCCTTAGCCTGCGGCTTAACCGCTCAAGCTCAATGCGTAACGACTCTGACCAACCTGTAATGCCCCATTTACTTCCAACATACACTGACATTTTTGGGTTTGCCAGTAATCCTGCAGCTGACGCAATGTTCACAATATGTCCTTCCTTCTGTTCAATCATATCGGGTAAAAAGGCCAACGTAACATGCATGGCAGCGTTGGTGTTGATGTTCATGGTAAAATCGATGTCAGCATGGCTGTGATCTTTAAATTCTTTTCCAACCACAACACCTGCATTGTTAATCACAATATCAACTTTTCCGGCCTGTTTTTTAACAAGTTCACTTGTTTCGATCACTTTTGCGGTATCCGACACATCCAATTCAAATGGCAAAACCCTGAATCCCCTGTCGGCAAATTCTTTTGTGGTGCTTTTCAATAATTCACGGTTGATGTCCCAGATGATGAGAATTGATGCTCCTTTTTCAAGCATCTTCTGCCCCATTATTTTTCCAATACCCGCAGCTCCTCCGGTGATTAAAATGGTTTTGTCCTTGATTTTAGTCATGTAATCTCATTTTTTTATTATTGAAAATCTGATATTTAAAGTGTTATTTTTTCCAGAAAGAAGGTGAAAATAAAATGAGAACTGTAAATAGTTCAAGTCGCCCGAGCAACATCAGGAACGAAAGCACCCATTTTCCTAACCACGGTATATTTGCAAAGTTGTTCACCGGTCCAACATTGCCAAAACCGGGTCCGATGTTACCCAATGTTGATACCACCGATCCGATGGATGTCTCAAAATCAAGCCCCATAAGCGACATGACCAGGCTCCCCATAATAAAAATCATGACATAAATAAGAAAAAACGCCAACACATTGTAAATGATAAACGAAGAAACTGGTTTTCCATCCATCCTTACCGGCAAAATGGCTTGCGGATGCATTAGGCGTTTCATTTCAAGTTTGCTGTTTTTGAGCAAAAGCAGGTGCCTGACTACTTTTATTCCACCACCTGTTGATCCGGCACTGCCTCCGACAAACATCAAAAGCAGCACGACAAACCACAGCGATACCGGCCATAGAAGGTAATCTTCGTTAACAAAACCTGTTGTGGTAATGATGGATACAACTGTAAACAGCGAATTTCTGATAATGGATTCGAGGGTATTATTTTTTAGGATTGCCAAAACAATTATGCAAATCAGTGTTGCAATGGCAATTATGCTTAGGTACCATTTGAATTCCTCATTTCTGATTACCTCCTTTATTTTGCCATGCATAGCCAGATAATGCAGGGTAAAGTTTGTTCCGGCTAAAACCATAAATATCGTTATAACATATTGAATGTAAGGGGAAAACCCTGCAATACTTGTATTTTTTGTACTAAATCCACCAGTCGCCATGGTGCCAAAAGCATGACAAAGGCCATCGAAAAGGTCCATTCCTCCAAGCATGAGCAGCAATGTTTCGGCGCCTGTCAGCAGGACGTATATTAACCAAAGCCGCTTGGCAGTGGAAGTTATCCGTGGATGCAATTTATCGGGTGTTGGTCCGGGAACCTCTGCAATAAAAAGCTGCATGCCGCCAATTCCAAGGAAGGGCAAAATGGCCAGCGAAAGCACAATTATTCCCATTCCTCCAATCCAGTGTGTCATCGATCGCCAGAAAAGCAACCCTTTTGGCATAGCTTCGATGTCAACCAGAATGCTGGCGCCCGTGGTAGTATATCCCGACATGGTTTCGAAAAACGCATCGGTGTACGAGGGAATAGCATTACCCAAAATAAATGGCAACGCCCCGAAGAGAGATATGATAATCCAGGAGAAGGTAACGATGAGGTAGCCCTCACGTTTTCCGATCACTTTTTTAACATTTCGCCCAAATGCAAAGAGTAAAATGAGTCCGGTGCCAGTGGCAATGACCGACGAAATCAATAGTGGCCAAAAGTCGGCTTTAGGATTGCTCAACGAAAAGATCAGGTTGTCAGGACAACCATAATATACCGAAAATGGGATGGAGGTAGCAATGAACACACCCTCGATAATCAGCAAAATGCCAATTATTTGCAATACAATGCCGAAGTTGATCAATCTGCCGCGCGCCATGTTCTAATTAAAAAAACGGTCAACTTTATGAATGCACGAAGGTAACGAAAACACAACAACCTTGTCGCCTTCCATAATTTTAAAATTACCAATGGCAATGTAACTTTCGTCATCTCTGACAATACCGCCAATAATGGCGCCTTCGGGGAAATTGAGCTTGCGGATAGGCTTTTTCAGGATTTCGGAATTTGGTTTAACAACAAATTCAAAAACTTCGGCATCGATGCCATGCAGAACTTTAGTGGATGTAACCTGCGACCCCATCGTAAAACGTGCAATGTAGCTGGCGGTAATGAGTTTTTTATTGATAATGGTGTCGATGCCAATGTTTTGCGAAATATCGATGTAGTCGATGTTTTCAACAAGGGCTATCGTTTTTTTGACTCCAAATTTGCGTGCATGAAGGCAGGTGAGGATGTTGGTTTCGGAATTGTCGGTTACAGCAATAAAAGCATCCATATTTTCGATGCCTTCATCCTGCAAAAGTTCAATGTCGCGTGCATCTCCATTAATTACCAGCGTTTTGCTTAACTCGTCGCCCAGTATTACGCTACGCTCCCGGCTGATTTCCATTACTTTCAGGTTGTACAGGTCCTGCAGACGAATGGCTGTTTTTCGTCCGATACGTCCTCCACCAACAATCATTACATTTTTAATGTTAAAAGGCTCTTTACCACCAAGTTTCAAGAGTGTGGCAATTCCATCGGGTTTAGTAATTACGTAGGCCAGATCATTTACCCTGAACTCGTCGTTGCCGCGAGGAATAATTGTTTTTGAATTCCGGTGGATAGCCACAGCCCTGAAGTTGAGAAAAGGATATTCAGAGGCAATCTGATCGAGTGATTTTCCGACAACCTGTGCGTTTTGATCCAGTTTTATGAGGAATAAAATCAGTTTTCCTTCCGAAAATTCAAAGGTTTCGGTGGCGCCGGTCTGTTGTAACAGGCTAACAATCTCTTCGGCTGCAAGCCTTTCGGGGCAGACCATGTGATCGATCCCAAGCGAATAAAACAATTCGGCGTTTTTGGTTTCGAGGTACTCAAGGTTGTTGATGCGGGCAATGGTTTGTTTTGCTCCTAACTTTTTCCCAATGATGCAGGTCATCAGGTTTATTTGTTCGTCGTGTACAACCGAAATCAGCAGGTCAGCACGTTTTATGTGTGCCCGCTCCAATACCGAAATGCAGGTGGAATCGCCGGCAATGGTCATCAAATCGGTATGCGATTCAATCAGTTTTAGTAAATCGTGATGCGGGTCAACTACTGTAATGTCGTGATTTTCATCCGAAAGCAGTTTCGCAAGGTGGAAGCCTACCTCACCATCACCAGCGATTATGATATTCATTTTTTTCATGGCAATAGATTTGATTTAAAGGTTTTTCATTTCAAAATCATCCCAATCCAAACCAACCGGAAATTCTTTACGACTTTGAAGCAGGTAGTCGTAATGAAGGGTTGTAGTTATGATTTCTTGGTTGAAAGGTTCACCTTTTGCTAAAATTTTCCCTTTCGGGTCTATGATCATCGAATCGCCCGAGTGCAAATTTCCGTACTCATCGGTACCCACCCGGTTTACACCAACGCAAAATGCCTGGTTTTCGATGGCACGTGCAATCAACAGGTTTTTCCAGGCATAATTGCGGGCCTCTGGCCAATTGGCAACGTACAGAAGCAGATCGAAATCATAAGTCCCGTTTTGAAACCTGTTTTTACTCCAAACCGGAAACCGCAGGTCATAGCATATCAAGGGCTGAATTTTCCAGCCTTTTAATCTGACAATAAGTTTTTCGGTTCCTCCGGAAAGGATTTTGTGTTCACCTGCAAACCTGAAAAGATGCCTTTTATCGTATTTTTTTACATCACCGTCGGGCTGTACCCAAAACAATCGGTTAAAAATCTCATTTCCTGCCTTTGTCAGAATGCTTCCGGTAACAACCATGTTCAACCGGGATGCTTTTTGTTTCATCCAACGCAAGGTTTGTCCTTCCATAGTTTGCGCGTTGACATCCGATTTTATCGAGAACCCGGTACTAAACATTTCGGGCAAAATAACCAGATCGGTAGCTGTGGGTACATGATCCAGCAATTTGCCAAATTTTTCGAGATTGGCATCCATATTTTCCCATACAAGATCGGACTGAACGAGGGCAACGGTTATATCCTGCATAGTATTTCTGCAGCTTGTTGAAGTGTTTCTTCTTTTTTGGCAAAGCAAAAACGAAGTATTTTATCGTCACGGCCATTCATGAAGAACGGGGATAGTGGAATTGAAGCTATTTTCATTTCGCGGGTCAGCCGTTTTGCAAAATCCACATCAGGCTCAGTTGAAATGGAACTATAATCAAGACATTGAAAATAAGTCCCATACGAGTGAATGGGTTTAAACCTTGAAGTTTTTATCAGCTCAATAAATAAATCGCGTTTTTGCTGAAAAAAGGCAGGCAATCCATTGAAATTTATTTCGTCTGTCAAAAAATCGGCAATAGCCAGCTGAATGGGTGTATTAACGGCAAATACCACCCATTGATGTACCTTGCGGAATTCGCTCATCAGGTTTTCGGGTGCGGCAACATATCCCACCTTCCATCCGGTGGCATGAAATGTTTTCCCAAAGGAACCCACAACAAGGCTTCGCCTGGCAAGTTCAGGGTAGCGGCAAACACTTTCGTGCTCAAGTCCGTCATAAATAAGGTGTTCGTAAACCTCATCGCTCAAAACGATAATATCGGTTTTTGCGGTAAGTTTTTCAAGCTGAAGCAGGTCATTTCTTCTTAATACGGCCCCTGTAGGATTATGTGGTGAATTGATGATAATCATGCGTGTACGCCCCGAAATCATTTTTCGCACCTGTTCCCAATCGATGTGGTAATCAGGTAAAATCATTTGCGCCAGCTTAACAACCCCACCATGGATGCGCACTGCCGGGGCATACGAATCGTAGGCTGGCTCGAAAATGATCACTTCGTCCTCTTCCTTAATAAACGTAGCAATTGAAGTGTAAAGCGCCTGGGTGGCGCCAGCCGTAATGTTGATTTCGGTATTGTGATCGTAAATAATTTGGTGTGCGTTTCTGATTTTTTCTGAAATAGCTTTCCTCAGGGCTTCCACCCCAGGCATGGGTGCATACTGGTTAAAACCTGATTTCATGTAATGATGAACCCTGCTGGTGAGCGCTTCTGAAATGCTGAAATCGGGGAAACCCTGCGACAAATTGATGGCATTGTTTTCGCCGGCCAGCTTCGACATAACAGCAAAAATTGATGTATCGGTACCCGACTGCTTGCCTGAAATATTTCCTTCGAATTTCATGAATATTTTTTTGGCAAAAATAGAATTCTATTGTAAAGTACTCATTAAAATAACCACCACACTTTTTAATTGGTAAACCACGGGTTGGTATTTTTTTGCTTCAAGTCACCCCAGTAATCATTTTCAGCGGCAATTTTTACAATAAATTAATACAGCGGCAAAGTCGAATAGCATACTTTTGCGACTCAAATTTTTTTAATTAATTTTTATAATATGAAGACGATAGATAACCTGAATTTCAATGGCCTGAGGGCAATAATCAGGGTTGATTTCAACGTACCACTCAACGATAAGTTTGAGATTACCGACACCACCAGAATTGACGCAGCCATCCCAACAATTAAAAAGATCATCAGCGATGGCGGTATGGCAATTTTGATGTCGCATCTTGGAAGGCCTAAAACCGGTCCTGAAGGAAAATATTCACTTAAGCACCTGGTTTCCACACTCTCGGAAAAATTGGGCGTAGAGGTGAAATTTGTAAACGATTGCATTGGTGAAGAGGTACGCAAGGCTGCTGCCTCGATGAAGAACGGCGATGTGCTTTTGCTCGAGAACCTTCGGTTTTACAAGGAAGAAACCAAAGGTGACGAAGACTTTTCGAAAAACCTGGCCGTACTTGCTGATGTTTATGTGAACGATGCCTTTGGAACCGCTCACCGTGCCCATGCGTCAACCACCATCATTGCAAGATATTTCCCAAAAGACAAATATTTTGGATACGTTATGGCCAACGAACTGGCACATATCAACAAAGTTCTAAAGGATACCCAAAGGCCATTCACGGCCATCTTGGGTGGCGCAAAGGTTTCGGGAAAAATTGAAATTATTAAAAACCTGCTCGATAAGGTTGACAACCTGATTATTGGAGGCGGCATGATGTTCACGTTCATCAAAGCGCAGGGCGGTCAGGTTGGGAATTCGCTCATCGAAGAAGAACTGCTTGATGTTGCAAAACAAGCCATTGCCGATGCAAAAGAAAAAGGAGTAAACCTGCTTATTCCGGTGGATGCCGTTGCTGCTGATAAATTTGACAATGAGGCTGAGCGTACATCTTGTGATGCCACACTGATTCCTGACGGCTGGATGGGTTTGGACATTGGCGAAAAGACCATGCAACAGTTTGCCGATGTTATCCTCAACTCGAAAACCATTTTGTGGAATGGCCCGATGGGCGTTTTTGAAATGCCGAACTTTGCAACTGGTACCAGGTTTATCGCCCAAACTGTGGCTGATGCAACCAGTAAAGGCGCGTTTTCGCTAATTGGCGGAGGCGATTCCGTTGCTGCCATCAACCAGTACGGCCTGGCCGAAAAAGTAAGCTATGTTTCAACCGGAGGCGGCGCCATGCTTGAGTTTATCGAAGGCAAGGTTTTGCCGGGAGTTGCGGCTATCGAAGAGTAAGATCGTATCTTTTTAAAACCCAAAAGAATCACGGACATAAACAAATGTCCGTGATTTTTTTTGCTGCCTGCCAACCTGTTTTATTGATCCTGTTGCAGCCAACACAGGTCAGTGCCTTTATGAAATAAATGAATTGAGGATAGTCTAAAAAGTGGTACCCCCTAAATCTCCAAAAAGTAACTTTTGTAACCAACTGATTTTTAGCGTATCTCCATTTAGAATCAGGGTTAAAAAGCGCTAAAAATCAGCACTTGGGAGCTTTTAGGCTGGTCTTGTGTTTTGGTATGTTATCAAAAAAGTACGCCCCGGGATCATCAATCTTCCAGGTTGGATACGCACACATGAGTAGTTACTGAAATTCATTTTGGCTACCTTGTTCACAGTAGTTAGTCGTAATTTTTTTCCGTTCCGGGAAAACTCACCGGTTTGCCAAACTCAGGATTCGTCAAAAACTCCTCATCTTCCAAGGTTTTTATAAAAGCAGTCAAATCAGATTTTTCCTGTTGGGTAAGCTGGACGCCGCCATTGACGATATGATGCATCAAAGGATCAATGTATGGCGTGTTTACCAGATATTGAGAGTAAAATTCGATTATCTCTTCCAGTGTTTCAAACCGGCCATCGTGCATGAAAGGTCCGGTAAACCTAATATTCCGGAGGGTTGTGGCCTTGTAAGCGCCTCTTTCCATCGGGTCGCCGGTTACCGAAAACCGGTCGTAAGGGTCGGTAAAAACCGAATCCTTGCCGTTGTTGTAAAATTTATTGGTGGTAAAAAGCGGATTTCCATCGCCGCCATGACAGTGGAAACAATCGGCGCCTTCCTCGGTGGTGAAAAGCACAAAACCACGCAATTCATCGGGACTTAGCTGAACTTCGCCACGCATGTATTTATCGAATTTTGAATTAACCGAAACCAAAGTCCTTACAAACTGGGCAATGGCTTTGGCGATCCGGTCAACAGTTACCTCAGACGTTCCAAAAGCTTTTTGGAAAAGTTCAGGGTAACCTTCGATATTTTTTATGGCATTTACCACCTTTTCGGGAGAAGAATCGAATTCTGATGGATCGGAAATTACGCCAACCACATCATTTTCAATCGAATTTACGCTCCCATTCCAGCCATAAGTTCCCATGTTCCAAACCAGGTTTATCAGCGGAAGCATAACATGATGTGTCGGCTGGCCGGTAATTCCAAGCGGGTTTGGCCGCGGAAGCCCAATTTCGAAACTGTTTTCCTGCCGGTGACAGGTCGAGCAACTCATCATTGAATCCGGGTGTGCACGTCCACTGATTCTTCCGTCGTAAAAAAGCAGTCTGCCCAGTTCCACACCTTCCACAGTCATCGGATTATCATCTGGAATATTGAGTTTATTGGGAAATCCATAAGGTATTTCGATTTGATAAGGATTGGGTTGAAAAGGAGGAGGGGTATCTTTTTCTTTACACGAAAATAAAAACAAGAGTAATACGAGGTGAAAAAGAATAAGTTTGGAAATTCTTTTGTACATAAAAATGACTTCCAATTTATCAGGGCAGGAAATATGGTAAACTTTCGTTATTGGTTTCAAATTCAATTGTTCCATTTTGCGATGATTTCACTCTTGTTGGTTTTAATAATATTCATTAATTCATTGATTTTTCTCTGATTAAATGCAAGATAAAGGAAATCAGACCATGTCACTTCGTCGGATATAAAAAAATCACTTCCTCAAAACTGAAAACATCCATCTTTCCATTTTCACATGCCAGGTGCATGGCTTCCTGTTTTTGCATGATGTCGCCGCCCCACGCATCATGATTGTAGATGTTTGGATGTTGGAACCAGTTTTCGATATTCATTTTTACTTCATAATAAAGCGTATCACCTGCATTAA
>CALFEP010000232.1 GCA_937950125.1 uncultured Bacteroidota bacterium
CGAAATTCTTTTTTAATGATCTGCATTTTCTTTCCGGGGCTTGCGTCCTTTCTCTTTGCCCTCTGCACTCTGCTTTTTCACGCCATCTCAAAATATATGTCCTTCAACCGTTTCATTGCCCGGTGAATCTTCACTTTTATTGCAGGCACTGAACTTCCTGTGATTTCCGATATCTCCTCGTATTTCAATCCCTGAAACCGGCTCAGTTCGATCAGTTCTTTCTGCTCGGGAGGCAACTGGCTGATGGCTTCCGCCAACATTTCACGCTTTTCGGTTTCTTCCATCTCCTCCAGGGCGTCTTTGTCGCGGCTGCCAGGCTGCTGTGAATCGTCGTAACTGTTTGTAAAATATTTGTTTTGATGATAATGATCGATGTGAATGTTACGGGCAATTTCGTAAATCCAGGTTTTGAAGTTCAGCTTTTCGTCGTAAGTGTGCCGGTATTTCAGTATCCGGCTGAAAACATTCTGGGTCAAATCCCTGCAGGTTTCCCGGTCCTGGGTTAAACGAAGGAAAAAGTTGTAAATCTTCACATGATATTTTTCAAACAGTGGTGACAGTGCGTCCAGGTCGCCATTTTTTACCTCAGCCATCAATTCCTCATCTGTACTGAATAACTTCACTTTTGCCAGTTTTTTTGCCGTTTGTTAATGATTACCCCGAAAATACGAAAAGGTTACATCGTCCTTAAAAATTTCTTTACTTTTATCAAAAAAAAAGGCATGAAGTGTTTAATAATAGTTGGTTCCATCTTTGGAAATACCCGTCAAATAGCCGGCGCCGTTGCAAAAGGGGTAAATCAGTTTGCTGATGTGGAAATTTGTGATGTGAAGCATTTTTCGGTTGAAACAGTAAGGAACTTTCAGTTTGTGGTGGTGGGTTCACCTACCCGGGGTTTCAGGCCAATGCCTGAGATTGCTGGTTTTTTAAAAAATCTTCCGGCTCATAGCCTTGATGGAAAAAAGGTGGCTGCTTTCGATACACGGATTTTGTTGACGACCATAAAATCCTCATTTTTCAGGTTTATTGTTGACAAAGGAGGTTATGCTGCCGGCACGATAGCCAAAGCTTTGCAGAAAAAAGGAGGAACCCTCGTTATGCCTCCCGAAGGATTTTTTGTTTTGGGTGAAGAAGGTCCACTCGTGGAAGGGGAGATCGAAAGGGCAGAAAAATGGATAAGCATGGAATTTTTTCACAAATAGCCCAACGACCGGCGCAAATATTCCTGGTAGTCTTTTTTCTGAGGAACATAGCCTTTTTCGAAGAGCGGCGACGAAATGAGAAAATCGGCTGATGACCGGTTTGTAGCAGTAGGAATGTTGTAAAGAACTGCTATTCTGAGTAATGCTTTTACGTCCACATCATGAGGCTGCTGTTCCATCGGGTCCCAGAAAAAAATCAAAATGTCAATTTTTCCATCCACTATCATGGCGCCCAATTGCTGGTCGCCTCCCAAGGGGCCGGATTTCAGGCGGATAACCTCGATTTGTTTGTCAGCGGGGATGTCTTTGTCAGCCGATAAGGTATTTTGGATTAATCTTCCGGTGGTTCCGGTGCAGATTAGTTTGTGATTCATGAGGAGGAGTTTGTTCCAGCGAACCCACTCCACCATGTCTTTTTTCATTTTATCGTGCGCAACAAGTGCAATATTTTTAATTTCCATTTCTGCTTTTTCAAAATTTTCAAAAGGCAAAATTATCAAATTCCTTTGTAAATGGGGGTTGTACAATATTTATTAAAGAAATCTTAATGTAAATACTCCGGAGAATTGCTCTGAAGTTTTTTGGGTTGAATTTCAATGAAAATGTTTTTCAATGAAAAGTGGATTATCCCAATGAAACATCAAGCAGCATCATAATGGCAAACCCCAGCATGGCTCCCATGGTGGCATTGTCAGTATTTTTGCCCATTTGTGATTCAGGAATGAGTTCTTCGACGACCACAAAAATCATGGCGCCGGCTGCAAACGAAAGTGCATAAGGCAAAATTGACTGCATTGATAAAACAATTGCAGCACCAACGACTCCGGCAATGGGTTCCACCAAACCTGACGCCTGACCGTACATAAAACTTTTCATACGCGAAAATCCCTCGCGGCGTAAAGGAATAGAAACTGCGGCGCCTTCCGGAAAATTCTGGATGCCAATGCCGATAGCAAGGGCGACCGCCCCAGCCAGGTCGGAGGCTGGCAAACCTGCCGCAACTGCCCCAAATGCCACACCAACAGCTAAGCCCTCGGGGATGTTGTGAAGTGTAATGGCCAATACCAGCAAAACGCTCCGTCGCCACGAGGTATGTATTCCTTCAGCATCTTCAATAGGCAAACCCATGTGAAGGTGAGGCAAAATTTTATCTACTACCCGTAAAAAAATTCCACCGGCAAGAAAACCTGTCACTGCTGGTAACCATGAGGGTATTCCCTGAAATTCAGCCATTTCGATGGCAGGAGCAAGCAGCGACCAAAAACTTGCTGCTATCATCACCCCAGCTGCAAACCCTAACATCGTGTCGAGAACCGACCGGTTGATGGTCTTGAAAGAAAAAACAGCACCCGCACCCAGGGCAGTCATCAACCAGGTGAAGCCGGTGGCAATCAGTGCCTGTATTACAGGGTTAAGTTCAGCAAACCATTGTATGAGCATTTTTTAAAATTTTTCTACGAAAATATGACAAATCGCATTTCTGAGTTGATCAGCGATTTATAATTTCCATTGCCGCCTTCACCCCATCCACCGCCGAACTGGTGATGCCACCCGCATATCCACTGCCTTCCCCAACAATGAAAATATTTTCAAAACTGTCGCAACGGCGGTGTTCGTCGCGCACAACCTGCACAGGGGAGGAGGTTTTGCTTTCGAGACCTAACATAATTCCGGTTTCAAAACCTTTGATCTTTTTTTTAAAATCGACCATTCCTTCACGCAAGGCAACCATTGTTTCCGGTGGCAATAATCCCTCAAAAGTGAAAGGAAAAACCCTGAAAGGGAAACTGTTGGACGGGATTATGGTGGATGCTCGGTTCTCGATAAAATCGTGGATTACAATACCCGGAACATCGTAACTGCCCGACAGATCGAACACTTTTCTTTCCAGGTCTTCCATCCATTGCAGTGCTTCTTCAAGCGAAACTTCTTTTTTCAGAACTGCCTGAATATCGGTGCCTGCAACAATGGCTGAGTTGGCAAAAGGTGAATTGCGGGCATAGTCCGACACACCGTTTACAATATTCTGTCTGTTTTCAGGGGCCGATGGAACAACTCTTCCTCCGGGACACATGCAAAACGAATAAACAGGCAGGCCATTGGTTGCTGTGAAGGTAAGTTTGTACTCGGCTGCCTTTAATCCAGGTAATGCAGAAGCTCCCCACTGCGAAAGGTTGATAAGCTGCTGTGAATGCTCAACCCGCACCCCGATAGCAAAAGGTTTGATGCGGAACCTGATTCCGTGCCTGTTGAGCATCCTGTATGTCTGATACGATGAATGTCCCGGCGCAACAATTAAGTAGTCACATTCCGTACTACCTTTTGTGGAAAAGATCCCTTTGCACTTTTTGTCAAACATTTCAAGGCCAGTAACTTCAGTTTCAAACCAGATTTCTCCACCGGCATTTTCGAAATGGTTTCGCAGGTTTGGAATTACCCTTCTCAGGTTATCGCTGCCAATGTGTGGTTTTGCCAGATAGAGGATTTCTTCCGGCGCACCGGCTTTTACATAATTTTCGAACACCCATTGTTTTTCGGGTGCAATGCCTTTGGTGCGTGAGGTAAGTTTCCCATCCGAAAATGTTCCGGCCCCGCCCTCGCCATGACAATAATTGGAGTTGTTCTTGAAATCTCCCCCTTTTTCAAATTCCTGAATATCACCAAACCGGTCGTTCACCCTACGACCTTTTTCGATTAAAATTACATTAAAACCAGCCAATTGCAAGGTGTACGCTGCAAAAAATCCGGCTGGCCCGCTGCCAACCACCACCACCTTTTTATTTCTTTTCCTGTAAGTTATTTCAAGGGTAGGTTCCCCCCTGAGCGTGCCGGTTTTCAATTCTTTTGAAAATACTCTCAGCTGCAAAAGCCAGTGAACATTTGGCTTATGACGTGCGTCAAGGCTTTGTTTAACAATTTCGTATGTGAAATTTCCAATCCGCAGTTGTTTCCTGATGAGTTTTTCAAGGTCGTGTTGAGTAAAATCTGTATGGCATTTTATCTCGAACTCCTTGCAGGGGAGATTTGGGAATTTGGCTGGCATAGTATTTTTTTATGATAAAAGCGCGCTAAAAATTCAGGCAGAATTTTCAGAAATACCGTGCATTGGTTAAAAAGTCACTTTCATTTGGTATTCAGATGTAACGGGAGAAACCTGGCCGCGGATTTTACCAGGCACCCACCTTTTATTATAGGTATCGAACATATGGTTGGCAATTTCAACATCAAAACCGAAATCACTTCCGTGAAGCACCTCCGCAACATCAACACTTCCGTCAGTATTAACTGTGAATTTGATCAGAACGGTTTTCTGTGCTTTCTCGTTAATCATGTTGTTGATGTAGGCAGGATATTTTTTCGCAAGCGCCATCAGCACATTGTCCCAGTATTCCTGTGTAAACTTGGTAAAATTGTCCAATCCCCCTTTTGGTTTGGGTGAAATGACCGATTTTTTGTACTTGTACGAAACACTGTCGGTATCGTAGCTAACACCGCGTACCAGTTCGCCTTTTTTATAGACCTCGATAAAATAGGGAGATCCATTTTTATAAAATCCTTTCCAGGCGCCTTCTTTTAATCCATCTTTAAGCTCGCCTTTGGCATACTGTTCTCCCGATAGGTAATAATCGGTAACAATCCCGACAAAGGAACCCGAAGTATTTTGCTCGCCAATTCTCATGAAAACAGCATTTTCCTGTTCTGTTTTTTCCCAGGTATCGCTGTAGTATTCAGTGATATCTTCCTGTGCAAATCCTACAACAACTACAAGCAGTAAGGCACAAAGTGTATTTATTTTTTTCATTATTAATGTTATTAAAAAGGGAATAAAATTAGTGATTTATCTGAAAAAAAAGGCCGGAGAGATTCCCCGGCCTGTAAGTTTTGCTTTAATCCCTGATTATTTCTGAACAACAACTTTTTTAACAGTGGTTGTCACAGCATTTTTCAGGTATAGGTAGTAAACACCTTCGGGCATTGCCGACAGGTTGATATTTTCGGTGTAATTGCCGTTTACTTCAATCGTTTTGGTTAAAACATCAACACCCAGCATATTAACAATAATCACTTCATAAGATGTAGATTCTGAGGCATTGAGTTTTAACTGGAACTGACCGTGGTTAGGATTTGGATAAACGCTGATTCCTTTTCCTGAGTTTTCATAAATTCCGGTCGGGTCGTAAACCATAACCTGGTATTCTTCGGAATAGGTGCCCATGCCGCAGTCGTTGCCACCACATACTTTTAATGTGGCAGCGCCGGTGAACGATTCGCTCCAGGTTACCGTTGCCACATTCATTTCCGAAACCATTGTTCCGGCTTCAGCTGGTGCAAGAACCCAGTTGTAAAGGGTGCACTCGTCGAGCGCAGGGGTTGAGTATTCCACAACATCACCTATGTTGACACTTGCTGCTCCGCTAATTGGACCAGCCTGACCGGGAACGGTCATTACATTGATATAGTCATTTTTGGTCATCGAAGTGCTGTTGGTACCATTTGATACTTCAAGTGTTACATCGTACACACCAATGGTGGGATACATTACCATCGGGTTTTGATCGGTTGATGTGGCAGGAGTACCTCCTTCGAAGGTCCATAGCCAGGTTGTGGCACCAATAGAATTATCAGTGAATTGAACCTCCATTCCTTCGCATCCGGTGGTAACATTGGCTGAGAAGTTGGCGGTAACGCCGGCAACAATAACGGTGTAATCTTCCACTTCGCCATAAGTAGCATCGCCGCAAGGTACGGGCGCCGTGCTGTAGGTCATCCTGACTCTCATCCGGTACGATCCAGGTGTCTGATTGGCGGGTGCTGTAATATTTCCTGTGAAGGTTTGCCCCTGACCACCAACGTTGGTAAGCTGGAAAGTTTCGTTGCTGTTGCCAAATTCTTTGTTCAAATTCCAGTCAATCCATACATAAACAATATCGGAAGCCCATGAATTTCCGTTTTCAACTGTAATTGGCACTGCCACACCAGGTTCAAGTGTTGTGGTAATGTCGGTGAAATCGGCTACTCCACCCTGCCATCCGCTTGAATTGTTAATATCTCCGCATTCAACGCTCGCAATGTATTCATCTTCAACCTGTGTGGAAGCTTCGCAATAATCGGAGAAAACAATTTCGATAACATCTTGTTGGGTAATACCCATATCAGCTGAAAGATCAATGGACAGCTGCGCAGTGTAACCAAAAGGAGTATTCGATGCAGCACTTACAGTAAAACTGGCTTCTGCCATGACTTCGGGTGAAAGATTGCCATAAGGCTGTGGCTGTGTAGTCGAAACAGTAACATAAGGATCGGAACCTGAAAGCAGACCAAAAACATTGTAAGCATCCGAGGAACCACTGTTGGTAACTGAAACCACCATTGTTACGGTTTCACCCGGGTCAAGGAATCCATTGTTGTTTCCATTGGAATCGTTGATTACAAAATGATCGAATTGCAGTGCCGGGGCATGAGCCATGATAATAATGTTGCTGTTCCAGGTTTCTGTACCGTCGTTTGCCGAAACAGTAATTAGTGCCGAATGTCCGTCAGGAATATCTTCGGCAGCTTCGAGGGCAAAACCATCGGTAATGGTTAATGTCTGATTGGGGGCAATGGTTCCATACAACTCGGTGTCGTCGGTAATATTTATGAAAGTATCGGTGGTTGAAATGGTGATTGTCACATTTTCAGCGTTAACAACACCCACGTTTTTGATGCCCAGTGATAATAAAACTTCTTCTCCATAGTCTAACTGGCCATTGTTGTTACCAGCGGCGTCATTAATGGTGTAGGTATCTGAAATAACGTAAGGACCTGTAGGTGGAATGCATTGGATGGTTTCGTAAACGGTTTGGGTGTTGAAAGCGGTAACAACCAGTTTAACATCGCCAGGTAAAAATTCGTTAGGGATCGAAACATTTCCGCTTGCATCTGAATATGCGGATGAGTAAAGTCCTTCCTGCGACAGACAAACCATTGCACCTTCAACGGGAGCACCATTTGAAGTAATTGTAGTTTCGAAAGGCGTTCCAACGAGCATGATGTTGCTTGATAAAGTCAATGGTGAAGGTTCAGCGGTTCTTGGCTGCAGCGCAGCATCGCCAAAGGTAGTCCAGGTTTGAATGGTTTCGAGGTCGTCGCCTCCATTGGATTCGGTGTACATCAGCACAAAGCCGTTAACAACGATACTTCCAATAATTGTGCGGCCTTCATCGGTATTGATGCCGTTACCGGCTCCGGTTGTATAATTGTATCCACCTGTTAAAACATCATTAAAGTAATCCTCTCCACGCATGGGTGGGTCCCATGATTGGTTGATGGTAGCCATGAGCGTCATAATAGCTCCGCCATTTTCTTTTTTCAGCCATGCTTCAGCAAAACATTCACCTGAATGAAAAGCGCCGTTAACACAGGCAACCGAGAAAATAAATGGAAGTTTGTCACCATTTGTAAGGGTTGCAATGTTAGAATTGCTAAATCCGGTTGACCCCCAGGAGGTCATCGAACCGTGTCCGCAATAGTTGATGATGCTGGCGCCGGTTTCGATATAATTTTTAACCATGGTAGCAGTTCCGCTTGGATCATAGGCTGTACTTAACTGGTCATAAGTAAAAGGATCGAGCTTGCTGTTATAAATTACGTTGATGTGTTCGTAATCAAGTTCGTTATCATCACCAGGCCCTTGATTGGAGGCAACTCCGATAGCCTTGGTGTACCATCCTGAGGATGGATTTTTTTCATAATTTATGGTTTTATTAACCTGGACGGTTACCTGTGCAGCCGATGTTGCAGAAAAACGGCCAACAGCAATATCAGGGAAATTGTCGGTTCCTACCACACAGCCTAACATCGGATCCATAGGAGCGTTGGCGCCTCCGCCCAAATCGCATTTAACATCAGACCAGTCGCCAACCAGTTGAACATAAAGAATATCGTTGTTGGCATTGTATTTTTGCTGAACAAGCGATTTAACATTTGTTCCTGTGGCAACCACTTCTTTTTCTACCTTAAACCCCTTTTCCATTTTCCAGTCGATGTAGGGTTGAATGGCGGCTTCATCGCGTGCAGTGGTAATAACCAGGATGTCACCAGCTTCGCCTACAGTAAGGTCATCAGTCTGGCTCTCATAATTCATGAAAACTGATTTGTAAATACCTTCCATTTCGCGGTAATTTTTACCCGATGAAAGGTATAAAGGATTTACGGCCACAGTATTGTTTTCAGTAAGTTGAACGGTAACTTTTGAAAATACCCTGACAGTTTGTGTAGCGGCATTATACTGGAATGGATACACGAAAACAGTTATTCCCCTGACATCCTTAATGATGTAAGGGTCAATTGCTTTAGCCAATTCGCCGGGGTACATTGCATTTACCACTGACTCAGGTGCAATTGTGTATGGAATCTGTGTTGGGTCCTGATTTCTGTAAATAACCCCCCGTGAAGGGACTAGTGGTGCGCTTACCTGAAAGTCAGTGTATTCTTGCGCAATTATTTCCAGCGAAACATTTTTATCAGGACTAAGCTGAATGTTTGCATTGATAAATGGCAATTCGGCAAAACCCAGATCTTTTGTGTAAACACGGCCATCAAATACAATTTTGGTAAAGGTAGTGCCATTAAGCACGACCGGCCTGAGATCGTAGGAGCCAATCGTAAATTCAATTTGTGAAGTAGTGTTGTTGATGCGGGTGTATTTTGCATCAAAACCCTCATTGGCATGAAGGCTGAAAAAAGCAAAAAGCAATACAAAGTTTAATACGAGTTTTTTCATAAGTGTTTAAAAATTAAGTTAATAAGTTATCTCTGATTTGATTATTTTTTGAAAAACAAGAAGGCAAAACCCACCTGCATGAAGGGTTTTGCCTATTTTTTTGATTATTTGCTAAGAATGATTTTTCTGATCATGGTATTTTCGATGTTTTGCAGCTTAATGTAGTAAACTCCGGCATCGAGTGGCGACATATCGAAAGAAACCGTGTTCAAGCCTGAACGTGATCTTTCTTTGGTGTTCAATGTATAGAGTGTCTGACCAAAAGCATTGTGCAGCGTGATGGTCATGTAATCATCTGCATTCACCAGGTAATCAATTGTAACCAGGTCTTTTGCGGGATTTGGATAAACCCTGAAAGTGCCTTCTCTTTCAAGTTCATCGATGAAAGTAGGCTGATAGAAAATTATGTTTGATGGCAATGAATGACAACCAAAAGAATTGGTTACAATGGAATAATAGTTTCCGGTGGCTGTGGGGCTAAATATTTGACCCGTTGCACCAGGTATTGCTCCATTTTCATTGTACCATTGATTTCCGTTCTGAGCGTTTGAAACCAGGTTATCGCCGGTTTGTACAATTTCAGGTGTGGGCGGTAAACTGTTTACCTCAAGTGTCATAACATCCGAAATCTGATTTCCCGAAGGAACATCGGTAATGGTCACGGTATAGGTGGTAGTCACCAGGGGTGAGGCTATTGGATTGGCTATGCCAGCATTGCTTAATCCTGTTTGTGGGTTCCATGAATAGGTGTAGTTTCCTGACCCTCCAAAAACCTGAACATTAAATTGCGAATTATCACCCTGACAAATCTCATCCGGGTCGGCCTGCATATTGCAAGTCATTGTAACACTGCCGGTAACTTCAAAATAATCCAGGTAAGCTTCCATCAGCTCAAGCTGTGATGAACGGCTACCCAGACCTCCGAATTCGAACGAAGCACCAATAGTAGAGTAGGTGGCCGTTTCGTTCGACACGGCGCAACCATAAGCCGGGTTAGCGTTATTGAAAATTACCACTCCGGTTCCGGTGGCGGTCAGATGATCAATCCAGCTGTTGTCGCCACTGTAGCTGTAACTCATCCCGGCGGTAATGGTGCCGGTAACGCCGTTGATGGTTCCCAGGTCGCCTGAACCATCAGACTGTCCGGTAATTCCAAACATGGGATGAACTGCGGTTTGGTCATCGTAATACCAGGTATCGCCACCTTCCATGTACAACATTCCGCCGTTATTGAGATAATTGGCCAGGGCTGTGCCCTCTGCACTTGTCAAAACATGGTTGTCGCTATAAATCCCAAGACACACAAAAATGGAAGAATACAGGTTGAGATCGGCAGGAAGCGAGGTAGTCAGCTCAGCAGCAACGCCAAGGTCTTCGATAACAGAAGCGATATCGGAAGCAGAATTGTTATTTCCATCGAGATCGACAATGAGCACCGGAATTTGTCCGACTACAGTGCTGAAATCACCCTGTCCGGCAACTCCCATATCGCCCGAGAAGTTGATGGTGAAAACTGCCATGTGTCCAGCTGGTGTGGCTGCACTGGCTGTTACCTGGAAGGCAGCCATTTTGGTGGCGCCGGGGGCAATATTTCCAAATTCCTGTGGCTGGGTGGTAACAACGGTAATGTAAACACTTGCTGAAGTAAGTGTTCCAAGCACATTGTATGCGTCAGAAGTACCCGCATTGTTAAGGCTAACCACTATTTGTGCGGTTTCGCCCGGGTCAAGTTTTCCGTTGTTGTTACCTGTCTGGTCGTTGACGACGAAATCAGCAAAACCTATTGATGGTGCATGCCCTTTAATGCCAAAATTACTTACCCATGTGTCCGTACCATCAGTGGCAGTAAGAACAAATGCAGCTGTGTGGTCGTCAGGAATATTTTCGGAAGCGGTAATGCCAAATGCATCGGCAATTGTTATAACCTCCTCAGGATTAATGTTTCCCAGGGTTGCAGAATTATCGTCAATGGTAATGAATTCATCGGTGGTGGTAAGTGTGAGTGAGATGTTCTGGCCAATGTCCTGACCAAGGTTTTTCATCGAAACGCTGATTTTGATAGATTCGCCATAATCCAGTTGATTATTTCCGTTTCCGGTAACAGCATCATTTATCGAAAAATCGTCCAGAAGAACATAAGCTCCTTCGGGAGAAGCCACTGCAACCATACCGAAAAATGGTTTCAGGTATTGGCCTGTAATAACAATATCGGCATTTCCGGGAACGGTGATGGGCAAATCAAATTCAACTTCAGCAATGCCATCGGCATCGGCAAGCGCAGTTCCGTGTAACACACCATCCTTCGACACAGCTACATAAGCATAGGGTTCGGTGTTGATGGTAAATGTTGGCGATCCGATTGGCATAAGACCGGCATAGGTAGCTGTAATATCAGGAGGTTGTGAAAAATAAATCATCACCGAAGGGTCTCCCATCAGGTGATAAATTTCCCAATAGTAGGTTTCCATGCTTGAACCTGACTGGCTTACAGCAAGATTCCCTGCTGAGGGCATTTGCCCCTGTGTGATGAACCAGTCGTCCATGGTTATGCCTTCGCGGTCGTGGAAAGTACGGTCGTAAGCTCCCAAATGCTGTGGATTATAGGGAGGGTTGGCCGTAATAGATTCAAAACCAACTCCCCACCAGAAATCTTCATCCCAGTAAGTACTGTTTGAACCACCAATATATCCTAAAGCTCCTTTGTTGGCTGCACGTAAAATTTCTTCACCAAAACAGGTTGTCTGGAATTCAACGGACGAACAGCAATTTCCAACCATCAGCGGGTATTTGTGAGCATTGGTAAGTGCGCTGATGTGACTGATCGAGAAGCTCGGATCTGCCCATCCATCGGGGCTGCAGTGAGCTGTGTAATTGGCATACGAAACTCCGTCGGATACGTTTTGCCGAATGTTTTGCGAATAATTTCCACCACCTGGTTCAGGTTGGAGATAAGTATGCGAATAAATTCCGTGCTCAGCATTGAAGTAATAGGTTGTCCCGTAATTGATCTGACCATTGCCCCAGGTCAGTTGGTGCGAACCATCGGCGCCTGCAACCATAACCACCTCATCAAGGAAAGTTGGGTCGGGCATCAGATATTGTTCATATTCCAGGGTTTTATCAATCTGTGGCTGCAATTGGGCAAGATTGGTGGCCGAAAAACGGCCGTAATAACATTCTGGGAAAATATCGTTTGTGTATTCGCAATAATACAGGTCGGTAACATGTCCACCTGCAGTGCCGGTGAATGTCGGGATTTGTGCCACATCACCCACGAAAAGTACAAAACTCTGTGGATTGTATCCATCCGGCGGATTCTGGTAAAAATTTTTCAGGTAGGTTTTAATGCTGTTGGTAGTGTTTCCAACCCCAGGGTCATTGGTGTACGCCTCCACCACTTTAAATCCTTTTTTTGTTTTCCATTGAATGAACGGCTGCAACGCAGTTTCAAACATCGGGTCTGAAACAATAATGTAGGTAATGGGCGTATATTCAATCAGTTCATCAGTGTTTTCGATGCGTTTGTAATTGAACAGCAATCTTCCGATGCCGCTGAAATAGGGGTTATTGCTTTCATTTTTCAACATAAGCGTCGCCCCCAAATCACCATCTGTAAATTGAATGTCAACCTTTATGTTGTCGAACACCCGGATTATGTTTTGAACCGGATTGTATTTTACGGGTGCAATTTCTATTCTTGCCATCCTGATGCCCCGCATTATTCCTAAAGGAACCACCTTAACCAAATCAGTTCCGTATAGGTTGTCAGTATTGTAGGTTAAGGCATCGTATTTAAACTCAACCAGTGACGGGTCATCGATGCTTTTCGAAAGCGAAGGCTGCGCAGGAATTATGGGATATTCAATACCAAAATCGGACAAATTGATGTCTTTGTACGATTCATACGAAATAGTCAGATCAAAAGTAGCTTCAAGTGGAACCTCAATTAGCTTTTTTATTACCGGAAGCTTGGGTTTTCCAATTTCCATCGAGTATCCGTAACCATCAATCTTCAGTTGGCTATACTCGCCCAGGCTGGCTTTAACATCGAAAGCATTCAGATCGGTAACTGTGTTTTGAATGCTTAACTGATTGTAGGAGTTATTGGTGATTTTTATCTGGTTTTCTCCATTGCCAATTTGAATGGATTGTGCATTTATCTGGCCAATGTAAAAAAAGAGCCCTGCAAAAAGCAGTAAAGTAAAGAGCTTTGAGTTCCCTGTAAAGTTTTTCATTGCGAAGTTATTTGAATAAAGTTATCTGGTTGATTTTGAAAAAACAAAAGCGTGCAAAAATAATCATTTGCTGATTAATCCTTGCAACGAAATGTGATTTATTCCCAACATTTCTGAAAAAAACGTTAAAACTTTTTTCCAGACCAAAAAATGATGAATAAGTTGCCCTGATTGGAAAAAAAATGTTACCGGAGAAGGGTTTCATTACACGAGTAAAACAAATGTTTAAAAGGCTTCAGAGCTTTTGTGAAAGATATTTTTCTGAAATTCGTTTTGCGGGGTACCACGCTGCTAAAAAGCCAATCACCACAACGGTAGCAAAAACCAGAAAAAAATCGGAAAGGATGATTTTTACCGGGTAAGCATCCACCACGAAAGATCCTGAACCCCCTCCAAGGCTGATAATTCCATAATTTTGCTGTATCCAGCTGATCAGCCCTCCAATAATAAGCCCTGAGAGCGCTCCTCCAACCGAGATCATGATTCCTTCGGTCAGAAAAATTCTCCTGATCAGCCGGTTGCTGGCTCCCATGCTGTGCAATACTGCAATATCTTTTTTCTTGTCAAGAATGAGCATTGTGAGCGAACTTATTACGTTGAAGGTAGCAATGATCAGAATAAACGTAAGGATGAAAAAGATTGCCCATTTTTCGGATCGCATGATTTTATAGAGAAGTTCCTCCTGTTCAAACCTGTTTTTTACGCTGAAACCGGGTCCCAGAATTTTTTTTATTCTGGTTTCAATCTCGTCAGTATTGTATCCTTTTTCTATACCTATCTCAACTGATGTCACTTCATTGTTGTAATTGAGTAGTTCACGCATAAATTCAACAGGCACAACAACATACCGCGAATCGAATTCCTGCTGAATAGAAAAAACAGACGAGGGAAAAATATTTTTACTTACGAATGCCTTGTCGGGATTCGTACTCAAAAAGCCTTCACGCTGAGGTACATACACTGTTATTGGATTCAACAGATCGAGAAGACTTGCCCCCAGATAATATGCCACGCCCGCGCCCATTATCATTCTTGGAATTCCACCCTCCTTCAATACAAATTTTCCATCGATGAGCATAGTATCAACGCCACTCATTTTTTCAAATTCACCGCTGACGCCTTTTACGGTGGCAATGTATTGCTTGTCGCGATATTTCAGAAGCGCATTTTCCTCAACTACCTGGGTCACTGCAAAAACTCCGGGGATTTTTTTTATCTCATCTTCTGGAAATTCATCAAAATCAAAGGTTTTCCCCTTCGCAGCTGTAATTGAAAAATCAGGATTGAAAGCATTGAAAAGTGAGGTGATTAACCCTTCAAATCCATTGAAAACCGATAAAACAATGATAAGAGCCATTGTCCCAACCATAACTCCAACCAGGGAAATTGCCGATATGACATTTATTATGTTGTGCGATTTCCTGGCAAACAAATACCTGCGGGCTATATAGAAGGAGAGTGTTTTAATGTGGAGGAGGTTTTATTGTTGACGGCTTAGGGCATATGGCAAAGATAGGGCAAGGGGAAGTTGGCAGCAGGTTCGTGCTGAACAAAACAACAATTGGGAATGACTCTTTGACACAAGGCATGGTATGTTTATTTCCAGGCTTTTACAATGAGACCAGTGCCGGTTTTGTGCGTGAGTTTAACATCCATAAAATTTAAAATTATGGCAAGCCAGTAGGTTACCAGATAATAAAATGGCAAAACCAGATAAAAAGCTTTAGAAAAATTCAACATCAAAATGGGATATTTCATCGATAGTTTCCATGAAATCTTCCCCGGCCAGCCGTAACTGTAAACGGCTTCGGTTTTGGTAAATCCGGCTTTTTTCAGCTTTTCCTGAATTTCATCAATGTTGTAGCCGTCTCTCACATGTTCGTCAATAAACGATTGTGAACCATCATTCCGGTAATGATCGTGGTGGTCGTGTACATCGCTGCCACCTTGGTCAGATGGGGTGGAAACCAGCAACATACCTCCTTGTTTTAAGGATTTGCAAAAATTATTAAAAACAAGCACATCTTCCTCGATATGCTCCATTACATCTACTGACAAGATCAGGTTATAACAGTCTTGTTTAACAAATTTGGTCAGGTCGGCAAATTCGAAAGTGGCATTGGTCAATCCTGCCTTTTTAAAGAAAATGTTGCAATCGTCGATTTGTTCGGTTTTTACATCAACACCCAAAATCCGGCTTTTACGGTTAGTGCGTGCCAGATAATAAGAATACTGTCCGAAACCTGAGCCGGCATCCAGAATTTCAGTGTTTTGCGGCTGCGTTTTTTTCCAGGTTTTAATTGCTTTTTTTACATGCCAGGTCCGCAGCAAAAGCGTATCCAACAGGCGATAGAAAACCTTGCGGCTTAGTGGTGATTGGTTGAAAAATTCACCTAATCCGCGTTTTATCGGGTCGTATTGCATGAATGTAAAATATTAATGCTCAAGTAATTTGTCAATTTTTTCGATGTAATCCAATGAATCATCCACAAAGAAACTGATTTCGGGGATAATCCTTACCTGGTTTCTGATCCGTTTGCCAAGTTGGTAACGTGTGTCGTGCGAGTGGGCTTCAATATCCGAAATTAACCCTGATTTATCGTTTGTTGCAAACAAACTCAAGTAAACCCTTGCTACCGACATGTCTTTTGAAACATTTACCTTGGTAACAGTAATCATGGCTCCGCCGTATTTTGCTTTTGCATCGCGCTGGAAAATCTCGCCCAATTCACGCTGTAAAAGCCGTGAAATCTTAAGTTGTCTCTGTGTTTCCATAGTTGCAAATGTATTAAATTATGAATGTGCCTGTTTTCGGGCTAAAGTGTGTTTTTCGCATTTAACCGTTAGTAAGGCAAAAACAAAAAGTGGAACGTAAATGTTTTGCTGAAATTACGTTCCACCTGCTAATGTAAAAATGAAAATTCAAAATTCAATCATCAAACAACAAATAAATCTCAAACAACAGGTTCAAAAAATTCGAAACGCAAAGCCGTTTTTCGAAATTTAAATTTTCAAAATCGGTTCTGCATGTGCGGGATGTCTTTTGCTATTTGATTTTTAATCCTCTGTCATTCTTCAGTTTGACTAAAGGAGTGGCATGTGCACACCAGGTTGCGGTCGCCGTAAGCATCATCAATTTTTGTAACCGGGGGCCAGTATTTGTCTTCTTTGCCAACTCCGTCCGGGAATCCTGCCGTGCCTCTCGAATAGGGCATTTCCCAATTTTCAACAGCTACCATGGCCAGTGTGTGCGGTGCATTTTTGATGACGTTGTTCTTTTGATCGGCTTTTCCTGTAATAATTTCATCAATCTCGCCCCTGATGCTGATCATGGCATCCACAAACCGCTTTAATTCCGACAATGGCTCGCTTTCGGTGGGTTCAACCATTAAGGTTCCGTGAACCGGGAAGGCAACCGTGGGTGCGTGGAAGCCATAGTCCATCAGTCGTTTGGCAATATCGATCACCTGAATGCCGGCTGTTTTGCTAAATTCATTGCAATCCAGGATCATCTCATGGGCAACCCTGTTGTTTTTGCCAGTGTACAGAATTTTGTAATGTGCTTTCAACGCGTCTTTCAGATAATTGGCTTCTAAAATGGCCATTTTTGTAGCCAGCGTCAGGCCTTCGCCTCCCAACAGTTTTATGTAACCATAAGAAATAGGAAGGATCATGGCGCTTCCGAACGGAGCTGACGATACAGCTGTGATACCCTTGTCACCACCTGTTTTTACAACAGGATGCGATGGCAGGAAGGGTACAAGATGCTTGGCCACAGCAATCGGGCCAACTCCGGGGCCTCCACCGCCATGTGGAATGGCAAAAGTTTTATGCAGGTTCAGGTGGCAAACATCGGCGCCAATCAAACCTGGGTTTGTCAAACCAACCTGGGCGTTCATGTTTGCACCGTCCATGTAAACCTGTCCGCCATTATCGTGAATGATGCGGATAATGTCGAGGATTTCCTGTTCAAAAACCCCGTGGGTGGATGGATAGGTTATCATCAGGGCAGCCAGGTTATCTGTGTATTTTTCTGCTTTCAGTTTTAAATCTTCAATATCAACGTTTCCGTTTTCGTCCGATTTCACTACAATGACCTCCATACCGGCCATCACCGAACTGGCTGGGTTTGTTCCATGTGCTGAAGAGGGGATGAGGCAAACGTTGCGATGCTCCTGACCCATGGTTTTCAAATATTCGCGAATGACCATCAAACCCGTGTATTCACCTGATGCGCCTGAATTCGGCTGAAACGAAACTGCAGCAAATCCGGTGATTTCGCAAAGGTCTTTCTCCAGGTTGCTGATCAGCTGGTGGTATCCTGCGGCCTGGTCGGCAGGTACAAACGGGTGAAGGGCTGAAAACTCCGGCCACGACAACGAAAACAGTTCGGCAGCAGCGTTCAGTTTCATGGTGCACGAACCCAGCGGGATCATGGTGCGGTTGAGCGCCAGATCGCGGTTCTCCAGCTTTTTCATGTAACGCATCATTTCAGTTTCCGAAAAACAAGTGTTGAAGACCGGGTCTTTCAGGTATTGGGTTGTGCGTAAAAATTCCTTCGGGATACACATTTCGTTGCATTCAACAAGGCTTGATTTTGCATTACCTGCAGCCTTCGCAAAAATGTCACAAATGTCTTTAACATCCTCTAAACTGGTGGTTTCGTCAAGACTGATTCCCACAAAATTGTTTTCATACCTGAAATTGATCTGATTTTCCAATGCCAGCTCACTGATTTTTTCGGCCGGGATGCTTTTGGGAAGAACAATACACAAGGTGTCGAAATAAGCAGTGTTGATTTGCTGGAATCCCAGTTTTTTCAGCGATTTATCAAGAACACACGCAAGTTGCTGAATTTCAGTAGCGATGGCTTTCAAACCTTCAGGACCATGGTAAACAGCATACATTCCTGCCATGGTGGCTAACAAAGCCTGTGCGGTGCAAATGTTGGAGGTTGCCCGTTCGCGTTTGATATGTTGTTCGCGGGTTTGAAGTGCCATGCGCAATGCACGGTTTCCACGGGCATCTACCGATACGCCGATGATTCGTCCCGGCATGTTGCGTTTGAAATCCTCTTTGGTAGCAAAATAAGCAGCATGCGGACCGCCATAACCCATCGGAACTCCAAAGCGCTGGCTTGAACCCACAGCAATATCGGCGCCCCATTCACCAGGAGGTGAAAGCAGGACAAGGCTCATGAGGTCGGCGGCAACAGCAACAATAGCCCCCACTGTGTGGGCTTTTTCAGCAAAAGTTTTGTAATCGTTAATCTGGCCTTTTTGATCAGGGTATTGAACAATGGCGCCAAAAACCATTTCATCAAATTCGAATGTGCTGTGATCGCCCACAATCAATTCAATGCCAAGAGGTAATGCACGGGTTTTAATGACATCAATGGTTTGGGGAAAAAGTCCGTCTGAAATAAAAAACCTGTTTGCTCCAGCTTTCACGGCAGCCCTCGACCTGGAATTAAATGCCATGATCATGGCTTCGGAGGCTGCAGTTCCCTCATCAAGGAGTGATGCATTGGCGATGGGAAGTCCGGTCAGATCAGCAATCACCGTTTGAAAATTAAGCAGCGCTTCAAGTCTTCCCTGCGAAATTTCGGCCTGGTATGGTGTGTAAGAAGTGTACCATCCCGGGTTTTCCAGAATATTCCTTTGAATAACACCTGGTGTAATGGTGTTGTAATAGCCTAATCCGATGTAACTTCTGTAAAGTTTATTTTTTGAAGCAATCTCCTTCAGATGCGTAATGTACTCATATTCGTTCATTCCTTCGGGCAGGTTCAGGGGTTTTTTTAGCCGGATGGCCTGAGGAAGGGTTTCATCAATCAGTTGGCCTAAAGTTTCGGTTCCAACTTTCATGAGCATTTCAGGAATTTCGGCCTCATTAGGCCCGATGTGTCTTTTTGTAAAATTGTTGGTTATCATTATGTTAAATAAATTTTGGATTAAAACTGGTCTTTTTTTTCTTGCGGCAAAGGTAAAAATCTTTCCACGAAATTTTGTTTTGCTGTTAATTTACTAACGGAAGGTTTTGGAGTAACTTTGTTAGCGTTTATAGTATTTAAATACAAATATTTAAGCTAAACACCATGAAGGCAAATAAGGGGTATCTTTTAACAATCATCGTTTGCTTATGTCTGTTGGCAGAAAATCTCTGTTGCCAGCAACAAAATGACAGCACGAATTTTTACAGGGTTGAAGCAACCGACGGAAACGAGTTTTTCGGCGCACTTGTTTTTGAAAACAATGACTCCCTGGTTTTGAGGACAGAAATTTACGGTGAATTAACTCTTCGTAAGTTGATGGTCAGGAAAATTACCCGATTACAACCAAAAGTTTACAAGGCGGGCGAATATTGGCCCGAGAATCTACAGGCCGGCCGCTATTTTTGGGTACCGAGTGGTCATGGATTGAAGGCTGGCGAAGGTTATTACCAGAATGTGTGGGTGATGTTCAACCAGTTTGCTGTCGGGGTTACCGACTGGTTAAGCCTGGGCGGAGGAATGGTTCCCCTGTTTTTGTTTCCTGAAGCACCAACCCCATTGTGGTTTTCTCCCAAATTGTCAATCCCCGTATCAAAAAACAAATTCAGCCTGGGTGCAGGGGCACTGGTTGGAACCTGGATAGGCGAGGAAGGTGAAGGCAGTTTCGGTATTGTTTATGGCCTTACCACCCTTGGAGACCGCAGCAACAACATCAGTTTCGGAATGGGTTACGGCTATTCACAGGGCGACTTCAACAGCAACCCCACGCTCAACCTATCCTTTATGATACGTACTGGCCCAAAAGGCTACCTTGTTTCCGAAAATTACTACATCGGCATGGGCGAACATCCGTTGACCCTGATCAGTTTTGGCGGGCGCACCATGGTGCGAAAGGTAGGGATCGATTATGGCCTTTTCATCCCCTTCTCCTCTGAAATGGAAAGCCTTTTTGCCATTCCCTGGCTGGGTTTTACGGTTCCATTCGGGAGGGTAGCGTATTAATTTCATTGCTGCGTCAGGCAAATTTGAATTTAAAATTGATGTAAATGGGTTTTATAATTCGTGAAATCGATTTTCAATTCGACATTCCCGATCATTTTATTGAATTTCAAACAGTATGGGCAGCTTTTCCTATTGTGTGTTGAAAATTTCTTTCAATTGCGAAACCAGCATAAAAACACAGTTTTAGCTCTAAAATCCTGTCGGTCGCAGGCAGTCACGAAAACCTGTTTACCCTCATCCGCCCTTCTGATTCGCAGGTTTTCGTCACGCACACCCACAGGTTTAAAGCAGAAAATATTTTGAATCATAATTTCGAAATTGATGCTTTATTTGAATTTACATTCCCGCCCCATTCTGAAAAAAGTAGAACAAATCTACCTGGATAGACCAGTCAGACAGGCCCGCAGAATGCTTGGGAGACAAGTAAATTTGAAACACAAAAAATTAAAAATCAATTAGATGGGATGTAACACAATGGTTTGGCTTTAAACTTTTGTTTTAAATTTTTTCTGGCGTGTTCGGGTTAGGGTTTCCATGCTTTTTTTGCGCCGGGCACTTTTATGATTTCGTCCGTAAAATTACTTTTTCCTCACCTAAACCAGGCAATCTTATTAGCCTGGCGGATTAAACAAATGAAAGAATCCCGTCAGGAATTCACATGCAACCTTTTATCTCTTCTGACTCTTAATGGGCAAACTTTGGCAATTTCCATATAAAACAGAGGTATTTGTTTACTTAAAATTAACTCAACTGACAAGCCGCCTGTGAAAGTAGTTGATCAGATTTTTTACAGCAAGGGAATATTTACTGCTCAACACTTGTCAATAGAAACACCAGTGGAAATGATCTGAAAATCTGTATTTTCAGGGCTTCTGCTTTTAAATTTAAAAACTTGACCAACATGAAGAAGTATTTTTTTATGGCTTTTATTGTGCTTGTAACAACCTCAGCGTTTGCAAAAAAGGTAAAATTCTCGCTTGATCTTGCAGGGTGGACTCCCAACACAACAGGAGTACATGTAGCGGGCGACTTTCAGGCCGCTGCCGGATATCCGGGCGGTGACTGGCAACCGGGAACAACAACCCTCGTTAATGAAGAAGGAACTGAAATATGGAGTGTCTTTGTCGATATTCCGGCTTTCGCCAAATATGAGTACAAGTTTTTAAATGGTGACCAATGGTACGATGTGGAGTTTGTACCTCCGGCCTCACGGGTGGGATATAATTTTAACGATAACCGATGGATTTACATCGATTCTCTGGCCAACGATACAACGGTTGTAGGGCCAATACCTTTTTCGGGAACTGCTCCTGCGGGAACATACCTGTTAAGGTTTAAGGCAGGCATGAATTTGCAGCCAAACCCAAGCCCCGAAGGCGTTCATGTTGCCGGAAGTTTCCAGGGCTGGAATCCGGCAGCCACCCGCATGACCAGTTTCGATGGACTTGTTTACGAATACATTGCCTATGTTGATATGAACACCAGCAATTACGAGTTTAAGTTTGTAAATGGTAATTCTTCAGCCAATTACGAGGTTGTGCCGGCCGGGTGTGCCACAAATGGCAACAGAACTGTTACGGTAACCGAGGACCTTGTGCTCGACGAAGTCTGCTTTTCGGAGTGTGTGCCATGCAGCGCCGTTGGAGTAAACGAATTTCAGACGCAGGATAACATCAGGTTGTTTCCAAATCCAACCTCTGGAAAGGCTTACATCATGTTCGATGATGGTGATGATAAACATACGGTAACCATTACCGACGCTGCAAACCGTTTTGTTAAAAGCTATGGTCAGATAAACGGAAATGCTTTTATCATTGAAGGGAATGATTTTGCCTCATGTACCTATTTTGTCATCATTACCAATAGTTCGCGAAAATCCGTCACCCGTCAGCTAATTATCAGATAATTAAAAGGTTTAATCCAAAATAACGAGATTATTTTATGAAGAGAACTACACTTTTTACAATCATAATTCTTTTGGTTTTCATATCACCCTTGTGCGCCCAGCAATGGGGAGCCTACACCCTTTACAGCACGCAAAACAGCACCTCGGCATATCTGGTTGATACAAATGGAACGACATTTCACCAATGGTCGTTTGCATCAAATGCAAAAACCGGTTATTCTTCCTATCTTTTGCCGGGAGGAACCATTGTGAGAGCTGTGGCGCGACAGGGAAATTCATTTAACGGCGGCGGCATTACCGGGCAGTTTCAAAAAGTTGACTACAACAATAACGTACTTTGGACTTACACCTATTCAACAACCAGCTATTGTTCGCATCACGATATTTGCCCAATGCCCAACGGAAATGTGCTGCTTATTGCCTATGAAAGCAAGACCGCTGCACAGGTGCAACAGGCCGGATGTTCTCAAAATATTACCATGTGGCCTGATCATATCGTCGAAGTTCATCAAACAGGTGCCACAACCGGCGAAATCGTGTGGGAATGGCATGTGTGGGATCATTTGTGCCAAAACTACAATCCTGCAAAAGACAATTATGTTACCTCAATTGTTGAACATCCTGAACTCCTCAATATTAATTATCAGACTCAGAAAGACTGGATGCACATGAACGGGATTGATTACAACCCCCAGCTCGATCAGATTGTGTTTTCTTCACACAACCTGAACGAAATTTATGTAATTGATCACAGCACAACCACCGAAGAAGCCGCTGGGCATACAGGCGGAAATTCAGGAAAAGGTGGCGATTTCCTTTACCGTTGGGGAAATCCAGCCGCTTACCAGGCATCAGGAACAAACGTTTTTCATGTTGTTCATGATGCACACTGGATACCCGAAGGTTGCCCAAATGCCGGATACCTGGTTGCTTTCAACAACAATGGCATTTCCTATAACCAGTCGTGTATCGACATGATTAATCCTCCGTATGATGGTTACAATTATAGCCATACCCCCGGAACAGCCTATCTTCCATCAACCTACACAGCGCGCATTCCAACAAACGGTCATTCCAACGGCCAGAGTAATTCGCAACAACTCCCCAATGGCAATTCGTTGGTTTGCATTGCCGAAGCTGGGTTTATTTACGAAATAAGTCCGACAAACCAATTGCTATGGTCGAAACAACTGAGTGGACAGGCTGTGCAATCGTTCCGATATTCTGAATGTTACGTCACTGGTACCTTGTCAGCAACAGCTTCTGCAACACCTAACCCAATTTGTTCAGGGCAATCATCTCAACTGAATGTTGCAGCAAGTGGCGGGTCAGCATACACCTATAGCTGGACATCGAATCCAGCAGGTTTTACATCAAATATTCAAAATCCTGTTGTATCGCCAACGGTGACAACCGCATACACCTGTACGGTTTCAAGCGACGGATGCAGCGCCAATGCCTCAACCACCGTTGTGGTTGGCACGCAACCTACCGTCACTGCCAGTGCTTCACCCGAAACGATTTGCAGTGGCGAATCTTCACAGCTCAACGCAACGGCTACCGGCGGCACATCCTATACCTACTCGTGGACATCAAGCCCACCGGGTTTTACGTCTAACCTGCAAAATCCTGTAGTAACACCTTCATCAACCACAACCTATTACGTTACGGTTATTAGTGGCGGATGCACCGACGAGGATGCAATAACAGTTACCGTAAATCCAACTCCCGCAGTAGTTGCAACGTCTTCAGCTACTTCAATTTGTTCCGGTGAATCTGTTACCCTCAGTGCTGCAGCCAGCGGAGGTACCATTTACACCTATTCCTGGACTTCCGATCCTCCGGGTTTTACTTCAAACCTGCAGAATCCATTGGCAACTCCGCTTGAAAATACTACCTACACCATTGAGGTTACCAGCAACAATTGTTCAGGGTCCGATTTCGTGTTCATTGAGGTAAACCCGGCGCCAGCCCAACCTTCTGTTACCCAGGTGGACAATACACTGGTTTCGAGTGCCGATGCTGGTAATCAATGGTTCCTCGAGGGAGAAGCAATTCCGGGCGCCATCGGAAAAATTCTCACGCCAGCAGTTACCGGCTGGTACCAGGTGCAGGTTACCAATCAAAACAACTGCCAGTCCGAATTATCTGATGCAGTTTATTTTGTGGTCACTCAAGTAGCTTTTGCCGGACATCCCGGTCAGGCAGTTTTTTATCCTAACCCTACTTCAGGGAAAATTGTTTTCGATAAAAATTTTACCTCAACAAATGATTTCATATTCACTGTTTTAGACCAGTTGGGAAACATTGTCTTTGTTAATACCAACCCTTCAGAAATTGATCTTTCGCGGTTTGAAGATGGCATTTACTTTTATACATTGAGTAACCAGGACGGAACCTCCGTCTCCGGAAAAATCACCCTGATCAGGTAGCTGAAAAAAAATAAAAATGAACACAACCAAGCCTTTCTTTATCCTGCTTTGTGGCCTGACCTTATTCAGTTTAAATGAAAATCGGGCACAAACGTCGTTTTACAACCTCAACACAGTTCAAAACATCGAAATTTTCTTTTCCCAGCCAAACTGGGACTACCAGATGGATACAGCCAAATTTGGAGCCGAAGGTTACATCATGGCTCAACTGGTAAAAATTAACGGTCAATCCTTTGATAGTGTAGGGGTAAAATACAAAGGCAGCAGCTCTTACGATTCAACGTATGTAAAAAATCCGCTGCACATCTCGTTAGACGAATTTAAAAACCAAACCTACGAAGGGGTTAAAAGCATAAAGCTGGCCAATGGTTTTTCCGATCCATCCATGATACGTGAAGTGTTGGGTTATCATATTCTGAAAAATTACCTCGACTGTTCGCGATCGAATTTTGCAAAGGTTTACATCAACAACCAATACATCGGCCTTTATTCAAATGACGAAAGTGTGAACAAAACCTTCTGCTCCAACCATTTCTATTCATCCGGAAATACCTTTATTAAATGTAATCCCGACGTTGCCGGACCATATTCCAAGAGCAATTTCAAATACCTGTCAGCTGATAGTACGGCTTATTTTGGAAAATATGAGATCGAATCGGATTATGGCTGGAATGAACTGGTGTCGTTTTGTAACACCGTTACCAACGACCCGCCCGGCATAAGTGCTGTTCTCGACATCGACCGCGCGTTGTGGATGCTTGCTTTCAACAATGTGCTTGTCAACCTCGATAGCTACAGTGGCTGGTTTTCACAAAACCATTACCTCTACAAAGACAACAACCATGTTTTTAATTCCATTGTCTGGGATTTGAATATGTGTTTTGGAGGATTTGCCTGGGCAGGAACTCAGGGTGGCGGAAGCGGAAGCCTGACTGTTGAAAATATGCAGGATATGTCGCCATTGCTTCATGTTAGCGAACCTGACTGGCCTTTGATAATGAACCTGTTAAGCAATGCTGATTACAAAAAAATCTACATTGCCCACATGAAAACCATTGTTGATGATTTTTTTACAAATGGTACCTATAAATTTTTAGCCGCCGAATTGCAGGAAGTTATTCATGAAGCTGTGCTGACTGACACCAACAAATTTTTCTCTAATGACGAGTTTCTCAACGGCCTCACACAGGATGTTCAGGTTGGAAGTCACGTGGTGCCAGGCATTGAAAATCTGATGGATGCGCGCACTGTTTTTCTGAATTCAGACAACGAGTTTATGGCAGTTGCTCCAATCATTGCCTGGGCTTTGCCCGATGACGAGCAACCGCCTTTTCAAGGCGACGTGACCATTCGTGCCAAAGTTACCGGAAGTACCGCCGGTGGCGTCGAACTTGGTTATCGCTGTCTGAGTAGTGAGAAATTCCTGAAAATGCCAATGTATGATGATGGAAATCATAACGATAGCCTCGCGGGTGACCATGTTTATGGCGCAACATTCACCATGAATGCTTTACAGGCACAGTATTACGTTTTTGCAAAAAACGATGAGGCGGCAGCATTTTTACCTCAGCGTGCTGAACACGAATATTTCCTGATAACAGCAACTTTACCCCTGCCTTCACCTGGTGAAATTGTGATTAACGAATTTCTGGCGAAAAACAACAACGACACCATCAACGAATACGGCAATCACGAAGACTGGATTGAATTGTACAATAATACGGAGGAACCTCTCAGCCTTTTCGGCCTATACCTGACCGATGATTTTGGCAATGCCGATAAATTTGCTTTTCCCGAAAATACCATCATTCAGCCCAAAGGGTTTCTGATTGTATGGGCTGATGAGGAGGATACCACCACCAATATTCACAGCAATTTCAAATTGTCGGCTGATGGTGAGGAAATCATGCTCAGCAACGGCGCCGGCTCTGTTATCGACAGTTTGACCTATGGCCCTCAAACTGCCGACGTTTCCACCGGCAGATGCCCGGATGGAACCGGTCAAATGGCAGTGTTGCCTGCTGCAACGTTCAATGCCTCCAACTGCGCTGCTTACATATCGGAAAATGCCGGAACCTCTGATTTGTTGCTGGTTTCGCCAAATCCGGTTAATAATATATTGCATATCAGCCTCTTGGGAAATGAATGCATCGAAATTCGATTGTGCGACCACACGGGAAAAACAGTTTGCAGGAAATCATCAAATGAAAACCAAAATTCCATTGATATGACGGGATTATCCAATGGGCTTTACATTTTGAAGGTCAACACTATAAATGGTCAGTTTACCAGGAAAGTTATTAAACATTAATTCAACATTTCCACATTTACCCCCATTAGTAAAAAACAGGAAACATACCTGACTGGCAGCATTGTAAAATTGCGCACTGGCTGACACATTTTGCAGTTCATTATAAAAAGGTAGAATAAGCTAAGAATCAACACCTTTGCTTCCGACGGAAGTTTTAAACGGCACCAATGGTGTACCTTCAGGTTTGTAAATCGACATGGATAGGAAGGTTTTCTGGAATATCACCAAATTAGTGTTTAAATACCGTATTATTGAAAATAAAGATATTTTTGCCTGAAATGTTAAATAGTATAGTGCTTTAAAAATGGCAAAAATCTTTTCATTATCAGAGGCGGGTTCAATAGCAATTCATGGTATGGTGCTCATTGCCAGGTCAGAGGATCAGGTAAGTGTTAACGATATTTCAGAAAAAACCGGCTCCTCGAGGCATCATGTGGCCAAAGTTATGCAACGCCTGGTAAAAGAGGATTTCCTGCACTCGCTGCGTGGGCCAAGTGGTGGCTTCAAACTGAAAAAGCCGGCTGATTCCATTTCCCTGCTTGAAATTTATGAATCAATTGAAGGTAAAATCGAAATTACTGATTGTCCCATGAATAATCAGATTTGCCCCTTTAACAAATGTATTTTTGGCGGGGTGCTCAACTCCATGAGTCAAACCCTGCGTGACTACCTCCAAAATCAAAAATTGGCTGACTACATCCCAGAACCACCAGCTGCTTAACAAGGTTTTCACCTTTTTGTTATCTTTTTTCGCCAATCTCTTCACCTTCCCAGGCATTTTTTTTAGCCACCTCTGGATTATTTGCGTGCAGATAATCACATGTTTACGACAATTTTCCTTTTTCTTTAATCATTTTGTTTGAAAATGTTTTAAAAAAAATACCAGCCAATGAAATATTAATTATACATTTGCGTATTCAAATACCGAAATACATAAATAAATGGGAAAACTCATTCACATATCCGAAGCTGCCAACATTGCTGTTCACGCATTAGCGTTGATTGCTTCAAGCGATAAACTGCTTAATGTTACGCAAATAGCCGGTCTGTTGAATTTGTCGAAGAACCATATTGCCAAGGTTTTACAATCATTGACCCGGCACAACCTGGTGGTTTCGACGCGAGGACCCAAAGGTGGTTTTAAGCTATTGAAAAAACCCCAGGAAGTAAATTTGCTGGATATTTTTGAGTTGATTGATGGAAAGTTTGAAGCCGAGCATTGCAGAAACCAGCCGGACTTTCCATGCCCTTTTGCCGATTGTATTTTTGGTGATGAACGCCTGCGAATTTATCAAAGTTTTACTGACTATTATTCTAAACGTACGCTTGCCGATTTAAAAATTAATAATTAGAAATTAATGAAAAGAAGCATAATTAAAATTGATGAAGACTTGTGCAACGGCTGTGGCCTGTGCATCCCGAACTGCCATGAAGGTGCTCTGCAGATCATCGATGGAAAAGCCCGCCTTGTAAGCGATTTGTTTTGCGACGGCCTGGGCGCCTGCATCGGGCATTGCCCTGAGGGAGCCATTACCATGGAACAACGTGAGGCCGAGCCATACAACGAAACCATTGTGATGGAAAGAATAGTAAAACAAGGGAGAAATACAATAATTGCTCATCTGCAGCACCTCAAGGAACATGGCGCCGACGATTATCTGATGGAGGCCATCGCCTACATCAAAAATCACAACATCAACATGGATGTTACGCAGGATGAAGACCGTGCACAACATATTGTCCGACAGGAAATGATGGCTGCAACAGCGGCAGGATGTGGCGGTGGCTGCCCGGGCTCGGCCCCGAAGGTTTTTGATATTAACCCGGATGAGGTGGAAAAAGCCGGAAAAAATGAATCCGTGGCCGACACGCCTTCGGAACTGCGACACTGGCCGGTTCAGTTGCATCTCCTAAATCCAAATGCCCCTTATTTGAGGAATGCCGATCTGGTGCTTGCCGCCGATTGTGTCGCCTTTGCCATGGGCAATTTCCACAACCGGTTTCTAAAAGGAAAAACACTTGCCATTGCATGCCCTAAGCTCGATTCGAACCAGGATTCATACCTTCAGAAGCTCATTTCCATGATCGACAATTCCAGGATAAATTCGATCACCGTGGTCAGGATGGAGGTTCCCTGTTGTGGTGGTTTGACAAGGCTTGCACAGGTGGCTGTTTCACATGCTGGGCGAAAGGTACCCGTGAAACAGGCCGTGGTTTCAGCGCAGGGGCAGGTGTTGGAAGAGAGTTGGTTGTAAGACATAAGTCGTAAGTCGTAAGTCGTAAGTTGTAAGTCGTAAGTCGAAAGTCAGCAGTGGTTTCGGCATTATTCGACAGGCTTATTACGGGCGCTAAACCACCAACAACAGGTGCCTGAGCTTGTCGAAGGCACCCTTTTAAAAGATGACTTGTGTTTTCCACGAGCTCAACTATCGATGGGCACGTTGCGAATAATGAATAATCAAGAATTTTTTTTGAAACAATTTAAAACTGATAATTAACATGGAAAAAAGCATTTTTGAATCGTCACAAATCTTCAGGATGACCGAAAAAGTCGAATATTCGGCTGAAGGAATAGTTAGTAAGAGGGTGTTGGACAAACCTACTGGTAATGTCACCCTTTTTGCATTCGACAAAGACCAGCGCTTAAGCACACATTCGGCGCCGTTTGATGCCCTGGTTCAGGTTATCGACGGAAATGCAAGGATTACCATTGCAGAAAACCAGTATGATTTAAAGGCGGGCGAAACCATCATTATGCCTGCAGGAATACCACACGCGGTTTATGCCACCGAAAAATTCAAAATGATTTTAACAATGATTAAAAGCTGATTCTTTTTACTTAGCCCTAACAGGTTTTAACGACCAGTGAGGGTTAAAAATCAATATTTTACAGGTATTTGATACATTAATTCACACAAAACAAACTAAAAAAAGCTACTATGAGCGAACTCATAAATAACTCAAGCAACCGCAAAGAACTCCTGAAGCACATGATTTTGCAGCTGCACGAAGGTGTTGCCCCTGAAGAAATCAATACACGGCTGGTGAGCCTTTTATCAAAAATTCCTTACGGTGAGGTGGTTGAAGTGGAGCAGGAGCTGATCAGCGAAGGATTGCCTCAGGAGGAAGTGCTAAAACTATGTGATGTGCATACCCAGGCGCTCAACAATGCCATCGACCTTTCAGGAATGAAAATAGTTGCACCCGGGCATCCCGTCGATACTTTCAGGCAAGAAAACCGCGCCCTGGAACTGGAGGTGAAGAAACTTGAAGAATTGTACAGGAATGTTGATTCGCAGGTTACTGAAAAGGGGGTTGAGAAGTACGTCATCAGCCTGAAACAGCTTTTCAACAACCTGATGGATGTTGACAAACATTATCGCCGAAAAGAGAACCTTTTGTTTCCATTTCTGGAAAAATATGGCATTACCGGACCGCCTACCGTGATGTGGGGCAAACACGACGAAACCAGGGCTTTGCTGAAAACTGCGCTCGCAGCCCTTGACAATATGCCGGTCTTGCTGCCTGAAATCAGGCTGGTAATTGCGTTGAGCCTGCGTCCCGCTTCCTCTGCCATTGCTGATATGATTATGAAAGAGGAAGAAATACTTCTGCCAATGACTTTGGACAAACTCACCGAAGCCGACTGGTACCAGATTTACCTGCAAACCAACGAAATAGGGTATTGTCTTTACGATCCACAGATTAGCTGGAAACCTGAAGGCGTTGATTTGGCTGATTCTGATGTAGGCAAAACAACTGACGGCATCAGCCTGCCAAGCGGCAAATTTGCAACCGAAGAGTTGTTGGCCATTCTGAACACTGTACCTTTCGACCTCACTTTTGTTGACAGAAACGACAAAGTGAAATATTTTTCACAGGGAAAAGAGCGCATTTTCGACCGTAACCGCGCTATACTTGGCCGCGATGTCAGGATGTGCCATCCTCCGGGGAGTGTTCACATTGTCGATCAGATTATCAATGATTTTAAAAATGGTGTGGCCGACAGCGCTCCATTCTGGATTCAAATGAATGGAAAATTCATCCACATCGAATATTTCGCCTTGCGCAACGAAAAGGGCGAATACCTGGGAACACTCGAAGTTTCGCAGGATTTGACCGAAAAGCGCGGCCTGACTGGTGATCAGCGACTTCTGTCGTATCGTGAAAAAGCAAAAGAACAAACAAAACTTGAGGAAAAAACAATGAACGGTCCAACATGGTTAAACAAAAGTAAGATTGCTGTAACTTTAGATGCCAGGCCATTGCTGGCTCAGGGCGTTCATCCGCTCGAAAAGGTTTTGAAAGAAACGTCAGGGTTGCAACCTGGGGAAATCTATCAAATTATTACCCCGTTTCCGCCGTCACCCATGATTGAAAAGCTATCGGATTTGGGATTTGAAACCTTCAGCGAACAGACGGATGGGCTGTTTCACACGTATTTCTGCAAGGTGTAAACGAAAAAGCGATTAGCGGATTTTGAAAGCGATATTAGCGGAGGCGCAAGGCGATGTTAGCGCTTCTTGCGATGGTATCGCTAAAAAGATAATTACAAAATTTTTTGCATCAACATTTTGCCATTATGAAAGGGAGAAGTTCGGGTAGCTATGCGTGGCTGAAAAAATATCACAAATGGATCAGCATCATTTTTTCGGTATTTTTTCTGGCTTTTGCCTTTTCGGGCATCATCCTCAACCATCGTTCCCTGTTTTCGGGGGTTGATGTTGGTCGCACCTGGTTGCCCGGTGAATACCGTTACAACAACTGGAACCTGGCGGCGGTGAGGGGAAACGTCATGTTAGGCGAGGACTCAAGCCTCGTTTACGGGAATATCGGCGCCTGGATTTCGACCCGGAAATTTTCAACATTTATCGATTTTAACCAGGGTTTTCCTGCCGGTATTGATAACCGCAAAATTAGTAAGGTAGTTCAGGCGCAAAATGGAGAGTTGTTTGCCGGGACATTTTTCGGCCTATATTCCCGAAAGGGAGATAAATGGGAAAAACTGCCACTTCCTGTTGAGGAGGAAAGGGTGGTCGATTTGTTACTCATCCGCGATTCGCTTTGGATCTTAACCAGATCGTTTGCCTTAATGGCTGACCTGAAACAAAAACCTTTTGCTGCACGACAAATCAACATCCCCCAGCCTGAAGATTATGACAACAAAGTGGGGCTTTTCAAAACAATGTGGGTAATTCACAGCGGTGAAATTTATGGCCTTGCCGGGAAAATATTTATGGATGCAATAGCGCTGACTGTAATTTTTCTCACCATAACTGGTCTCATTTTGTGGTTGTTTCCTGGTTTGTTTAAAATGCTGAAACAGAAAAAACTGAAAATGCGCGCATTGCCGGCTACCATGCGTTTTTCGCTGAAATGGCACAACAGGCTGGGTTATTATCTGGCTGCCTTCCTTGTGCTCTCGGGGCTTACGGGTATATTTCTGCGTCCGCCGCTATTAATTACGATAGCCGAAGCAAGGGTGGGCAAAATTCCATTCACCATATTGAGCAAACCCAATCCCTGGTACGATAAATTCAGAGCCATTCAGTATGACAGATCTCTAAACCGACTCATTCTCAACACATCCGAAGGGTTTTATTATTCTGATGGTCATTTTAACAGCACTCTTTTGAAATACGATTTTCAACCGCCGGTAAGCGTGATGGGGATCAACGTTTTCGAAATATTGGAAGATGGCAGCTACCTGGTTGGCTCGTTCAGCGGGCTGTTCAGGTGGCTGCCCTCTGAAAATCATGTTTGGGATGTTTTTGAACAGAGGAAATGGTCGCCCGCTAAAACTGCCGGACCACCCTTTGGCGCCCATTCGGTTTCAGGATTTGTGAAGCGTGAAAAGAATGAAACATGGGTTTTTGATTATGCCGGTGGTGCGTTTCCGGTTCAACATAAGCATCCTTTCCCGAAAATGCCTGCAAACATCATCGAAAGTTCTCCGATTTCACTTTGGAATTTTGCTTTGGAGGTGCATACTGCCCGCATTTATCATTTCCTGATTGGCGATTTTTACATCCTGGTGGTTCCGCTCACAGGGTTGGCCCTGATTTTTATTGTTGTCACAGGGTTTATCATGTATTGGAAAAAGTTCAGGAAAAGCAGCAGGCATAGAACAATGGTGCAAAATACGAAAGGTTATTAGGTTATGAATTGTTTAAAAAAATTCAAGATTCTCTCATTTTTTAAAAAATATTAAATTTGGGTTCTCATTTAAATCAGAAACATCACGGCCGATGCATAAAATCATACATTTTTTTATTCCGCCGCAGGGCTGGCAACTACCGGCTGCGTTGGTAGCCGGTGCAATTGTTGGATTAGGGTTATATACCTTTGTTGTTTCGAATGCAGTTTCGTATGTGAGCGATAAACCCGAAACCTGCATCAATTGCCACATCATGAATGTTCAGTACGCAAGCTGGTTGCATTCGGCGCATCGTGAGTATGCAAATTGCAACGATTGTCATGTTCCGCACACCAACCCTGTAAGTAAATATTTTTTCAAGGCAAAGGACGGCATGCGACACGCATCCATTTTTACACTTCGGTTTGAACCTCAGGTGATTATGATTAAAGAAGCTGGTAAAGCCGTTGTTCAGGAAAATTGTAAGCGCTGCCATGCAAAAATGAATGAAAACGTGGGCACGCTGGCTGTTTCCACACACACTGCAGCCGAAAACCAGGGAAAACTCTGTTGGGATTGCCACCGCGAAGTACCCCATGGAACCGTAAACAGCCTCAGTACCTCCACCTACGCAAGGGTTCCCAGGCTGGGAAGCCCGGTGCCCACGTGGCTAAGAAATGTGATGAACCGAGAAAATCAGGCTGAATAAACAAGACAAAAATTTACTAAATAAAGCAATTTAAAAAATGGAAAACAATGCCACATCAGAAAAGCGGAAACCGTGGATAAACTGGGCCATCTTTGCATTGACCGTACTAATGGTCTTTATTTTGGGTATGCTGGCCTCCACCATTTCCGAGCGAAGGGTTGAAAAGGAATACATTTACAAACCTCGTGTCCAGATAAACGACTGGGAGCCCCGCAATGAAGTTTGGGGCGAAAATTTCCCGGCTGAGTACGATTCATACCTCAAAACCCGTGAGGGTGATTTCAGGAGCAAGTACAATGGAAATGCAATGATAGATATGCTTGAGGTTGACCCACGTATGGTTGTTTTGTGGGCTGGTTATGGTTTTTCGAAAGATTACAATCAGGGGCGTGGGCACTACTGGGCTGTTGAAGATGTAAGGAATACCCTGCGAACTGCCGCACCCATGAAACCCGGTGATGGGCCAATGCCCGCTACCTGCTGGACCTGCAAAAGCCCAGACGTACCCAGATTGATGAATGAGATGGGAATTACTGAATTTTATCGTGGAAAATGGGCCAAACATGGGGCAGATATCGTTAATCACATCGGCTGTGCCGATTGTCACGACAACCAGACCATGGACCTGCGGATTTCGCGCCCGGCATTGATCGAAGCTTTTGAAAGACAGGGCAAAGACATCACCAGGGCTACCCACCAGGAAATGCGTTCGCTGGTTTGTGCACAGTGCCATGTCGAGTATTATTTCAATAAACAACGCCCTGATGCCGAAGGAGTTAACTATTTGACTTTCCCCTGGGACAAGGGCATGAATGTGGAACAAATCATTGCATACTACGATGAAATTAATTTCAGTGATTGGACACATCAGCTTAGTAAAACACCAATGTTGAAAGCTCAACATCCTGATTATGAAACTTATTTGGGGGGCACCCATGCCGAACGAGGCGTTGCCTGTGCCGACTGTCATATGCCTTACATGTCGGAAGGTGGCCAGAAATATACCGACCATCACCTGCAAAGTCCGTTGAACAATATCGCCAATTCGTGTCAGGTTTGTCATCGCGAAAGCGAAGAAAACATCAGAAAATGGGTGTACGATAAGCAGGATAAAGTGATTCAGCAGCGCGATGAGTTGGAAAAAATGCTGGTAAGAGCCCATGTTGAGGCCAAACATGCCTGGGACAACGGCGCCACCGACGATCAGATGAAAAATATCCTGACCCGCATACGACATGCGCAGTTTAAGTGGGATTATGCCGCAGCCGGTCATGGTGCAGCGTTCCACAATTCACTCGAAATCCTTCGCATCATCAGCTCAGGCTTGCAGGAAGCACAAGAGGCAAGAATTGAACTCGCTACCCTGTTGGTAAAACTGGGAGCAGGTTACCCGGTGCCATATCCCGATATCGAAACTAAAGCCGATGCCCAAAAATACATTGGCCTGCCCATGGATCAGCTTAAATCGGAGAAGAAGGAATTTATTGACAAGATAGTCCCGGAATGGATAAAACAGGCACAGGCGCGTGAAAGCCAGTGGCAGGTGAAGTATTATTAACCGGACTTCAGGGACGTTGAATAATCCCGATGGGTTTTCGTAAAAAGTTGAAGTTTTTTATTAAAAGCATTAATTTTTAAAGAGTTAAATGATAAAAGCCAGCGTGTTCAACATGCTGGTTTTTTAGCAAATCGGTGGGGATAAACCAAAAATGCTGTTTGACGGAAAAATTCACAAAACCGGACTTTGCCGCAAGAGAATTATTTTCAATAAATTAAAACGAAAAACTCTTTTGCAAACCTGCCAAAGGCTCGAAGGTGCGCAGACAGGTTTTTAGTGGTTAAAAATAGCTTTTCCACCGGACCAGAAATTGATTTTAAATACCTGAAAAAGTGTTTGCTATCAAAAATGAGGCTGGTAAATCTGTCAACAATTGAAAGACCGGCAAGCAGTTCCATCAAAGATTTTTCCCAAATTTCAAATACTTTTGCACCCGGAAAAATTTATTTTTATGATAGAAAAAATTCTGGAAGTTACCAACAATGTCAAGTGGATCGGGATTTTCGACCCTGACCTGGTAACTTTTGACGTTGTGATGGAAACCAAATACGGAACAACCTACAACTCGTATTTTATTGATGCTGAAAAAAAGGCCATTGTCGAAACATCGAAGGAAAAATATTGGGAAACCTATCTTGGCAAGGTAAAAGAAGTATGCGATCCGGCAGAAATTGAATACATAATTATGAATCACACAGAGCCCGACCATTCGGGAAATTTGAAAAACCTGCTTCGCGTGGCCGTCAATGCCACAGTTGTTGGTTCAGGAAATGCTATTCGCTATCTGAAAGACATAATGGGCATAGAGTTTAAAAACCGGGTAGTAAAAGATGGCGAGACCCTCGATCTTGGAAATAAGACAATACGTTTTATCAGTGCGCCCAACCTGCACTGGCCCGACACCATGTACAGCTACCTGGTTGAAGACAAGGTACTTTTTACCTGCGATTCGTTTGGGTCACACTATTGCGACGAAGGCATGTTTGACGACGAAATTGTGAATCACGAAAATTATCACGATGCTTTTAAATACTACTTTGATGTTATTTTAAAGCCCTACAGCAAATTCATGCTGAAAGCCATCGAAAAAATTGAAGGTCTTGACATTTCTGTAATTGCTACCGGTCATGGTCCAATACTTCGACATGACTGGAAAAAATGGGTCGATCTTTCGAAGAAGTATTCGGAAGAAGCACTACAAATGCCTTCAAAACCAATAGTTTTCATCCCTTATGTAAGCGCTTATCATCGTACCGGCATGGTTGCCGAAAAAATAGCTGAAGGAATCAGGGCAGCCGGCGACATCGAGGTTGATGTTTGCGACATCGAACATTCGACCCTTGGCGAACTGGAAGAAAAAATCAACCGGGCATCAGCGTATTGTATTGGTTCTCCAACCATTAACCAAAACATACTGTTGCCGGTTTACAAGGTTTTTGCCCTCATCAACCCCATCCGCGACAAAGGAAAGCCAGCTGCGGCATTTGGCTCATTTGGCTGGAGCGGTGAAGCAAGGCAAATGATAAAAACCAACCTCGAAAACCTCAAACTTAAAGTATTTGATGACGGTGTTTTTGTGAAATTTACCCCCGGAGATGTGGCAAACCAGCAGGCATACGATTTCGGAAAGTCGTTTGGGGCAGAGGTGATTTCCAACAATAATCAAACCTAAGAGGGCGTTAATTTGCAGGGTATAATTTTGTTTTCATATGTTTTGGGTGGCTAAGTTGACGAGGTTTTAACTCCCGATAGCTTAGCCACCTTTTTTTTACCTGAATAGATTTGAAAAAAAAATTCGCACCATTCTTGTTTGCGCTGGCATTATCGGGCTTAATGCTGAATTCGTGCAGCATCGAGAATAAACTTGCCATGGAATTTGTACATAGTCGCGATAGTATTGCGCTTTACCTCATCCGCCCCGAAATTGTTTTTAAAACCAACCTCAAGGAGTGGCAAATTCAGGATTTTGATAAAATGACCGCTCAGCAGCAGGATTCTGCCTTGCTGGCCAATACGCTGTTTTTGAATGAAATTGATGATACCTTGATTCTGAACAGGTTTTTCAGTAGTTTCAGCAACGAGCTTTCCCGCTTCGGATTTCTGCCCTTTGAACAGGATAACCTTGCTGATTTTTTGTCATCCGAAAATAGATCGTATCAGGTAGCACTTGTTCAAACCGAACTCGAAGAAGATGTTTACCCATACAGGGCTGAAGAGGTTTTTTATGATTCGGTGTTGTTTTATGAGGATTTTTTGCTGAATACGGTAAACATCAATGTATGGTTCGATATCGCCAGACTCAACGAACCGACGGCGTCGAACAACCTTTTGTATTCAAGCCATTATGTGATGGATCAGATTGAGGGTCGTTTTGTGAATAACCTTTTTACCCGCGAGGTGAAGTACAAATACAACCTGTTTCCCATGAAAACCGAGAATGTGTATGCCCTGATGCTGATTCTGGGAAAAACCTATGCTGGTTATGTGTTTGATTACCTGATGAATGAATATGTTCACAGGAATTTTACACCTGGAAAGAAGCCCAAGGTATATCTGCATTTTGATCCTGAAACAGGAAAAGTTTATCCCGCAGGGGATGAGCGGTTTGTCTTTTTGAAGGAGTGAGGTTCAGAAAAAGTTTTGCCACAAAAACACGAAAGCGATTTTAAAATTATAATCGGCTATTCCTGGTTATCCTCCGCATACCACTCCGTGTAGCTTGTAACGGTTTCCCAAAGTTTCAGATGGTGCAGCCTGACATTGGATGGCAGCGCCTGCCTTATCCTGTGCGCAAAATCGATGATCATATTTTCGCTGGTAGGCTGGAAATCAACAAGGACAATGCGTTCGTAATTGTTTTTCATCATTTCAAGAAGTTCGGGACTGGTGTCGCGCCGTAAAATGAGCGAATGATCCAACTCTTCTACAATTAATCCTTTGATGATTCCTTTCAGGTCTTTAAAATCGATTACCATTCCGTTTTTGGGAGAATCCGGATCGCTGATAGGCTCGCCAATCAGCGTGACCAGCAACTCGTAGGAATGGCCGTGAATGTTTTTGCACAGCCCGTCATGACCAGGCAGGGCGTGGGCCATATCAAATTTGTAAGCCTTGGTAATTCTTATTTTCGACACAGTTGTTGGTTAAATTTCAAATAACAAAAAACAAAAATCAAAAAACAAAGAGCAAATATTTCAACAGAATTAAATTTCAAAAAACCTTTTGCAGTCAGGGGTTTGAGAAGAACTAACAGGTTTTCAAAACCTGTTAGTTCTTTAATATTCACTATTTTACGAATTTGTAAACCACTTCCTGATTATTGGCAGCATTGCTGAGGTGCAAAAGGTAAAATCCACCGGTTAATGACGAAACATCGAGCGTAATTTTAGAGGATACATCGCTGTAATTCTCAAGTAGTTGCCTACCGGCCTGGTCAGTAACGGAAATATAAAGCTCCCAGATTTCCGGATTTCCTGAAAAATCAATTTGCAGATAGTCCGTTACCGGGTTTGGGTAAATCCTGAAACTGGCGGTATTTAAAAGTTCATTTTCCACAGTGGTATTGAACCAGATGGCGCCAACATATTCCGGGTGATCGATGAAGGGGTTGCGATTATTCTGAATCTGGTAAACTGCATTATTGCGGTTGATTTCTTTCTGGCTAACAGGGTCTTGAGTGTGCCAGTCGTACAACATATTGAGTGCCCACTCAAGGGGTTGTGCGCCATTGGTCATTTCGCTGCCTGGCCAGCTGTTGTCTTCACCATAATAACGGGTAGCCATATAAAAATAGGTTCGGGCAAGGTCGCCTTTGTACCCGTCGATGGGTTCAAAAGCTGTTCCGTTGTAGCCCGAATAGCTGCAATTGCCAAGTTTGCTGCCATTCATCGAAGTCCACGACGGATTATTAACTTTTCCGTAAGGGTAGTTGCCTCGTTTGTTGTTTACCCAGCCATCAGTAGGGTAAATTTGAAAAAGATCGGAATACATCGGGTAAACTTCGCCGCCAAACCAGCTTTTGGGAAACGAGTGTTCCTTGTTGTAGCAGTCGCCTTCCTCGTTGTAATTTCCACATTGATCGGTGTAAAAAGTGAACTCGTAGGGGGGCGTGCCACCAGGAATGTCTGAATAAACATCCCACACTTTTCCGTTCGATTTTTTATCGGTGGCTTCAAAATAATCCCACAAATCGCCGTAACTGATCACCGTGTGGTCGTCGATGATATTGTGTAGCGCCTGCTGCAGCTGAGTTCCGGCAAGGCCATTGGCCGTATTGTAATATCCCGAGGGAATTTGTCCCAAAAGGGAAACTGCCGTAAACAAAAGCAAGGTAAAAATGATGTTTCTGCTCATTCAAGTAAATTTAATAAAAAAACCTCTTAAAAACCGGGCGGCAAAGTTAAGATAAAATCTTGCGTAGCATGCCTCTTTATCAAACCGATATTTTAAGGAAAGTTATTGTAAGTTAAGTGTATTCGATTAAAAAAATCCTACTTTTATTCTTTCAAAAGGAAGAAAAAAAATGAGGTTCTGGAATCCATATCCATTTTTCAGAATGATTGTGCCCTTTGCGGCGGGCATAGGTTTAGCCATTATTACCGGAAAGCCTTACTTTGAACTGAATTTTGTTATTCCTGCGCTGTTGCTGATGTTTTTTGCGTTTGCACTCCTGAGTCATCTTAGGGCAACTTACCGCTGGCGCTGGCTTACCGGATTTTCCATTTATCTGCTGCTCTTTTTTACGGGTTACAGCTACACGCTGGTGCGGGCTTCCTGGTTTTCCAGCGATCATTTTCAATATCACAAAATTGAAAAGTCGCTTTACGAAATAAGAATTACCGAACCACCACTCGAAAAGCCAAACAGTTACAAAATTGTGGCGAAGGTTGAAAAGCTTTCCGATTCAGCAGGGTGGAAAAACGTTACTGGCAATGTGTTACTTTATTTTGAAAAAGATGAAAATGCTGCAGCACTGAAATACGGCGACATTTTACACGTCAAATCACCCATCGAAGAAACAAGGCCGCCAACCAATCCCCATCAGTTTGATTTTAAGAAGCATCTGGCCAACAACGGCATTTATCATCAGGCTTACCTGAGGGCAGACCAGTGGAAAGCCACAGGCAAGAACAGAACAAACCCTGTTTTCAGGTTTTCGTTTGGAGCACAGGCCAGCATGATGCAAATTTTAGCCGAAAACAACCTGTCGGGAAACGAATACGCGGTGGCAACTGCGGTTTTGTTAGGTTACAAGGAAAATCTGGACCCCGATCTCCGGCAGTTTTATTCAGGGTCGGGCGCTTTGCATGTACTGTGTGTTTCGGGTCTTCACGTTGGAATTGTGTTTTTTATCATGAGTTTTTTGCTTTCGCCACTCAACCGCATGAAGAAACTCAGGGTAATAAAAGTGGGTATTTTACTGTTCAGCATTTGGTTGTACGCCTTTATTACCGGACTTGCACCTTCTGTCATGCGGGCATCGGTAATGTTTAGCCTGTTTGCACTTCGCGAAGGGACAAAATTAAAAACCAATTCCTACAATGTAGTTGCCGGATCGGCTTTTATTCTGCTTGCCATCAATCCTTTCGTTATAACCAACTTAGGTTTTCAGCTTTCTTATTCAGCAGTCATCGGCATTATCGCATTGTTCAGCCCTTTGTACCAGTTGCTGGCTTTCAAAAATAAGGTTGCTGATTATTTGTGGAGTCTTGTGGTAGTTTCCATCGCTGCTCAAATAGGAACCTTTCCGCTTGCGGTGCATTATTTTCACCAGTTTCCTGTTTGGTTTTTACTCACCAACCTTGTTGTAATTCCGCTGGTGTGGGTCATTACAAACCTGGGGGTGTTGGTGTTGACAGTATCAGTGTTTTCGGGGTTTTTAGCTACGAAGTTGGGAATGGTTTTGTCGTTATTAATCTGGCTGATGAACAAAACGGTTGAATGGATTAACCGGTTGCCGGCAGCTGTGCTTGATGGGCTCACGCTGAGCATGTTGGGCGTCGTGCTGATTTACCTGTTTTTTATATTGATCACCCGGTTTTTTGTAACCAAAAAAAGTGATTACCTGGTTGGCGGATTGACAACCCTTTGTTTCCTTGCCGGGATGGGGTTAATGAGGCATTACCAGGTTGTTAACCAGCAAAAATTGGTGGTGTACGATGTTCGCGGACATTCGGTGATGGATTTTTTTAATGGTAAAAATGTCATTTCCATTTCTGACACCGCAGCACAATTCCAAGGCTCACCCATTGACTTTGCCGCCAAAAACAACCGGATTTTAGCGGGGGCAAGCCTGGCCGGAAACTTTGCCTTTGAAATTCCTGAAAAGGAAGAAAATACAGTTGAAAATCTGTGTTGGCGGACTGGGAATTTTTTCACATCTGCAGGTTTTTCTATGGTTGTTGTTGACCGGAATTTCCCGATTTATAAACCTCAAAAGCCGCTGGAGGTTGATTTTGTGATTTTCAGAAACAATCCAACCGTTGCAATTGATGAAATCACCCGTTTATTCACTTTTAAAAAGCTGGTGTTCGACTCATCAAACAGCCGAAGGAATATGAAAAAATGGATTGAAACCTGCGAAAAAATGAACATCCCGTTTTATGATGTAAGCGGCGAGGGGGCTTTTATTGTTGAAAGATGAATGATGGTTTTTGGCTACGCATATAAGAAAAATCGCTTTTCC
>CALFEP010000233.1 GCA_937950125.1 uncultured Bacteroidota bacterium
TTGCAACAGCAGCATTTCTGGTGATTGGCGGAATCGCACTTATGTCGCAAACCCCTCCACCGCCACCCGACAATCCATCCAGTGGCGGCGGCCCCGTTGGCGGCGGCGCAGCCATTGGCAGCGGAATAGCCATCTTATTGGCACTTGGCGCCGGTTACGGTGCAAAAAAGGTGTATGATTTCAGGAAGAAAAAACTAATTGAATAATTCTTCACTCAACATATTTCATAAACCCGGTTTCTATAATTGAGGAATCGGGTAACTTTTGGCATGTATCACGTATCCAAAAAGATTGGTAAACATATTAATTGCTATGTTTTGAAATGTAGGCAGCAGGAATTTAAAATTTATCATCCAAAACAGATTATTACCTGAAAAAAAGGTGCTAAACGTAGTTACTATTGCCTCATATCCAATCATTTTTGCTACTGAAATAAAGAAGCAGCAAAAAATGGCCTATTTTCGAAACGGATAAAAAAATTCCCGAAAAGTTTTCTTTTCTCGTGAAAATAAGATTTACTTTTGATAATGAAATTTCCAAGTCCTATGGTTAAGGGCAAGGTTGAAATTAACATTATCATTTTTTAAAAAAGATAAATTAAAAAAAGGAGAAATGATGAAACGCTATTTATTAATGATCACACTCAACAGTGCATTTATAGTTGCTTTGTTTTCACAAACTGCAATGGAACCGGCTGTTGGAGATGGCTCAGCCGGAAATCCTTACCAAATTGCCACCTGGCAAAATTTGTACTGGATCAGCCAAAATTCCACAACATGGAATAAATACTTTATCCAAACTGCCAATATTGATTTTGCAGATGCTTCACCTGCAATCTCAACATGGAATTCAAATCAAGGCTGGACGCCTGTTGGGAACACAAGTACAAAATTTACCGGTTCATACAACGGGAATTATTTCATCATCAAGAGTTTGTACATCAGCCGGTCGACGGCACCATATAATGGACTTTTCGGTGTGGTTGACAACGGCAGCAACTACATCCAGAATTTAGGAGTGGTGGCAACTAATATCACTGGCAGGTATTGCAACGGAGGGCTGGCAGGTCAGATATCAAGCGGATATGTTACCAATTGTTTTAGTTCCGGCAGTGTTTATAGCAGCGAAAATTACACTGGCGGTTTGATTGGTCAGAACTGGGGTGGTTATATTCTCAAATGTCTGAACTCGGCTTCTGTTAATGGGGCGAGTGTTACCGGAGGCATTGCAGGTGGAAATTTCCTTAGCATTGAAAATTGTTTTAATAGCGGCTCTGTTACCGATAGGGCTGTTGATTCATGGTGTGGTGGTATCACAGGTTATAATGGTAATTTCGGTAACCCCAACATTGGTTTTGTGAACTGTTGTTATAACACCGGAACTATTACAGCAAACAATATTAAAGGAGGTGTAGTTGGCAATAACAGCAGCACAGTTAGCGGTTGCTACTGGAATACCGATGTTTTTTCTTCCCCCGGTATTGGTGGTGGAACTAATTCCGGGGCAACAGGGCTCAGTGCAGCAAACATGAGGGTTCAGGGAAATTTTTCCGGTTGGGATTTCACCAGTACCTGGATCATGTCATCATACAATGCATATTCGGGTTTCCCAACTTTACAATGGACAAACGGATATGCCCAGGCACCGACATCAAACCAAATTGCAAACATTTCCAATCTACTCTGGATTATCGACAACAGTGCACAATGGTCGGCTACTTTCACACAGACTGCAGATATCGATGCTTCAATCACCTGTTCATGGTTTAGCGCCAACTATAATGGTACTGGCTGGGTTCCGATAGGAAACAATACTGTCAAATTCTCAGGAACTTATGATGGGGGTAGTTACTCAATTACAAACCTTTTTCTTTCAAGATCAGATGGTGAGACGCAGGGACTTTTCGGATATGTAAACGATGGTACTATCAAAAACATCGGTATAATAAAGGCAAGTATTTATGCTTCTGATGGTGTTGGCATGATTGCCGGCTATGTAAACGGAAGCAGTGGACTTATTGAACAATGTTACGCAACCGGAGATGTTTATGGAACAAGTGGGTCCTCCGGTGTGGCCGGTATTTCCGGAAGGCTCGAGACAAGCGCAACAATCCGCAATTGTTATACAAATTGTACGCCTCACTGTGGTTCTTCATCAGGTTCCTACATTGGCGGCATAGTTGGTTTGAATTATGGCAACATTGAAAATTGTTATAGTCTGAGTTACCCTTATGGAGGTTCACATAATGGAAGTTTGATAGGTTTTAATGTAGTTACAACCACTTCGGGTTTGTTTTGGAATACAGACATATTTGGACAGGGTTCCAATGGACAAACAACAGGTATGGCAGGTAAAACCACAGAACAGATGAAAACTCCGTCCACTTATACCGATGCCGGCTGGAATTTTAGTACAATATGGGCTATATCACCCATTGTCAATGATGGCTATCCTAACCTGAATCATTTTGAAAGTACCAGTACCTGGGATGGTTCCGAAAATTCTGATTGGGGAAATCCGGAAAACTGGGATACACAGACAGTACCTGCAGTAAGTTCAAATGTAATTATTGTTAATTCAGGCTTTGCGCCGATAATTACCTCCGGTTCAATCGCTAATTGCTTCAACCTTAATATCAACAGCGTGGCATCTCTTACCATCAATTCCGGCGGCTCGCTCATTACCAACGGTACCATCACCAACAGCGGCACCATCACCGTTGAGCGCAGCATGACGGATGAAAACTGGCATCTGTTTTCTGCTCCCAACAGCAATACCACGGCCAACAGTTTCCTGGGCGATTATATGCAATATTGGAACGAAAACGGGCAGTTCTGGACAGGTATTCAGGACCCGGAAACCAGCCTTGCACCTATGCAGGGCTACTCGGTGTGGGGAACGGCAAAAGGTAGCTACTCCTTCACAGGCACGCCCAATACCGGTGATAAAAGCATTACGCTGTCTTATCACTTAAATGAAAATGTAAACAAGACTGCCGACGGCATGAACCTGGTCGGCAACCCCTATCCTTCGTCCATCGACTGGGCTTTGCTGCAGCCAACCTACGGAACAGCTTATGTGTGGAACCCGGGCACATCAGATTATATCGAAAGTACTTCTGATGATATCGCACCCATGCAGGGGTTCTTTATCTACACTACGAATAATGAAAGCAGTTTCACACTTCAAAACAGCCACCGTTCCCACGGCGGCACATTCTACAAAGAGGGTAAAGTTGTTAGCAACGGCCTGCTATTAACGGCAACCTACGGAGATTTTAAAGATGAATGGATTCTGAAATTTGATGAAACGGCGGATGATGGATTTACCCTGGCTGACGATTCCTGGAAGCTCATCTCTGAATACGAAGGTGTTTCACAGCTTTGGTCATTTTGCCCGGACGGGATACTGGCCATAGACAAAAGGCCCGAAACCGGAACCATCCAGCTTGGCTTTGCCAACGACCAGGCCGGCATTTACACCATCGGCATCAGCCAAATCGCCAACATTACAAGCGCAATGCTCGAAGACACCAAGACCAACACCTTCCACAACCTCCAAAACGGAACTTACGAATTTTCATGGGATGTAAATGATGATGAAATCCGTTTTAAACTCCATTTAAACGCCGTTGGCATCGAAGAAACACCCATCAGCGAAAGCAACATTTTGATCTACGCCGCCAACGGGCAAATCTTTGTAAAAGGCGCTGATGCCGGCAAAATAACGGTGTCGGATATGATGGGAAGGATTGTTTTGCAGCACGAAATTTCAGACGATGGGATGGTTTCTGTTCCGGTAAACCTACAAACAGGCGTTTACCTGGTGAGCGTTCAAAATGGTCAGAAAATCAAAACAGAGAAAGTAATGATTAAATAATCGTTTTCCAAACCCTGACAGGGTTTAAAACCCTGTCAGGGTTATCGATTAACAAACAACTTCAACGAAACAGATTAACACATCAATACCATGAAAAAACTATTTGCAACAGCAGCATTTCTGATGATTGGCGGAATCGCACTTATGTCGCAAACCCCTCCACCGCCACCCGACAATCCATCCAGTGGCGGCGGCCCCGTTGGCGGCGGCGCAGCCATTGGCAGCGGAATCGCCATTTTATTGGCGCTTGGAGCTGGTTACGGCGCCAAAAAAGTGTATGATTTCAGGAAGAAAAAACTGGCAGAGTAAACGAAACTTTTGGCAGAAAAATCGGTTGATCAGAAATTTAAAATAATACTTCTCAGAATCTATCTTACTGTTTTTCATAAAATTAGCTGTCAACATTTTGGCAAACCAAAATGTTGACAGTTTTTTTTTGGCTTTTTTCGATTCCTCTCTTTATTTTTGTTTCTAAATATTTAGAAA
>CALFEP010000234.1 GCA_937950125.1 uncultured Bacteroidota bacterium
TTAAATTTAGATGTGAACAAAGAAACTAATTTTTGAGCAATTCACGGGCTGTTTCAACAGCAGACAGACTTACCGTAGTATCGCTAAGCATCTTGGCGATTTCTGCAATACGCTCTTCATCAGGCAATTGTCGGACAAATGTTTGGGTCTGCTTATCATTTAATGTTTTAAAAACGAGGTAATGATTTTTGCCTCTCGAGGCTATTTGCGGGAGGTGAGTGATGGCAATAATCTGAATTTTTTCAGACATTTTTTGCATAATAGCTCCCATTTTTCCTGCAATTTCACCCGAAACACCGCTGTCGATTTCATCGAAAATAATGGTTGATAAAATCTTTGAGTCTGCAATAACCGATTTCACAGCAAGCATCAGCCTCGAAAGCTCACCACCGGAGGCCACTTTTGCAATTTCCTGTAATTCACCACCTGGATTGGCGTTAAACAGAAATGTAATTTTGTCTGTGCCATTGGCTGTCAGATTAGCCAGTGTTTCAATTTCGATGGTAAACTGTGCGCGGGGCAATCCAAGGCCGGCAATGATGCTTAAAATATGTTGTTCAAGCAGCATTTTTGTTTTTGATCGTTTTTCCGAAATCTGCCTTGCAAGAATCAACAAATCAGATTTTTGTCGTTCCAGATCATTTTCCAGAGATTTAATTTTTGATTCAAGCGAAGCATAGGCTTTCAGGTTTTTGTAAAGCGAATCCTTGATGTTGATCAAATCCTCAACATTATTCACCCTGTGCTTTTGTTCGAGATGATAAAGCAGGCTTAGCCGCTCTTCAGTTTGTCCGGTGCGTCCTGGATCAACCTCTACTTTGTCCATTGCTTTTTCCAACTCTGTTGAAACATCCTTTAATTCAAAAAAGCTGTTTTCGAGGCGATTATAAATTTCTTGGAATGAGCCTGAATAGGATTGAATATGGCGGATTTCAGAAATCAGGGTATTGATTAATTGTATGATTCCTGGTTCGTCCTGAAGCAGCTGATGGGCATTTTGGAGTCTGTTTTTAATTTCTCCGGCATGGTGAAGCATTTCCAGTTCCTGTTCAAGCTTTACTTGTTCACCCTCAGCAAGTTTTGATTTCTCAAGTTCATCGAACTGAAATTGGATGAAATCCTGCTCTGTGCGTGCTTTGTTTTCGTTTTCTCTTAATTTTTCGAGTTCTGCTAACTGGTTTCTATACAAAGCAAAGTTTGTGCGGTATGACGAAAGTTCATGGTGCAATCCAGCATACGAATCAAGTGCTTCTAATTGGAAATCAGTACTTTGCAGAAGGGTTGTCTGATGCTGCGAATGAATATCCACAAGCATTTCAGCAAGGTCCTTTAAAACCGGCAGGTTGACAGGGGTGTCGTTGATGAAGGCCCGCGTTTTCCCGGAGGGCAGTATTTCCCGGCGGAGGATGGTGATTTCAGGCTCGAAATCGAGGTTATTGTCATCAAAATAAGATTTTAATCCTTCACGCCGAATCTGAAACTGACCTTCAACCACACATTTTACATTTTTATCCATCAGGACGTTGAGTTCAGCACGCTGCCCAAGGATGAGTGAAAAGGCGCCCAAAATGATGGATTTTCCTGCGCCGGTTTCGCCGGTAATCACAGAAAAACCGGGATGAAAAGCTACATCCAGGTTTTGGATAAGTGCATAATTTTTTATGGATAAATGCTTTAGCAAATCCTGTGGTGTTGATAGATTTTAATTGGCAAAAATAGAAAATTACAAAGGCATGGAAAAATAAAAAGGGACCTACTTCTCGGTCATAATTTTCTGGTAACTGTTGGCATTTGAGGGATCAATTTCCTTCAGGATGTTGACGGCTTTGGTTTTATCCATGGGTGAAGCCTGGGTAAAAATGTTGATGATTTCGTCACGTTTTGCTTCCATTACCAGTTGCATCAGAAAAAGGCGCGGTTTTTCGCGATGGGCACGCTGAAGCATTTCCAGGGAGGCCAACACACCGGCACGGCCTTTTTCCATGTTATCCTGCATCAGATCAAGGCCTTTGCGATGATATTCATACATCGCCTTGCGAATGTTGCTGTACGACGAATTGCCAAGATTTTCGGAAAGCCAGTACCTGTTTTTCATGCTTTCGAAGGCTTTCCAGCCTTTTTCGCGGGCACTTTGTGCCATGTTTACTATATTTTGGGCTTTGTCGAAGTAAATGCTTCCACCCATAGGGGCAAAAGAATCGAAATCGAAACCCAGAAAAATGTAAAGATAATAGGCAATGGTTGCGGTGAGATTTGATGTAAATGAATTGTCGTTGTAATCAAGTGGTTGCCCTTCCTGCCATTGGAATTCAAAATCATTGTCCTGATAATTGAGCAGGTTGGTTAGATATGAAGTCCCGTAAACAGGGCGTTTCAAAACCAGATTCAATTTGCCTTTGAATTCGTCAGAGCTAATTTCCTGTGTTATTGTAATTCCGATGGTGCACTCAATGCGTTCATCAATTTTGTAGGAATAGTTGGTCCAGTGCCGCTCGTTCACAAATTCATACAAACCTTTTCGCAATTCCTGAAATTTATCGCGGTTGGTTTGTTGTATCTGAGGGGCTGAAACCTGTACCGAACACTCAAATTCCTGTGCATTAAGCAATTCGAAGCTAAGCGTGAGAATTATCAAAACAAGAATTGGACGCATAATTTTTAAACTGTTAATCATTTTAAGCAACCTATTTATCAAAAAATTCTGCAAGCCGATCCATGATGTCGGTGGCAACTTCGTTTTTTGGTTTGAGAGGATAGCTTGTTATTCTCCCGCCCTTGTCTAAAATTGTAATCTTATTGGTTGATACCCCAAAACCGGCACCTTCATCGTTCAGCGAGTTTAAAACGATGAGGTCAAGATTTTTATTTTCAAGTTT
>CALFEP010000235.1 GCA_937950125.1 uncultured Bacteroidota bacterium
AACCGTTTTCTCGCCCCACTCTGCCGACTCCAGTTTTTCGAAAACATATTTCCCAACATCCCAGTACAAAAGTATTAATTCTTGATTTATAGAGGCATACGCCTGATTTTGTGCCTGAATAATCCTCGTCCGGATTTCTGAAAACTGTTGGATTAGTTGATTGTCTTTCATAATGAATGTTTTTTATTGATAGCTAAACGATTAAATTTATAATTGAGCTCAGTCTAAAAACTATTTTTTAGCCACTAAAACACAAAGTTTTTGATTTTAATAATTTATTGATATTCATTGTTTTGTATTATTTAGTGTTTTCGTGATTTAGTGGCATTTTTAAAAACACAACCTTTTTAGACTGGACTCATAATTTAAAGGCAACAATTTGTTCAAAACTCCTTCTGCGAATATTATCGTTTTCCTGACATAAGGAAAACCATCAGTAGGCATCATAACTTAAATTATTTAAACAGACATCCCAACATCAAAACTCCGCAATTACCAGCGCCGAGACCGGGGCTACGGTGGCTTTTCCAAATCTGAACAACCTGTAATTTCTGCGGGCTTTTCCGGTTTCATTAAAAACTTCCTGAAAGCTGCCCCCGGGGATTTTGATGGTTTGTTCTTCTTTGGTCGAATTGTAAATCACCACAATGTTTTTCCAGCTGTCGCCATTGGCCGAATTTTTCAAAACAAAAGCCACTACTCCGGGAATTTCGGGATTTAAAAACTCAAGATGTTTAACAATTTGTTCGGTACTTGTCATTCTGAAGGCCGGGTGTTCTTTTCTCAGACTTACCAAATCCTGGTAATAATCAAAAACATCCCTGTAAAAATGTTTGCGCGACCAGTCGATCTGGTTTATGGAATCGGGTGAATTATACGAGTTTTCAACGCCTTGCTTTGTTCTTAGAAAATCGACCCCGGCATGCAGGAATGGCACTCCCTGCGATGTGAGGACGATGGTGTTTGCCAGTTTATGCTTTTTAATAAGTTCTTCCTCCGTGTCGTCAGGGTTTGATATTTTAAGTTTGTCGAGCAGGGTATGATTGTCGTGACACGAAACATAACTGATTGTTTGATATGGTTCTGCGGCCCATGGTTCCTTGGAATAATTGACTTTGGAGTAATCGATTTGCGGATGTTTTGTTGATGCTACCACCCCAAATTTTATGGATTCTTCGAGGTTTTGGGCGCCGCTGACGAATCCTTTGGAAGCATGATCGCTCCACGAACCCTTGATGGCATCGCGTATGTCGTCGCTGAATGCTGCGATGCTGTCAAGCCGGTGGGTATATTTTTTGAGCGCCTGCTGGTTTTCGGGAAGCGGGCTGCCACCAGCCGTCCATCCTTCTCCGTAGATAAAAATAGTAGGGTCAATAGCATGTAATTCCTGGCTGATCTGGTTCATGGTTTCGATGTCGTGAATACCCATCAGGTCGAACCTGAACCCATCGATGTGGTATTCGTTCACCCAGTGTTTCAGCGATTCGATGATGTAGCGGCGCACCATGGGTCGCTCTGAAGCTGTTTCATTGCCACAACCAGAGGCATTTGAGTAGCTTCCGTCCTGATTGAAACGGTAAAAATACCCCGGCACCAAAAGATTGAAATTGGAATTGTCGGTCTTACCGGTATGATTGTAAACTACATCCATAATTACCCTTATTCCGCGGCGATGCAGCGCCTGCACCATCTGCTTGAATTCAAGAATACGGGTTTCAGGATCTTTCGGATTGGAAGCATATGAGCCCTCGGGAACATTGTAGTTTTCAGGATCATAACCCCAATTATAACGATTTTCGTCCAGGCGCATTTCATCAATCGACTGGTAGTCGAAAGAGGGCAACAAATGAATGTGGGTTATTCCCAGTTCCTCAAAATGTTCAATTCCTGTTTTTTCTCCCTCTGTACTCTGCGTTCCTTCTTCGGCAAGCCCAATAAACTTTCCCTTGTGCTGAATGCCTGATCCGGGGTGAATGGAAATATCCCGCACATGAAGTTCATAGATAACAATGTCGTTGAAACTGTTCAAGGCTGGTTTTGTATCGAATTCCCACCCTTCGGGATTGGTTTCTTCCATGTCGATAATGGCTGCACGCATTCCGTTTACACCCACTGCTTTTGCATAAATTCCTGGCGTTTCGTCGAGCCAGTCGCCATGATATTTTATCCTGAAAGTGTAAAACTTCCCTTTCAGATTTTCATCAAAAGCAACTGTCCAGGTGCCATCGACATCTTTTTTCATCTTTTTTTCCCAAATGGAACTTCCTCCAATAGCCTGATCGTAAATCAGAACTTTTACCTCATCGGCCGAAGGCGACCAAACCCTGAAATTGCATTGTTGTGGTGTCCAATTTATTTCCAGGTCGGCGCCTGTGTAAACCGGATATTTGTCGAAATTGCCCGGGGCTTTTTGGGCGCCTTGTTTACATCCCATTGTAAGCATAAAAAATATTACTGTGTAACCTAAAAAGTTGTTGATCCTTTTCATCGTTGTTCCTTGTTTATTTCCTAAACGAATATAAAAATATTGTCATGCCTATCTCAGAACTATTCGTCCCAATTCGGCTGATATTATCTTTTTCTTTTTCAGTATTTTTTGTTGCTGATTAAGCAAATTGCCGATGTCTGTTTCATCCGTAGCATTTTTCAGCAATTTCTGGTTGTGGTCGTACATTTTTTCGATTTCCCTCAGTTTAAAAGACAGGAGCGACTGTATGACGGTTTGCCTGAGGTTGTCGTCTTCCTTTTTCACATTAATCTTCACCTTTGTCCAGTCGTGAAGCTCGTACTTTGGAAGCAGCAGCGTAGCAGCAAGCATGGCAATGTCCACTTCGTTGTTGTACAAAAAGAAGATTTCGTTGGGGACAGTACCATTTTCAACCGACTCTGCGACTACATCCAGAACCTTCTGATACAGTTTATTGTGCAAAACAATGCCATCGTTTTTTAAATCATTGATGATGAATGAAGCAACATTTATGCTGATGCTGCTGCCGGCGCCGGGTTTTTCGTTGAGCACTTCAAAAACCAAATCCCGGTTTCCGTAATTCATCAGCATGGCGACGATCTTTTTTTCCTGATCTTCGCTTGAATTCATGTCGAAAATGGTTTGCTTCTCGGGCAAATAAACAGGGGGTTCAGCCTTTGTCGGGTCGCCCTCCTGTGTTTTTTCCTTCATCTTTCTGTCGTGAGTAGCCCTCCTGATTTTGTTTAACTCATTCATGAGGGTTTGTTCCTCAACATCAATCAATTCGGAACAATCTTTAATATACTGGGCACGAAGAAGCTGGTTGGGGATTAGGGAGATAGAACCCACAATTTCTTTTATCAAACCCGCTTTTTTGATAGGGTCGCCCTCGGTTTCTTTCAACAAAAGGCCGGTTTTGAAAAAGATAAAATTGACCGCTTTTTTGGTAATAAAATCGTAAACTTCCGACGAGCGGTGTTTCCGTGCAAACGAATCTGGGTCTTCGCCATCGGGGAAAAGGACGATTTTGACATCCATTCCCTGTTCCAGCACCATGTCAATTCCCCTAAAAGAGGCTTTGATTCCGGCTTCATCGCCATCGTAAAGAATGGTGATGTTTGGTGTGTAACGCCTGATGAGCCTTACCTGGTCGTTGGTGAGGGAAGTCCCCGACGATGCCACCACATTTTCGATGCCTGCCTGGTGCAGTGAAATTACATCGGTGTAACCCTCGACCAGGTAGCAGTTATCGTTGGCAATGATGGCACTTTTGGCCAGGTTAATCCCGTAAAGAACATTGCTTTTGTGATAAATATCCGATTCGGGCGAATTAACGTATTTGGGAATGGTTTTTTCGGACGAAAGGGTTCTTCCTCCAAATCCAAGCACACGCCCCGAAATGTTGTGAATCGGAAACATGACGCGCCCCCTGAAACGGTCGTAATGTTTTTCTTCCTTTGCAATGGTGAGGCCGGTTTTAACCAGGTATTCCATGTTGTAACCCGACAATCGTGCATGACGGGTAAAATGATCCCACTCGTCAAGCGAATACCCAAGCTGGAACTTTTTGATCGTCTCATCCCTGAATCCGCGTTCTTTGAAATATGTCAGCCCGATTGCCTTTCCCGATTCATGGTTAAAAAGATTTTCACTGAAAAATTTCGCCGCAAAATCGTTCAGGTGAAATAATGCTTCCCTTTCGTTGAGTTCCTTTATTTCGTCAGGCGTTCTTTCCTTTTCAACAATTTCGATGTTGTATTTTTTGGCTAAATATCTGAGCGCTTCGGGGTAGGTGAATTGCTCGTGCTCCATCAGGAAATTAACAACGTTTCCCCCTTTGCCGCAACCAAAACACTTGTAAATTCCTCGTTTAGGAGAAACCGTGAACGAAGGGGTTTTTTCGTTGTGAAAAGGGCATAACCCCAACAGCGTTGAACCTCTTTTTTTAAGGGAAACAAATTCACCCACAACATCGTCAATGCGCGATGAATCAATTATTTGCTGTATGGTTTCTTTATCGATCAACCGGCTGTATGTTTTGTTGCAAAAATAGACATTTTAAAGGCCGCAGATGGTAACAGGAATCAAAATTCGGGATGGGGGGACGATTTCTTCCCGCAAAGATTATGAAAATTGAAAGTCGGTTTCTGCAAACGGATAAAGGGGTTTTCAAAAAGAAAAAAGCGGAAATCAGGCAAACCACTTTTTCAGCAGGGCATCGAGTTCGTTAAATTTCAATGGTTTGGTAAGAAAACCATCCATTCCGAATTTCCTGCTTTTCTCAAGGTCTTCACGGGTGCTGTTGGCGGTAAGTGCAACAATCTTCGCTTTTAATTGTTCGGGCAGGTGTTTTTGGTGATGTCTTATTTCCTGTGTTGATGTAAATCCGTCCATTACAGGCATTTGAATATCCATAATTATTACGCCATAGTTGGTTTGTTTGGTTTTTTCAAATGCAACCAATCCATTTTCGGCTTCGTCGGGATTATAGCCATTGTTTTTGAGGAGCCGACAGGCCACTTTGCGGTTAATCTCATTATCATCAACCACGAGTATCGAACGGTGATTGCTGTTTTCGTTGACTGTAGGCTTTTCTGTTTCATAATCAAGCGCGAACCAAAACGTTGTGCCTTTGTCTTTTTCCGAATGAAATGAAATATTACCACCCATCATTTCGCAAAGGCTTTTCGAGATAGCCAAACCAAGCCCGGTTCCTCCATATTCGCGGGCAATGGACGGGTCGCCCTGATTGAAAAGTTCAAAAATGTTGGTGCGCACAATTTCAGGCATTCCAATACCCGTATCAGAAATTGTAAATTTAATTCGGGCAACGTTGTCTTGTTTCAAATTTTCAACTTCTGCCGTCATTTTTACACTTCCCTGGTTTGTAAATTTCAGGGCATTGTTAAGCAGGTTGATAATGATTTGAGAGGTGCGAAGCGGATCGCCCTTAACACGGACGGGCACGTCGGGGCGAATATCCAGGGATAAATCAATTCCTCTTTCTCTTGCATTTACATCAAGCAGGCGATGGATTTTGTTAAGTTCGTCTGAAAGTGTAAACCAGGTTTTTTCAAGTTTAATTTGGTTGGCTTCTATTTTCGAGAAATCGAGTATATCATTAAGCAAATTCAACAGCTTATTGGCCGAAAACTTTATCACATCAAGATCTTCGCGCTGGTCGTCGTCAATATTGGTATCGTACAAAACCTCAATCATCCCGATAATTGAATTCATGGGCGTACGAATTTCATGGCTCATGTTGGCAAGAAACTGCGATTTGGATTGGGTGGCTTTTTCGGCAGCATCTTTTGCCAGAATGAGTTCCTCGCGGGTTTTAACTTCGGCAGTTACGTCGCGCATTACCAACTGATAGCCAGTCAATTCGTAGGCCTGATCGTACAATGCCCTGATGACGGTTGAAACCCAGAGGGTGCGCACCGGAGAAACCTGAAGCCTGTGTTGTATTTTGTTCACCGCATTCGACGGCGAAAGTTCTCCTATTACTTTTTCGATTCTTTCACGGTCGGATGGCGTTATGAAATCAAGAATGTTTTGATCCTTAATGTTTTCAAAAGTTTTGGCAAGGGTAACCAGCATGGAGCGGTTGGTGAACGAAATTTTCAATTCCTGATCGGTACGGCAAATAAGGTCGGTTTGATCCTGAACAATAAGTTGAAACTGTGTTTTCGATTCGACAAGTTCGTTTTTTATCCGGTCAAGATCGAGGAATACGTTTACCTTGCTCAGCAGGATCTGCCGGTTGAATGGTTTGGTAAGGTAATCAACAGCTCCGGAGTGGTAGCCTTTCAGGACGCTGTTCTGGTCGTAATACACAGCTGTAAGGAAGATGATGGGCACGTGTTTGTTGCGTTTACCGAGGCGGATGCGTTCGGCGGTTTCGTAACCATTCATTTCGGGCATTTGTACATCAAGAATAATAAGGGCAAAGTCGTGCCGCAACACATGCAGCAAAGCTTCTTTGCCACTGTAGGCAGTAATTATCTCAGTGTCAAGCCCGCGCAAATTCCCTTTCAGGGTCAGCAGGTTTTCTTCAATGTCGTCCACCACCAGAATTTTTGGTGTGTAAGATGTGGTCATGGATTAATGTTTAACAATTTTAGACTATAAACAACACAAAAGGACAAAATTAGTAATTTCACAATGTTACATATTAATAATCAAATGAAAAACAAGCCATGAAGCGCTTTTCTGCCGTGATGTTTCAAAAATGTTACCAGAAATTTTGTTATGTCTTGGGAAAATAAGACTTTTGCAGCATTGTTTTGAAAACGAACACGTTTGTAAAAGCAAGGAATGGCTTAGTTACAGAACGGCAACGAAAGGTCCTTCCAAAAAACGGAAAAAAACGGCCTCATAGTTCAAGGGATAGAACGGAAGTTTCCTAAACTTTAAATCCAGGTTCGAGTCCTGGTGGGGCTACAACCAAAAACACAAACCCGCTGTCCATCAATAAAATGACAGCGGGTTTTTTGTTGCGTTGCCGGAATTGGACACAAATTGGACGCAACAGGAAATCAACCCCGGAACGCTTAACTACAAAACTGCCCGGCATTTCTTGTTTTGATGAAGAAAAACGAAAAACGCCTCACATAACAAGGGCTTCAGCCCGCTGCCTTCCTGCGCTAAAATAAGGTGAAACGGTAATAAAAGGATGTTCTGAAATTCACGAAGCCTTTTGAGCAAAAGCCCGAAGCCTTTTGATGAAATGATCGAAGCCTTTTGGGGAAATGCCCGCCGCCTTTTTAAATTGCACCCTGTCCGGCTGAAAAACGCTGGTGGTGGAGCCGAAAGGTTTCACCTTTTCGAAAGGTGAAACCTTTAGGACCCGCTGTCGAATTTGAAAATTCCGGCAACCTTTCAATAGACCTGGATTTCCCACAGGCTGAAAGCCTGAGACATCACAGAAAAAGGAGACCATGATTTTCCGATCACCCTGAAAGGGTGACACAGCCCGAAAACCGGAAGTTTGTTCCAGCATTAGCTTCGGCAGGTGTTCGACCGAGCGTTCAACTGAGCTCACACCGAAGTCTCACGCCGAAGTCTCAGCTACTCCAGGCTGGGGAAAACGGGAATAATTTTTATTAAGGTAATAAGGTTGTTGGTGGTGATGGGGGCTGGTTTTCTACTAAGGTTTGGCTTGAAAATAAGGTTTTTCCGGTTTCATGGAAAATTCACAGTGAATCAAAACCTTAATTGAGTTTCTCAACGTGGTTTTGGCAGGATTTCGACAGGCTCAACCTAAAAGCTTAACCACCGTTGTCCGGTGAGAATTAAAACCTTATTTAACCTCCTGAACCTTAGTACAATAAGGCTTTCTCCCAATACAGCAACCTTATTACCTTATTCTACTGATGGATTATTCAAAATTATCATGGTGATTTTCGGTAAGATGAAAAAGAGGGATTCTGTCCCATCGTTCGAACTGAAAGAAAAAATGCCGGACACCCCGCTAATCAAGGGATTCAGCCTTTTACCCACTTGGGAAAGTATCATTTAAACCCGGTAAAAAAAGGATGTTCTGAAATTCACGAAGCCTTTTGAGCAAAAGCCCGCCGCCTTTTTTAAAATGCACCCTGTCCGGCTGAAAAACGCTGGTGGTGGAGCCGAAAGGTTTCACCTTTTCGAAAGGTGAAACCTTTTCAAATCCCCCGTTAAAATTTCCATCATTTCCGCTTCACTCCCCTCACGGCTTCAGCCGTCCACGGGTCATCTGGCCAGGCATGTTTGGGGTAGCGGCGTTTCAGTTCTTTTTTCACTTCAAAATAGGTGGTATTCCAGAAGCTGCGAAGGTCGGAGGTGACCTGCACGGGTTTATAGCCCGGCGACAACAGGTGCATCAAAACAGAGATTTTTCCATCGTTTACGGTTGGGGTGCCGGCCATGCCGAAAACCTCCTGCAACCTTACGGCCAATACCGGTGCGCTTCCGTCGGATTTATATTCAAGTTTAATGTTGGAGCCGGCAGGAACTTTGATCCGTGAAGGCGCCAGACGATCAAGAGCGGTTTGCTGCTCCCAGGTGAGTGATTGGTGCAAAATTGCGGCAAGATCAATCTTTTGCAGGTCTTCATTTTTCCGGATGCTATTTGTAAATGGCATAAGCCAGAGGTGGTTTGTTTCGAGCAGCACAGGCGTGCTGACGTCAGGCCAGTTTTCACCAGAATGCCATTTGCGAAGGCACATAACCCGGTTTTGCCACTGGGTGACTTTCTCATCAAAATTAAGGAGGTTGGTGCCTTCTTTCCTGATGATTTCGCTGATAACTTTTTTAACCTGTTCCTCGTCAGGCGAATTCAGGGGTTTGGATTGTAAAACGATGTTTCCGATGCGAAGTTCGGTTGCTGCAACGAGGCCGCCTTTGCGGGTTTCCCAGGCGATCACTTCCTGTTGTTTTACAAGAGGTGCCAAGTCTTTGGGATTGAGTGGCGAAGCAAGGAAAATTTTTCCCATTCCGTCGCGGGCATCCAGGTGGGCAACGGCAAGCCACGTTTCGTGTGCCAGGTCGTCTTTGTGGCCTGCCATGGCCAGTCGGCCGTTCGATAGCTGAAACTGTGCATTGTTGCCGGGTCGGGCACAGGCAATCCTTTCGGGATATGCGTGAACCAGCAAAATGCCGGTTTCATAAGGGTTTACAATACCGTTGTCAACTTTTACATGAAGCATTTCGCGGTACGAACCGGCCACTTTTTCGATTCGCGCAAGGCTTTTCGTCAGCCGGTTTTCCTTACGGGATGTGCGGAGTGTTTCAATCCGCAGGTTTATATCGATGCCCGATTCGCGGGGCAGTGGATCGCGTTCTTCCAACAATGCGGCAACATCGGTGGCCAGCGGCAACAGGTTTTCTTCTTTTGCCATCAGCAGCATGTGCGCAATCCGAGGGTGACAAGGCAGGGAATGAATGGCCTTGCCGTGATTGGTGATGATGCCGTTTTCGAGGGCTTCGAGTTCATGAAGGGTTTTGGAAGCCTGCGAAAGGGTGGCCTGGGGTGGCGGTGTGAGCCAGGTTAGCGACGGAATGTCGGAAATTCCCCAACGCGCCATGTCGAGAACAAGAGGTGTGAGGTCTGCTTCTAAAATTTCGGGCGTGCGGTGGGCCGGGCGTTTTTGATGGTTGGCTTTTGCCCACATCCGGTAGCAAACTCCGGGGCTGAGTCTTCCCGCACGTCCTGCACGCTGGTCGGCACGGTCCTGCGAAATGCGGATGGTTTCGAGCCTTGAAAGCTCCGACCGCGGGTTAAACTTCGATACCCGGCCAAAGCCGCTGTCCACCACAATTTTTATCCCTTCGATGGTGAGGCTGGTCTCGGCAATGGAGGTGGCCAACACAATTTTCCGGCGGCCTTTACGGTCGGGAACGACGGCTTCGTTTTGCTTATATTGCGGCAATTGCCCGTACAGTGGATGAATCATAAATTGGTGGAGGTTGGTTTGAAGGATTTCTTCGCACCTCCGGATTTCTTCTTCTCCGGGAAGGAAAACAAGGGTGTCGCCTTCGTTTTCGCGGACAGCTTTTACAACCACCCGTGCCGCCATGTCGGGAAGGAACATTTCATCAGTTTCGCCGGTGTAAATAATTTCAACCGGAAATTGCCTGCCCTGGCTTTCAATTGCCTTTGTTCCCAGCAAGGTTGTGAGCGAAGGCATGTCCAGGGTGGCCGACATTACCAGGATCCGCAGGTCAGGACGAAGGATTTGTTGAGATTCCCGGCAAAGGGCTAAGGCCACATCGGCATGGATGCTGCGTTCGTGAAATTCATCAAAAATTACCAGCCCGACACCTTCAAGGGCATTGTCGCTGTGGAGCATCCGGGTAAGGATTCCTTCGGTCACCACCTCAATTTGTGTGGCAGCGTTCACCCGGTTTTCGAAACGGATGCGGTAACCCACCGTTTGGCCAACTTCCTGTTCCAGCAAAAACGACATCCGCGCAGCAATCATCCTGGCTGCCAGCCTTCGTGGTTCCAGCATCAGGATTTTTTTGCCTTCCAACCAGGGTTCATTCATCAAAGCCAGTGGAATGAGCGTGCTTTTACCTGCTCCTGCCGGGGCGCTCACAACAAGCGTATTTCCGGCGCTCAGATGCTGCCGCGCCTCCGGGATGATTTCCCGAACGGGAAGGTTGATATGGAAAGGGTTGAAGGTCAAAATCAGTCCGCTTTTTTAAAAATATTTTAATCATTTTGTTAACTCATTTGAACAATTCATGCTTTGGGTTACCATTTTCGTTCGGTGTTGCAAATAAAGTATCATTTTTCCCTTTTTATGTTTGATTTTGCAATTTATTTATTACCTTTGAAACCTCATTACCAATAATTTAATAATGAAATTTTTTACTAACATAAATTGTGGTTTCACACAAACTTTTAGAATAGCAAATTATTTTACCCCCCCCCCCCGAAGCAAATTTTTTGTCAAAAGCAAGGTTCCAGATAAAATTAATATTTCTGTCAGACATCATACATTTACATCGTTTACATCTTTTTTGAGATGCAAGCTACTTTTACACGGATTAACAATGACAGATTTATTAGAATAAAACATGTTTAAAAATTAAAAATAATTTAGCGATGAAAAAAATATTTGTATTAACAGCTTTAATTTGTATTTCTTCAGCATTGTACACACAAACCCCTCCAGTTAACATTCAGAGAGATACATTACCTAATGGTTCAATTCTTATAACAGTACAACCAGAAGGAGGATTATGGTCGAAATACATTCAACTCCCTGATAATTATGGAACAACAACTTTTAACTTTACCTATAACACTGATAATACTGGTTTATCAGAAACCGGTGAAGATTATTTAATTTCAAATCTTTATTCACCCGACAATTATGGAGGCTGCCTTCCTTTAGATGTCTGTTACAATTCAATACAAAACAAATTGTATTTTTACGGTGGCCAGAACATAATTGTTGTTGATGCCTTAACTAATAGTAAAATAAAGGAAATAAGGGTTTCCGAAACATTCACCCATACTTATGCGTCATTTATAAACAGAAAAGAAAGCCATTACCTTATGTACAACCCTCAATACAATAAGGTATTTTGTGCCACATTATCAGCAGATTTGGTTGTTATTGACTGCAATACTGACGAAATAGTTAATGTAATTAATTCGCCGGATATATTCAATTTTCATTCTACTTCATTGGCGATGGATGCTTACGGTGACTTTTTGTATTGGTATGTAAATGATACCTTCTCATTCAAATATTTGAATAAAGTAGATTGTCAAACCAATAACCGTGTTTTACAACGAGGGTTCGACCAAGGGATTTATGATATTGTGTGCGATTATGACGATCCAATTATTTATTTATCAACCTTCTGTCATCCCGCCAGCAAAATCTATTCAATTTACACCATTAACCTTGAGACAATCACACTATTCGGACAAGCGGAAATAGGCAAAATGGTTGTTAATGAAACGACAAATATGCTTTATGTTGATGACCTTTTATCAAGCAGAGTTTTGGCATACGACTTAAATACGTATGCACAGGTTGATGCAATTGATGTCTCTTTTAATTATTTATCTCAAGGCACTTGTAATAGTACCGAGGATTTTATTTATTTTACAGGATTTGATGACATAACTGGTAGCGAAGGATTAATAATAATAAATGGTTCCCTCGGACAGGAAGTGAAAGTCTATCCAGGTGATCCGTTTACAATTGGCTTATTATATGATAATAACATGGATGTTGTATTTTTTAGTTGCTCTGATAAAATTACAGCTATCGATGGGACTAATTATAATCATGTTCATGATTTTGCAACCAATGAAGGCGGCAAAAGTATGAGGCTGATATCAGGACAGGGCCAGTCTGTAATTTCAGCGAACCTAAATGAAGGTACGGCAACTGTTTTTGATTTACAAAGTACCAGTCATGGTAAGCAACTTGTTCTGAATTCGTTAATTCAGCTTGGGGGAAATATGGTATTTGGTTGTTATAATGAAGTGAATGAAAAAGTGTACTACATGCAATATTCATCAACCAACCGACAAAGTTACCTATCAATTTTTAATGCTAATACTCTATCCAATATTGCTGAAATTCAAATTAGCCCAAGTTTACTTGACATTAAATATAATGAACATAATAATAGGGTATATTTATTATTAAATGTTGATAAAAAGATAATTCCAATTGATGGCGAAAGCAATCAAATTTTGGCTAATGAAATTATTAATTTACCTAGCGAACCTGCAGATATTTTTTTTAGCTCCGGTAACAAGATTTATGTTGCGTGTGATTATTATATTTACATAATAGATGGGAATACCCACCAAACTTTAAATACTATTTTAGCGCCAGGAGGGAAGAAATTTGAAGAAAACACCAATTCACATATAATTTATGCATCACAAAACGGCTGGTATAACATCACAGCGATTGATGCAATAACCAACCAAAAAATTGCTGATATTGCCTTGTCTGGTCTTAATGTTTCTGATATGTGTTATGATGTGTCTGATAACAACGTATTTGTGTCGTATTCGGATGTGAACAATATTGATGTAATATCAGGAACTAGCATTACTTCAACAATAAGTACAGCTGATATAGTAACATTTCTGGAGTACAATTATCTTGAAAACAAGGTTTATGCACTTTCAGAATATAGTTTATCAGTAATAAATCATAATTCTATTATTAAAACAATAGGTTTATCTGGATATTGCGAGGGACTTCTGTACAATAACATTAACAATAAGATATACTGCCACATGCTATTTGATAGTATTGATTTTTATTCAAAAATTATTGCAATTGATTGTACAACAGATGAAATATGTAGTGTTGTTCACCTGCCCCAAAAACAACAACCTGGCGTTTGTATTATAACAAGAAAAAATGGCCTGGTTTTTAGCGAAAACAACAACAGGATTTTTTGTGGAACCAGAGCTTTCAGCAGTATTTGTGCCGTACAATGCAATACCGAAAGGCTTCCCTTACAAAATGGCTGGAACTGGATATCGTTCCCACGCTTAGAGCGAAGTGACAACAACACAGCGCCATCCATTCCTGTTTTGAAAAGAATTAATTATTATCCGGAATTAATGCTGGAACTAACTGAAAATAACAATGGTGATCCATATCTTGAATACATAAATTATGTTTGGTCAGGTGATTTGACTGAAGTAAGAAGCACCTCTGGCTACAAATTGGAGTTGGACATTACAGGTGAGAATCTTGCACCAGAAATCGACCTTTATGGTATGCAGATTGACCCGGAAACAGAAATGAGCCTGTATCCCGGACAGGAGAATTGGGTAGGGTATTTTGTGGATTATCCGCAAATGCCCTTTGATTGCTTTGATGCAACAACCTGGGACAATTTAACACTAATTAAAACACAGGACTGGGCAATGGTAAAAGGAGAAACCGCCTGGTGGATAAAAGGCAGGGTAGTCCCTTTTGAATATGGCGACCTTGTAATACTGAAAACCGAAGCGTACCAAACCTTCCAATGGGTTTATGGTGAAGAATCGGAATCGGAAGGAATGCCAAGAACTAACTTTTATTCTTATGAAGAACAGGCCGATTACTTACCGGTTTACGTTGTGTTTGATGCCACATCGGATGTGCAGGAGGTGGCCGTAACCGTTGAAGGTGAAATAAAAGGGGCTGCGGTACGAGAAAGTGGTGATACAATAGTTGGAATAAAGGCCTACCTTGATGACACTCCTCCGGGAGCTACTCTTGAATTTGAAACCTGGGACGGGTTTAAATCATCAGAGGTGAAAAAAGAAGAATACATTGTATATAACAGCCTACAAAGGGAAATGGAAAGACGAAGGATTTATGCTGGCGAAAAAACAAACTTCCAGCTTATTTCCTTTAAACAGGGAGAAGTTTTTTCTGTCCCAGGAAGCATCAGTGATGTATGCTGTTTGCCTAATCCATTCAGCAACAATACAAACATCAGTTTCAGGTTGAATGAAACCTCACACATATCTGTGGAAATATTTGATATCAACGGCAAAAAAATTAATACACTATTGGAGGGTGAATTGCCAGTCGGTAAATACAATACTACATGGCAATGCAATAGAGAAAATGGGAGCAGGGCAAACAAGGGTGTCTATTTTTACCGGATACGCAGTACAATCGGGAAAGAGATAAGAGATAAAATAGTTTTGCTGTAAATTAAAACACCTCCGGTTTAATACGGTAAATTGAACCGGAGGTTTATAATATTTATTTATTGGTTCACCACGAATTTCAAAACAATAATAACCAGAAATGAGAACTCAAACACTTTTAACCGGAATACTAATTTTATTTACCTCCACTTGCTTTGCTTCAATTATTAATGTAAAGCAGGATGGCACAGGAAACTACGAAACCATACAGGAGGGAGTTGATGCATCCGTAAATGGTGATACTGTTTTGGTTTACCCGGGGATTTATTCCGAAAGCATTTACTTCAACAATAAGAGGATAACTTTGGCCAGTCTTTATTTGATTACTTTAGAAAGTCAGTACATAAATCAAACCATCATTGATCCGGGTTTTAACGGGGCATCGGCATTAGGTATCGGATATTGTACGGGGGGCACTCCGATAATTAATGGTTTTACCTTGCAGCATGGCGGAAGCGCTGAATATGAAGGGAAGGGGGGGGGCATCCATATTGAGGATGCGGATTGCGAAATCAGAAATTGTATTGTTCAAAACAATATTGCTGAACAAGGTGGTGGAATTTGTGTTGAAAATTGTAGTGTAGTAATTATAAACTGTACTATCCAAAACAACCTGGCTTTAAGTGGAGGTGGAGTATATAGTAGAATAAATGCTAACGTCACTTTCCATGGGGTCACGATCAAATTCAATCAGGCAAAACTTGCAGGAGGTGGAATACGGTGTGGATATAATTCAAATACAATATTCGATCCTGATAACCGATGCAATATTTATTTGAATTATTCTTCCTATGGTTCTGATTATTTAAAATGGAATGAATCGCCCGAACAGGTAATATTCGTTGATACTTTTACCGTCCTAAACCCTGATCAACATTTTGTTTATTCATATGATGACTATAATTTTCCAGTAAATGACCTGACGATTAATATTCAACACGCAAAAATAGAACCCATAAACCAAGATTTGTTTGTCAATCCTGTAACCGGCGATAACCAGAATGATGGTCTATCCCCTGATAGCCCATTAAGGACCATTTCATTTGCTTATCACATTATAGCTTCAGACAGTCAAAATCCTAAAACTATTTATTTAAGCAACGGCATTTATTCACTCACAACAAACAATGAAATATTCCCCTTAAATGGCAGAAGCCACGTTTCACTCATTGGAGTCCATCCAGATAGTACAATATTAGATGTTGATTTCAACTATTTCTTTCTCAAAGTGTATGGTTTAATGGAAAACATTTCCATTAAAAACATCTCGTTTAAAAATGGTTTTGGAAACTTGTCATTAGAGTATTATTCAGGTTTAATAATAGAACATTGTAACAATCTGAGTATTTCGCATGTAAAAATATTAAATTGCACGTCGTCCTATAATCCAGCTGTTTATTCCAGTAAAAATGATAATATTTCATTTTCAGATATTTTAATAGAAAATTGCAAAGGTGGATTTTGTTTTTCTGTCGGGAATACATTTGAACCACCAAAGACATTTAAAATTTCCAATTGTAAAATAATAAATAATGGTCCTGATTCTAATCCCGAAATCGGTGTAGGTGGTGGGTTGGTAATTATTGGGAGCCTGTCAACACAAGGCCTTTGTAAAGGTAATGTTAAAAACATTCAAATCACAGACAATCTTCAGGAAATTGAACCGGACCCAAATTGGGGGCCTGGTTCAGCATTGGGAATAATAGCCAATAACCATGCAAAAGTTGACCTGATAAATGCCACTATAGGGAATAATATTGTTAGATATGAGCTGGGATCTGCTGTTAATGTTGATGAAGGATCAGAAATTAATATTTACAATTCAATTCTATTTGGAGATTCCTTGTTGGAATTATCCCTTGGCTCATACAGCGGAGTCTATGCTCCTGCAACTGCTAAAATCTCTTTTTCAGATATAGAAGGTGGCGAAGAGGCCATATTAAACTGGTACAACCAAAACACCCTCAACTGGCTTGATGGCAACATGGATGAAGACCCGTTATGGGCAGGCACCGGCGATACAGCCTATTACCTCCTGCCCGGCTCGCCCTGCATCAATGCTGGCACGCCCATGTACGAGGAAGGGATGGAGCTACCTTACATCAAAATCGAAGATGACAAAATCGTACTTTACAAATACGATGGCGACACCATCCATCTTCCTGCTACTGATCTTGCAGGTAAACCACGAATCTCCGGCGGCAGAATTGATATGGGCGCTTACGAATACCAGGATACAACAACAGGTATTGGCAATCCGGGAAAAACCAGCCGGGACGACAGTAAAGTGCAGGTTTATCCAAATCCCTTTTCGGCACATACTTTTATTACTTTCAGGATTCAGAATCCGGCGCAGGTAGTGGTTAAAATTACAGATATTAACGGCAGACCCGTTAAAACCCTTATGGACGCTAAACTTACGAAAGGTGAGTTTTCGATGACTTGGAAGGGTGAAGATGATGAAGGTGATGTTGTTAAAAAAGGCATTTACATCGTAACCTTTTATCTGAACGGAGTTGCGGCTGAAGGGGTGAAAATTGTGAAAAGAAATGGTGGGTAAACTTTACCATGCTGCCAGCCTCCGGGGTTCCAGCATCAGGATTTTTTTGCCTTTCAGCCAGGATTCATCCATCAAAGCCAGGGGAATGAGCGTGCTTTTACCTGCTCCTGCCGGGGCGCTCACAACAAGCGTATTTCCGGCGCTCAGATGCTGCCGCGCCTCCGGGATGATTTCCCGAACGGGAAGGTTGATATGGAAAGGGTTGAAGGTCAAAATCAGTCCGCTTTTTTAAAAATATTTTAATCATTTTGTTAACTCATTTGAACAATTCATGCTTTGGGTTACCATTTTCGTTCGGTGTTGCAAATAAAGTATCATTTTTCCTAATTTTGATTCATTTGTTTTGGATCGTTCTTCAAAATATTTTGGTTAACAGATCACCTTCTTGCTGTGTTATGGAAAAATGGAAATACTATTTCAATTCTTTCAGAGCAAAATTTTTATCGTTGGTAAAATTAATAGTAAATTTGGACTGTCTTTTTTTTAAACCACTGAATATTAAATCAGATGAAATCATGAGAAAATTAAAATATTTCTTCCTTCTTTTGTTTATCTCGCTGCTGAATAACCTGAATCCACAATCTTTATCATCATTTTTAACCATTGATACCATTAAAAATCCCGACACTATTGAGATGATAGGTAAGAACGCTGTTTCAGCGGATAGAAATGCTGAAAAGACCATAAATTCATCTGCTTCCTTCTCCAACCTCAGCGAGATAGGTTGCTACACCGACAAACTCGTGTTGAAGGATGGCTGGAACTGGATATCCTTCCCTCGAATGGAACGTACCGGAAATGATTATGCTCCTACCATACCTGTACTGGAGAGGATAAATTATTTTCCGGAATTGGATATGACCATTATAAATCAAGGAAGCTTAGAACTTAACTTCGAACAGCAAATCTGGTCTGGTGATTTAAATTATGTTAGAAGTACAGATGGCTACAAACTTGAACTGGATATTGACGACAATGAAAGCAACCTGCCTTTAATCGACCTTTATGGCGCCAGGCTGGATCCGGCCACTCCGATTACGCTTTATCCTAACCAGGGAAACTGGGTAGGCTATTTCATCGAGGAATCGCAAATGCCCGAAGATGCCATCCCCGAAGATATGTTCGATCATATCACTTACCTCAAGGCCCAGTACTGGTCGATGGTACGCCAGGAAACCGAGCCTTACACCTGGTTTATCAAGGGACGGGTTACCCCCATTCGTTACGGCGATATGATCATCATCGAAACAGATACCCAGCAAACCCTGGTATGGAACAACCCGGAGGCAGACGCCGAAGAAATGGAATCGCTTACAACCGAATACTACAGTTTTACCGAAAAGGCCGATTACCTCCCAATTTTTGTCGAAACCGATTCGACAAGCGACATACAGGAAATTGCCGTGCTTGCTGGTAACGAAGTGGTGGGCGCCGGTGTGCGCCTTCCCGGCGACACCCTCGTAGAGGTGAATGCCTACCTGGAAGGGGTTCCGGCGGGTACGTCCCTGGAGTTCGAAACCTGGTCGGGGTATAAATCACAGCCCGTACTTGCCGGTGATTATGCCGTGCAAAACCGGAACACCGGGAATTATGAAAAACGCGTCATTTACAAGGGTGAAAGGGCCAAATACCACCTGGTATCGCTCAAAGCCGGGCAGGATGCGTTGATCAGCCAATGTGTGAGCGAAGCCACTTGTTCACCCAATCCTTTCAGCCAAGAAACCCTGTTTACTTTCAGGCTCAATACCGGTTGCGATGTTAACCTGGCGATTTACGACCTGGCAGGAAACCGTATATATGAACTGCTCACTGGAGAATTGCCTGCCGGATACTACGAAGCTTTGTGGGACGGGAGAAACACCGCGGGCACACAAATGCAAAATGGTGTTTACATTTACAAACTCATTGCCGGGAATGGAAATGAAATTTCCGGGAAAGTCGTGTTAATTAAATAGTTCAGGAAAATGAATTAAAGTCTCCCGCAGATTACGACGATTTGCGCAGAATTTATCAGCGAATATCAGCGATATCTGCGGGAGATAGTTATTAGCTAAAACATGACAGACAAAATGAAACATCCGAAACATACAACATCTTGCCTTTGCAGTGATCAATTAGAATACAGGGCAATCACACATCCCGATTGCTATCGATGCTCATTTCTCCCCTCTCCCCGCTTTTTACTTCATTTTCTTACATTTTTCCTCCTCCTGACTTCCCACTCCTATGCCACCATTCTCACTGTAAAGCAAGATGGCACAGGCGATTTTACTGTCATACAGGAAGCCTATCAGGCAGCCGCTTCCGGCGACACCATCCTGGTTTATCCCGGAACCTACTACGAAAACCTCGACATTACGTATTCATCAAAGAATATCACCATTGCAAGCCTGTACCTTGTCACCCCGGATAAAAGCTACATTTATATTACGATAATTGATGGCAACCACAATGGAAGTTGCGTGGCCATCAGGAATACTGAAAATGCCGGGATTGTAATCTGTGGATTCACCATTCAAAATGGAAGTGGTTATGGAAGCAACTCAAAACAAGGTGGAGGAATATATGTATTCCATGCCGATCCTGAAATACAACATTGTCAAATTCAGAATAATCAGGCAGATGCCGGAGGAGGAATTTATACCCGATACTCCGAAACATTTCTTTCAGGATGTACCATCAGGTACAATCATGCATTCGCTGCAGGTGGCGGATTAATATGCTCTTATGATGCTTCAATCATTTTTGATCCGCAAATCAAATGTAATCTTTACCTGAACTATTCACCCTACTGCTCAGACTATTGTAAAACTTCCTACTGCCCTCCTCAGGTCATCATTGTTGATACCTTTACAGTCATCAATCCCGACCAACACTTTATTTATAGTTTTGATGTATATAATTACCCTGTAAACGACCTCACCATCAGTATCGAAAATGCCAAAATCGAACCGGTTGATCATGATCTGTATGTTAACCCAATATCCGGCTGCAACGAAAACGATGGCCTCACACCCAAATCCGCCCTTAAAACCATTGCCTATGCCTACCATATCATTGCCTCCAACAGTCTTAACCCGCACAGCATTTATCTCAGCAACGGAGTGTATTCACCATCAACAAACGGGGAACTGTTCCCGTTGAACGGCAGAAGTTATGTTTCGCTAATTGGAGAAAACCGCGACAGCACCATTTTCGATGCCGATTCGATGTACTATTTTTTCAGATCTTACGGTTTAATGACAAATTTACGTATCAAAAATCTTTCATTCAGAAATGGATATGGATTTGTTAATTCTTCTACCCCGTCTGGTTTATATATTCAATTAAGTGACACAGTAATTTTGGAAAATATTTTGCTATCAAATTGTAGTGGTGCTATAGGTTCTGGGATTTATTGTTCATTAAGTGGAAATATTAAAACAAATAAAACAATTTTGTATAATAACCATGGGGCAAGTAATTTTATAATTGCAAATTCTTTCGAACCTCCAAAAACTTTTGATATTTCAAACTGTCTTATTTCTGGAGCACAACCAATGCCAGACATTAATGATGGTGAAGGTTTTGGAATGAATATTTTCGGAAGCTTACCAGATCCAAATTTATTTAGCGGAAAAATCAGCAATATCCAAATAACAGACAACCTGCGTATCCCCGATCCCTATTGGGGTCCTGGAATGGCAGGTAGTTTAATCGTTGCAAATCATGCAATGGTTGACATGTTAAATGTTACCATTGGTAATAATACTGTTAGAGGCGAGGCGGGATTTGCAGTAAATGTTGATGAGGGTTCCGAAGTGAACATATACAATTCCATTATGTATGGCGATTCACTGTATGAACTTTCGTTAGGCAGCAACTCCAGGTCAGATTTCCCTGCCACCGCCAACATAGCCTACTCCAACATCGAAGGCGGACAGGATGAGATCATGAACTGGTACAACCAAAACACCCTCAACTGGCTGGATGGCAACATGGATGAAGACCCGTTATGGGCCGGAACAGGCGACACGGCTTATTACCTGCTGTCCGGTTCGCCCTGCATCAACGCAGGTACACCCATGTACGAGGAAGGGATGGAGCTACCTTACATCAAAATCGAAGATGACAAAATCGTACTTTACAAATACGATGGCGACACCATCCATCTTCCTGCTACTGATCTTGCAGGTAAACCACGAATCTCCGGCGGCAGAATTGATATGGGCGCTTACGAATACCAGGATACAACAACAGGTATTGGCAATCCGGGAAAAACCAGCCGGGACGACAGTAAAGTGCAGGTTTATCCAAATCCCTTTTCGGCACATACTTTTATTACTTTCAGGATTCAGAATCCGGCGCAGGTAGTGGTTAAAATTACAGATATTAACGGCAGACCCGTTAAAACCCTGATGGATGCCAAACTTACGAAAGGAGAGTATTCGATGACATGGAAAGGGGATGATGATGAGGGTGATGTTGTTAAAAACGGCGCCTACATAGTAACCTTTTATCTGAACGGAGTTGCGGCTGAAGGAGTGAAAATTGTGAAAAGAAGTGGTGGATAGACTTTACAATGCTGCCAGTCTTCGTGGTTCCGGCATTAGTTTTTTTACCCTTCAGCCAGGGTTCATCCATCAAAGCCAGGGGAATGAGCGTGCTTTTTCCGGCACCTGCCGGGGCGCTCACAATGAGGGTGTTTCCGGCGTTCAGATGCCGCCGCACCTCCGGGATGATTTCCCTTACGGGAAGGTCAATATGAAATGGGTTGAATGGCAAATAGAACTGTTTTATCAATGAAATTTCCTGAAAATGAAAAAAGTATTAAGGGCAGGTTATGATTTTCCGGCAAGGAGAACTGGTTGAATATTTTCGAGTAACATTTCGATTACTTCCTTTAAATTCTTATTTAGTTCATCCATCGTTTCACCCTGTGAATGGGCGCCCGGGAAACCTGGAACATAGCCGACATAATGGCCGGTATCAGGACATTTTTCGATAACCGCAGTGAATGATTTCATAAGCCAGTATTTTTTTTCGAACAAAATTATTCTGTTCAAACGAAACATACCAGGGAAAATTCTCATTCTTTCAATTTCATCGGCCTTTTTATCTGATAATCCAAATCACAATTTTCCCCTATTTTTGCCAGCAATAAGGGAAATTTTTATGTGGCAAAGGCTGTCAGATCATATTCAGAAACGCCCGGCAATATTGGTTGCTGCGATACTGGTTCTTTTGCCTTTTGCCCTGCTCATCAACCTGGGGCTGATGCCGCTGATGTCGGACGAACCCACCCGCGCCATCGTCACCCTCGAAATGATCCTTTCGGGAAACTACATTACCCCAACCATCAACGGCGATTTTTATTACAACAAACCCCCGCTCTTCAACTGGATCCTGGCCGGCTTTATCAAAATCACCGGCAGCATGGACGATGTTGTTTTCAGGATTCCGACAATTCTGTCGCTTCTGGGGCTGGGGCTTGTCCTGTATTTTTTCACCAAAAAGTCATTAGGGAAATTCAATGCCTTCATCCTGGCCATGATGTACGTGACTTCGGGGCGGATCCTGTTCTGGGACTCGTTCCAGGGGCTGATCGACGTTACCTACTCGCTGGTTACTTTCGGGTCGTTTGTGGTGTTTTACCATTTTTCCGGCAAACGGAATTACCTGGCCATGTTTGTTTTCACCTACCTGCTCACAGCCGCAGGTTACATGATGAAAGGGTTGCCATCGCTGGCTTTCCAGGGAATAAGCCTGATGGCCTGGTTATGGTACGAAAAATCATTCAAAAAACTTTTCACCTGGCAACACCTTGCCGGGATCGGGGTGCTGGTGGTGGTGCTGGGAAGTTATTACCTGGCTTACCTTCAGAACAACTCGCTGGAGAATGTTTTCAAGACCCTGTTTTCGGAATCAAACCGGCTGAACGAGGAGGAAGGAAGGTTCATAAACTGGCTGCTGCATTTGTTTTCGTTCCCGCCCGAACTGATGTATAATTTTGCACCCTGGCCTTTGCTTTTGCTGCTGCTTTTTAATAAAAATATCAGGGAGAAAGCTTTTAAGGACCGGCTGTCGCAGTTCAGCCTGGTGATTTTTGCTGCAAACATTCCCATTTACTGGCTTTCGGCCAATATGAGGGCACGTTACCTGTTTATGCTTGTCCCGTTCATTTTTTTCCTGGGACTGAAAGCCCTGATGGAATCGGAAAACTCTGAAACAAGGATCCGGAAAGTCATCATCCGCATTTTACAGGTTTCGGCTTTCCTGGGAGCACTTTCGTTGCTGATCTATTTTTTCTGGGAAAAAACCAGTGGCATGGCTGGAATCTTCATCATCATCCCGCTATTATTGGCCATCTCACTTTCAGCGGCAGCCCTTTCTCTCAAAATTCCACGTCAGACCATCGCTTTCGTGATCATTGTTTTGCTGAGCATCAGGATTGGGTTTAACTTGTTCAACCAGCCGGCACGTTACACCGTAAAACCCGAAGTAAGGCTAAGAATCGATGAAATCAAAGTAGCCAGAATGACCCTGGGAAGTGATCTTTTTATCCTCGGAAAAACCCCTTTCGACCACGATGCCTCTTTTAACATGTCGAAAGAACGGATGGAAATTGTGAGCCGAGCAAAGAAATTGGCCGATGGTCCGGCGTTTTACATGAGCGATGAAAAAAGCCTCAGGGCATTTAAACATGAATTGGGGGACTACGAAATGGTTTACCCGTTTTTTATCAAACACAAAACAACAAAACTTTACCTGATCAAAAAATAATGACAAACAACCCGAAGCTTTCCATCATCATTTGTGTTTATAACGAGGAGGAAAACATAAAACCGTTGAACCAGCAGATCAACGATTCGCTCATCAACATCGATTATGAGATCATTTATGTTGACGATGGTTCCACTGACCGGACAAAGCATGAAATCATTGCACTGAACGACCCGAAAGTAGTGCTGGTGGAATTTTCGAAAAATTATGGACAAAGTCCGGCGCTGATGGCCGGAATTGATGCTGCCAGAGGCGAGTATGTTGTGACCATGGATGGCGACCTGCAGAACGATCCTTCGGATATTCCGGCCATGCTGCAGTTGGCCGAAACCGAAGACTGGGATCTTGTGGCCGGCATCAGGAAAAACAGGCAGGACGGGATGTTTTTGAGGAAAATACCCAGCAGGCTGGCCAATGCCATGATCAGGAAAAGCACTCAGGTAAACATCAAAGATTATGGCTGCACCCTGAAGGTTTTTAAAAGCGATTTGGCCAAAAGCATCGGCCTGTACGGTGATCTGCATCGGTTTATCCCGGTTTTGGCCAGCCTCGAAGGAGCCACCATCACGCAGATGGAGGTGAAACACCACCCCAGGATTTATGGAAAATCGAAATACGGTATCAACCGCACCCTTAAAGTGGTGAGCGACCTCATCCTGATGAATTTTTTCAAGAAACACCTCAACCGCCCCATGCACCTGTTTGGGGGAATTGGCCTGGTACTTTTCATGGCTGGTTTTGTTATCAATTTTTATTTCCTCATCGAAAAAATTATGGGGCACGACATCTGGGGCAAGCCTCTGCTCTTGTTGGGAATTTTGCTCCTGTTAGCCGGCATCCAGCTGATAACCATCGGAATCATGGCCGAAATTCTGATGCGTACCTACTACGAATCACAGCAAAAACGCCCGTACAGGATCAGAAAAATACATACTTTCAACACCCGTTAGCGTGAGAATTGTTAAGGCTTTTGCCAAAATTGCCCTTTCGGTGGCAGCGTTGTGGTTCGTTTATCAAAAAATCGACATAAACGATCTCGCGCTGGTTTTCGGCAACGTAAATTATGCCTGGCTGCTGCTGGCCACGCTGCTGTTTGTGGTTTCAAAAATTGCTTCCTCTTACCGGCTCAATGTGTTTTTCAGGGACATAAAAACCGGGCTTACCGAAAGCAGCAACCTCAGGTTGTACCTTCTGGGGATGTATTATAATCTTTTTCTTCCCGGAGGAATTGGCGGTGACGGGTACAAAATTTATCTGCTGAACAAAAGGTACAAAACCGGCGTAAAGCCTGTTTTTCAGGCCGTTCTTTTGGACAGGATCAACGGGGTTCTGGCGCTTTTCATCCTTGCCCTGCTGATGGTTCCTTTGATCCCGCTTCCCGTAGTTTATAAGTACGGCGCTATTGTGGCTGCACCGGCATCTTTTTTCATTTATCACCAGGCGATCAGGAAGTTTTGTCCGGCCTTCGGCAAAAGCATTTTCAAAACGAGCTATTACTCGCTGGCCGTCCAACTCAGCCAGGTGTTGTCGGCCTGGTTCATCCTGAAAGCCATTGGTCAGAACGAACAACTGCTTTCTTATCTTTTTCTGTTTCTGGTGTCGTCGGTGGTTGCCACGCTGCCCATCACCATTGGCGGGATTGGTTCACGGGAGATCACTTTTCTGTTTGGCGCCGGCATCATGCACCTGAATGTAAGCCAGTCGATTGCGTTAAGCCTTTTGTTTTATGTCATTACAGCCGTTGTTTCCCTTGCGGGAATATATTTTAGCCTGAATGAACGGGCTATGAAAATTGAACGGGAGGAAAACCGGGAGGCCGCTGATGTGAATAATCTGGGAGAAGAATGAAGGTGTGTTGGTAAGATTTTAAACACCAGAAGCGCTTTTAAGCTAATAAATCGGGCTAAAAATGGCTAAATCGTTAAATTTTTCTGATGACAGCAAAGGGCACTTCAGGGGACTTTTGCAACATACAAATAATTTGCGCATTGTGTTTCCTGATGAAAACACGTACACATAATCAACAACCTATGATTTTTTTAACCCAGCCAGAAATGCAAACAGGAATTATTTCCCAGTCGTAAGGCATGAATTACCATTTCGGCCATTTGCGTTTTAATCAAGTTGAACGAATTCTCATGATCTGTACTTTTTTCCTTGTCTTTTTCACGGCTTACTCTTTTGCCGCCATTTCTTTCATTTCGGCGATGAACTTTTCCAGATCAGCGGCGCTGAATCCTTTTTCCAGAACAGCTTCACCCAGGGTTCCCCAAATCGGCTCACCACAGGCAATGCAGCGGATTCCTTTTTTCGAAAGATAAGTTACCGTAAAAACGTAATTGTTCACCAGGTCTTCAATCGTAATGTGCTTCGTAATTTCAGGTTTCATTATTGTTTTTTTTACAAA
>CALFEP010000236.1 GCA_937950125.1 uncultured Bacteroidota bacterium
TGGTTCTGCATCACCATAAATGATGTCAGGGGTTACGGCAGTAACCTGAAGTGCTTTCTTCGTTATTTCTAATTCACCATTAACAAATTCTATTTCGTAATTATCAGATGTTAGTCCCCCGGGTGTAATTACGTATAAACCAACGTTTATGGCAGTAATTGCTGTTCCTGAAAAATCAAGAGTTCCTCCCAGATCGCTTTCATCTTCTCCTATGATAAATCCATCATAAGTTTCAGTATAGCCACCTGAATAAACCATGGCATCATATTCTTTTGATTTATCTTCGGCTGTGACTGTCAAACCTTTCTTCTCCACATCAATATAAACCGTTTTCTGTGCCGGTGTAATGTATCCCCCACTTGTTGGGGTAAAAGTTACTGTTAGCTCCTGATTTTCACCAGCCGGCAACAATGTTCCTAAAGGCGGGTCATACACATAACTTCCTGCAACCTCTGCTTCCGAAGTTGGATCTTTGGCCACTGCATTGAGTTGAGTTGCGCTCAGCAAATCGCCGTAAGTAATATCCGAAGGATCGCTCCAGTCAATTACCGGAGTAGCCTTGTAAGCAGCAAACGAACTGAAATTGGTTATTCCGGTAACTGTAATTGAAGTTGTAGTAGCTCCTGCTTCGATAATCCCTGCAGGAGTCCAGTCCGTTCCCGCATCCGGTGTGCGGCCAACATAAGTTGGGGCGTAGTCGTAAGCTTCGCCTGCATTCCAGTTAAAGGTTACATTACCTAAACCAGCTGCACTGCGGGAAATATCCCATTGTAAGGCAACAAATTCGGGCGATGGAACTTCATAAATGAATTCATCCGGATCATTAATACGTTTGATACCGATTTCAAAACCAGTAGTTTCACTATTGCTGAGTGTAAGCGGTGTATAGCTATCGAGGGTGAGATAACTGTATCCAACAGGAATCGAAACAGCAGATGATGTTACTCCCGTTATGGTCAGTCTTCCATCATTGATTGAATTGACATTAACGTAAGAAGCAGCACCTCCGGTAATTCCAGAAGCTGGTACACTCAAATCATCATCATTCAGCACCAGGATTCCATTGGTTAGTGTTAAAGTTTCGGCTATGGTCAGGCCTCCGATTAAAGTGGTACCATTCGGGTTATTCAGTGTCAGCGCTTTTAGATCGCCAACACTTGATGGAATGGTGATGAAATCAAACAAATCTCCCAAAATTGTAAGGCTTGATCCGCTGGTTGAGCTCATATTGGTTGTAGCTCCGGCGCCGGCAATGGCATTTTTTAAAGTCAGGTGATAATTGCCCAGGCTTAAAATTCCTGAGGTAAGTGTCAAAATACCATCCAGTTCCAGGTCTGCCCAGATTGATACTCCATTGGTACGGTTAACCGTAAGATTATTTAAAGCAGAGAAACCTGTTGGCATTGCAAAAGCATCAGCTCCATTCAGAATGAAGCTTGAAGTTAATCCTCCTGTCAGGTTATTACTTTCATCTCCTGTTAAGGAACCATTGAATGTGAGTGTATAGTCATCAATGTTAAAAGTACCATCTGTAAGGGTAAGATTATTTACAGTGCGGTCGCCGTCAAGTGTTAAGGTTCCGCCATTGGTCATGGTTACATTGGTTGTGGTTGACGACCCGGTTGGAAATTCCGGTAACGTAGAATATGTTCCTGCCCCTGTGTATTGGAGCGCTAAATTTGCACCGAAGGATGCAGGAACATCCGTAATACTACCTTCATTACGAATGATTGTATGGGTTGTATAGCCGGTTCCCGGAGTACTAAAGTTTATACCAAATGACGAATTATCTACTTCACCATTCTGTAAATCCAGTGTGTTGAAAATAACGAGATCACCTGCTAATTCAACTCCAACATCATTATTCACTTGAAGGTCGTGTAAAGTAATCGCTGGTAAGCTGATTTCTGTACTTCCATTTACAACCAGTGAAGAAATTGATGATCCAATAAGATTTCCTGCTGTGATGGTCATGTTATTTATCGTAAGCGTAGCTTCTAATGGTACAGATTCGATTTCGTTGTAAATGGAGAAATCCCCGGCTGTCAAGGTCAGCAAACCATGAACTTCCAGGTCATCTGTCATTTTTACGCCACCTGCATGGTTGATGGTGAGGTTGTTAAGATCATCAATATTGGAGGGTAGCTCGTAAACTGTGGTTCCATTGAAAATAAGGCTAGATGTTTTATCAGCAGTAAAAACTCCCAGGTTAGTCCCGACAATATCCCCACCAAATGTGAATGTATGTGCACCCACTGTAAAACTTGCTGCTGGTGCTGTTAAAGTAAACAAACCATCAACCTGGGCATCAGCCCCAAGAGCCATTGCACCACCACATTCGATATATCCGAATGTTACGTATTCATCATTTGTAAGTGTACCTTTAACTATTTCTGCACCATAAATCGTCATAGCACTAATAATATTGAAAGAACCATCTGTTTCCAGGTTTAATGTTCCCAAAAATGCTCCGGCATCATCAAATGCAATAGCTCCCCCGGCGTCGCCTTTAAAATTGAGAATGGCCAAATCATCACCGGAAAAAGCACCGCTTGTACGGTTATAATCATCCAAAATAGTTAATTCCTGACCATTCAGAATAAATACACCAGCGTCAAGGTTTAATGTATTCACTGTCAAACCAAAATCATAGGTTTGAAGTGTAACTTCAGCATTCCGGTTGAGATCAAGAACATCAAGTGATCCCATGATACTTAGTGGAAGATCAGTACTTCCATTAACAATCAGGGAGGAAGTAGCATCTCCAATCAATACACCTGATCCTAAAGGTTCAATATCACCAGCTAAGGTGAGGGTTTTACCATTAAGAATCAGTTCATCATAAGCATCATTCAATAACAATGTTCCAGTTATAGTAAGGTCTGATAACAGGGTAACACCATGATAAAAATCTGTATCATCTGTACCACCTGACAAGGTGAGATTATTAATTGCTGCACCTTCGAGGTTGAAATTTTGAACAATGGCCGCATTGTCTATGAGTAAACTAGTAAGCTCCAGGCTGGATGTTCCATCCACAACAAGGAATCCGTTCCCTAACCAGTCATTGGTAAGCGTCAGCGTATTGCCAATAATGTCTATTTTGTCTGTAGCGGCTGTCAGCGTTGTAATTCCGTCAACTGTCATGTTGCCGTTGAGGGTAATTACTCCACCATCCACAGTTAAATTCTGTTCAATGGTGAAGGAACCCGAACTCTGGAAAGTAACATCAAATCCAACGTCAACAGGTTCATTGTAAGAAGTTCCGTCAGCAATGATCAATGTACCACTTTCAGCCACTGCTTGCAACGCTTTGGTGATGGTTGCCTTCGGACCAGTTCCTGTCGGGCTGTCCGTTTCATTTGCACCTGTGTTATTGTCATCACCAGTTGTGTTTACATAAACCGTTGTAAGTTTATCGCCATAAATGGCAAAATTCGAAAATTCGGTGATACCGGTAGCAGTGATGGTTCTTGTTCCCAACACACCAGTTGTTCCTGCTTCAACCCATTCGGTACCGTTATAGTGGCCAACGATGGGGTCTGATGGTGTGCTTCCAAAATCTTCAGTTTCATTCCATGCAAATGACAGTGAAGCATTGGGTGTATCATCAGAAACAGTAAACTGGTACTGCAGTTTCACGTAATTTGGTGAAGGCACCGGGCCTTCAAAATTGCTCATCAGAGTAATGTATTCCACAGCGACACTAACATTTGTACCGTCATCATTGGTGAAAGTTACGGGTGTGTATGCTGTTGAAGAATATCCAACCGGCAATAATGTATTGGTAGTATTCGTTACGACCAATTTTCCATAGTCGGTATCAAGCACAGGTGCAACCACAAAACTTGCCGCGGAGGCTTCTGAGATTGAACCTGTATATAGGTCAAATTCTCCTAATGTAATTTTTCCGTTGGTTAATGTAAGGCTTGTTAATGATAAATCAGCAAGCAATTCAGTTCCGTTCGGATTTTTTAATGTCAGGTTGTTTAAAGTGGTGATGTGGCCAGGTACATTCATACCAATACCACTACCTTGTATAGTAATAGATGAAGTTGCATCAGCAGCCAGATTTCCCGGTGTTCCTGCAATGGCTTTATTAAGTGTCAGGGTATGAGCTCCTATTGTAAAAGCTTCCCCAAGACTCAGCAAATCTGTTACTTCAAGATTTCCATCCATGGTTACACCAATACTGCGGTTGGCTGTAAGTTTACCAATTTCGATAATGGAAGCAGGCATCTCAAAGGCATTTGTACCGTTTAGGATTAATTCGGAGGTTGTGTTTGCCAGCAAATCACCACCTGTTAAATCCCCGGTCAAGGTCAGTTGTTTTCCTGAAAAATCAAAATTACCATTTGTCAGTGTCAGGTTATTGATTACGCGATTGCCACCAAGTGTTACTGTCTCAACATCAGACGTTAGATCCACCTCTACATTGGTGGTAATCAAAGTTGTTGGTAATTCAAAACCGGTTTCGATAGCCTCATTTCCCGAATAAACTACATCAACGGATGACTGGAAAGTCGGAGCAGCATTAAGGCTGCCACCGCTACGTTCAATGGTTTTGCCGGGGTTTATGGTAAGGTTATTACTGCCCGTTAAAACACCTGCAGTGAGTGTAAGTTTGTCCCAAATCTTTATGGCGCCCAGAAGGGTTGCTCCATTTGTATTGTTAAGTGTAAGCTCCTTAAGGTCAACCAGCGCAGGAATCTGAATACCCGTTCCTGATCCTGCTACTACCAGTGTTGAATTTGCATCGGCGGTCAGATTTGCTGGTGTGCCTTCAATTGCCTTGTTGATGGTCAATGTGTTGTCGTCAATAAAGAAATTGCCACTTGTGAGGGTAAGCGTGTTTTTCACCTCCAGGTTTCCTGCAAGGTTTACTCCGCCTATGCGATTGATCGTCAGATCATATAATTCAGTGATATTGGATGGAAAATCAAATTCATCCGACCCGTTAAAAATAAGGGTGGAGGTTGCGCCTGCATTAATACCCAGCAATTCTGCACCGGTAATGGTACCTCCAAAAGTGAAGGTATGGGCGCCTACATTGAAGTCTGCAGTTCCATTTGTCATACTAAAAGCGTTGGTAACTTCAGCGTTTGCACCCAGGGTGATTGTAGCTGCATTTTGGATGTATCCAAAGGTTACTTCAACATCGGTGTCGGTAACCAATGTACCTGAGTACACTTCAGCACCATATAAGGTCATGTCAGTTTTTATGATAAAAGTACCAGTAGTTTCGTCAATATTGAGCGTGCCTAAAGTGGCTCCGGCCGGGTCAAATACCAAATCGCCTGAGGTATTTCCTTTGAAAAACAGTTGGGCAAATTCATCTCCCGAAAAAACACCATTTGTCCGGGTGTAAGAATCTAACACTGTCACAGATTGCTCATTCAAAACCAAAGATCCTTCGTCAAGATTTAAAGTATTGACTTCAAGTCCTGTTGTGAATGTTTCCAATGTCACATTGGCGTCACGGTTCAGGTCAAGCACATCCAGAGCACCCATAATGGTCAGGAAAAGATCATCATTACCAGTATCACTAATTACAAGGGTTGCGTCTTTATCTCCTTGCAATGGGCCGAGGCCGAGCATGGTTCCTACAAGTGTCAAGGTATTGCCGTCCAGGGCAAGCTCATCAAAATCACCAACCAAATTAAGATCACCATTAATGGTAAGATTACCAGTAAGATTAAGTGTGTTTGGATCTAATTCAGTGGCAGAGGAATACTCAATAGTAAGGTTGTTGATTTCAGAGCCATCAAAAATCAATGTAGGTTCTGAGCCATACAATTCGAGGTTTGATGTAGCAATAATCCCCAATTTACCACCTCCGGTGATGGAGCCGTTCAGAACCAATGTGTTGTCATTAATTTTTAGCAAGGCCGTGGCATCGCCAAACGAAAGAGTCCCATCAAGGGTCATATTCCCATCCAGTGTGAGGTTTTTCCCACTGGCGATAGTTAAATCATCAGTTAAAGTGAATCCTGCACCAGTGTTTTTAAATGTCAGGCTGGTAGCTATGGTTAAAACATCATCAAAACTTCCATCCGGAATAAGGATTACATCGCCATTACTGGCAGCACCAACAGCGGCTGAAATGGATTCGTAGCAGGTGCCGCCATCTTTGGTTTCGTTTTTAATTAAACCTGCCACCATATTGATGGATTCGGTCATATCGGTGATACAGGTTGATACCCCACGGTATGCCTTTATTGTATATTCTCCAACTTCGAGATTTTCCCAGGTAAGTGTGCCACTACCTGCAGTTTGGGTTAATCCTGTTGCCCCACCATCCTTGTACAATTCATAAGTTACATCCCATTCGAAATTGTAATGATCGGGAGTAGCTTCCACATTAATTTGAACTGAACCCAAACCAGAGCATATTACATAATTTGGATCATTAAAGGTGGCAATTCCTGCAATTTCAATATCTCTGGCAACTGGTTCTGCCCAAATCCATTTGTAACCAATTAATGCTCCACTTGGTACTGTTGGTGGTGGAGGCAAAGGTGCTGCCAAGGCATAAACTTCATATTTTCCTGGAAGTGTAGGCTTTGTACCGAACTCTAAGGAAGTTCCTGCCGTTAATGTGGCATCAATGTATTCGTACGCGCCGGTCAAAGGGTTCATTCTAAAAAGACCGTACCATTGATACGAAGTTGCACCCGAAACGCCAATGGTCATTGGCCCATCCTCGCACTTACTTGTACCGGTTACAGTTTGCGCATTCAATATCACCGCAGGCGCTGTAATCAGCAAAAGGAATAGTATGGTTTTAACCAAAAAATAATTTCCTTTAGATGTAATTCTTTGAAAGTAAATCTTTTTCATAATTAATAGTCTTTAAGTTGATTTATTCATTACTTAATTTCCGATACTTGGTGCTTTTCCGGCTGTTCAGTTATTTTGCCTATTATTCAAGACCAGGTTATGAAACCTGAAAAAAGGTCAGAACCGGATGAGGGAAAAATCCTTTTCCGGTTCTTAACCTCTTAGGTAAAATCAATGAAGCCGAAATTGCATCACCGGAATTTTATTTATTGATTATCATTTTTCCGGTTTGCATCAAGGTATCATCCGAAGTAGCAAGTGTGAGTACATACAGATACACGCCAGGAGCAAAACCAGCGGCGTTGAACAAAAAATCGTGCTGCCCTTCGTTTGCTGCCGGCTTTTCCACCGATCTCACAAGGTTACCCATCATGTCGAAAATCTGGATGGTAACATCACCCTCAACCGGCTGATAATAACTAAATGTAGTTTGTCCGGCAAACGGGTTAGGATAGTTCGATAGTTCAAACCAGTCCTGTTCGGTGCCATCAGCAACGTTGGGGCCTGTAATTTCCAAAACCTTCAGTCCGGTGTAGCTGGCATCCACGTCACCATAACAAAGAGCGCTGAAGTTTTGATTGGGAAGATCACTCTCGGGTACTATTATAGTAATATTTGAGAAGGCAGTATTTCCGGCATGTGAATAATTATAGGTAGGTCCTGCATGGTTGATGTCAACGGATTTTGTAAATACCCAGTTTCCTGTTTCAAATGGAATGGAAGCATTTAACCTTTTACTATTAACCTTCGCACGGTCAGTAGCATCAATTTCAGCAGCAGATGAATTTTCAACGACATCGGCTGCCAGGCGTTTGATTCCCACAAGTGGGATTGGATTCCGTGCCCGGTAGTGATTACCAATAAGCGTAATATCGGTTGAGGTTACGCCTCCCCAGGGTTTGGGTGATGATAAATATACAGTGTATGTTCCATCAACAACACCTGGAATAACATAGTCACCATTACCTGATAATGCTGTGTAGCCAATGTAAGTTTGTGCTCCAACAAGTTTCACCTCCACATTATGCATTTGGTTGTTGGTCTGATTGAAAGCATAGGAGACATTCCCCGAAACAGTATAGGTATTGGCAGCAGGTGCAGTAACGTCAACATCATTTGCATTGCTTGAGCATCCATAAGCATCGGTAACAACAAGTGAATAGGTTCCGTTAGCTGAAACTGATGGGTTTTGAAGCGATGAGGTAAACCCGCTTGGTCCCGTCCATGCATAAGTGTAGGGAGCTGTGCCGCCGGAAGCGCTTCCGTTCAGGATAACGCTTGCTCCGGCAAGGATTTTATCATCACCAGCATTGGCAACAGGTTTTGGATGAACATACACCCAAACTGAGGCAGTGAAGCTTCCATTAACCGATACGGTGTATTCGGTATTGCTTACTGGATAGACCGTGATTGGGTTATCAGTTTGACCACCAGGCGCCCATGAATACGATGTAGGTGTAGCACCATTTACTGTTGCAGTAAGTGTTACCTCTGATCCCTCACAAATGTATTGGTCGGGTCCTATGGTAACTGTAACCACGTTCACTGTATGCGAAGCTGAACCTGTACAACCACTTGAATTGGTTCCAATCACTGTATATTCGGTAGTTACAGTTGGTGAAACAACAAGTGGATTCCCTGTGAAGCCTGTGTTCCAAACATAAGATGATGCACCGCTTGCAGTAAGTGTTGTTGTTCCACCAACTGTTTGTGCACCGATAGCAACTGTTGGTGCCTCTACAACGGTTACTGTAACCGAATTAAACCCTCCGGCACATCCCTGTGTATCGTCACCAGTTACATTGTAGGTATGGTCACCAATGGTTGCAGGGATTACCAGTTTGGTAGCACCCAGTCCAAGGCTATTATCCCAAAGGAAGTTGGAACCATTGCCGGCAGAAAGCGTAACCGATTCTCCGAGACAGATGGTGTTTTCGCTGGCTGAGGCTGTGATATTATCAATCTGTCCGCCAAACACAAAGCTGCCGGGGGTGCCGGAAACTGTTGACCAATATGGGAAGTAAGTTGCCGGGCCTGTAACTGATGGACATGTTCCCCAGTAGTTGTTGGTGGCATCCTGAGCTGTGGTTGTATTAGCATAATAACCATCTGTATTACCTGAAATATCATTATTATTAGTTAACACATTTACAACTCCAGGTGCTATTTCACGGGTGTAAACACCAAGACCCCAATTCGATACCTGACATTGAGTAATGGATGATGTAATTGTCCCAGTATTCGCACGAACCAAAATGCCCCAGCTGTCTGTTTTTCCATGTCCGGTAATTGTTACGCCAGTTACATTAAATGTCATTGGAGTGTTTTGATACTTGCGTAAATAAATCCCATCCCAACTTTCACTGTTTTGATTCGAAACGGTTGAATTGGAAATTGATCCGTCACAGTCATTGACATCGATTCCAACATAGTTATCAGTAACAGTCGTATTTGAAATATTAACAGTACCGGACTGATAAAGCAGAATACCAGCTGATGACCAGCCTGAGCCGGAATAGTTATTCCCACTGACGTTCGAATTGGTGATTGTGCCGCTGGCCCCATATGCAACCTGGATTCCGTTCTGGGCTGTGACACTGGTTGGTCCTGCTCCGATGGTCGTGATATTGTCCAGCGCAATCGTAAGACCGGTCCCACTCAATGCCATGGCGTTTTTCTGATAATCGTCGATAACCATGTTGGTGCATGCCACTGTGTATGGTCCGTTGGTGTTGTTGTGGGCATAAACTGCAACCCCGTGCTGTGCACCACTGAAAGGAGTATCAATGATATTGTAAACATCAACATTTGTCAGTGTTCCGCCGGAATTCCAGAAACCGATCCCCTGGAAACGATAGTTGGCATTCCCTTTACCATCCCCATCAATGGTCACATTATTCATGGTGAACTGATTCACTCCGTCAACAAATATAACTGGGTGATTTTGGTTTGTTCCTGAGGTAAAGTACAGAGGTACAGAAGCCGGTGCTTTAACAGTAACGGTGCTTTTCGAAACACCCCCGATGGTCAGGTTATTTGTGGTGATGTGTAATTGTTCTGTAAAAATACCTTCATTTACGTTGACCTGCCATCCGGATGTTGCCGCATCAATACCCCTCTGAATCGATCCCGAGTTGGTGGTGACGTATAGATTGCCCGGAATCCAGGTGACCAATCCTTTGGTTGCGTTGTCAAGCTTGTGGACAATATGATCTTCAAGAGCGAACAACTCTGTCAGACTCATCGCCGAGGGCAGTTTTCCTTCAAAGGTGTTGTTCGAAACATCCACGGTCAGGCGGTTGTCCTGGACATCCAGGTATCCAACCCACAAAATGGAAGCTGGGAGGTTGCTGAAGAAGTTTCCGGTGATAGTAAGGCCGCTGATCGCAGGAGCAGGATTTGACCATCCCGAACGAAGTTGTAAACCTCCACTACCTTCAAAGGTATTGTTGGTCACAGTTAATCCCTGTGTACTGATAAATCGGAATCCATATTTGCAATTAAGAACTTTGTTACCATTCAATACTGCATTATTGGCGGCTGGATTCAGGTAAACGGCTGTTTCATAACCGGCAATCAGGTTCGACGCAATGCTAACATTTGAACTTCCGGTGCTGGATGTGATAATGGCTTTATGGATTCCCCATGGCGGAGTAACGTTGATGTTGTAATCGGAATCCTCATACACATTATAACTGATTGAAATATTTGAAACCCCGTTGTTGAGGTAGGTCGATACCGATTCGCCAAGAACCGCTGTTCCATTGTAATCAACATAAAAACCATTGAAAAATACATTGGAAACATTAGAGTTAAACAGTACCGGTCCTACAATGACCGATTCGCCTGTAACAGTTCCTGCTGTCCTTCCATTGCTAACATTTGTTGGGTCAACATTGTATTTCGCTCCGCGAATATCAAGTGATTTGCTAATTGTAATAGTTCCCTCAGAATAGGTTCCGGCTGCTACAGTAATCACATCCCCTGTAACCGTGGAGGCATCATTAATGGCTGATTGGATGGTTGTAAAGTACTTTGGATGAGTAGCATTGTACACCGGCCAAACATCACCTGTACAAGCAGGGCTAACGATATTATCCGAAACAAGGTAATTCACAAAATCAACATCACCAATAACTTTGGTTAAAATAGTGTTATAATCAGTTGTGCCAAACCAGTTGCATTCGGCATCAATCGGGCCGTTGTCAATTCCTGACGCAAGTATTCCATAAACAGAATTATTAAAGCTGTTATTGATAACTTGTGCATCAGTTACATCTCCATCCATAAAAGCGACCCCAACAGCAACAGTATTATTAAAGGTATTCCCTGAAATGAATACATTGGCTGCTTCCCAAGCATCATTGGCGCGAGGAATTACGATGCCAACACCTGGATTGCTCCCATTGGAAGGCAGATTCGAAAATTCATTATTCTCAACTTTTACTGCATAATCATTCCCAGCAGTAGCATAATTGGCAGGATCTTCAATCATGACACCAAAACCCTGGTCGCTGCCGGACGTAACCATATCATAGAATTTGTTGTTTGTGATTTCGATGTTGGCCAGCGCGCTTGTCCATCCTGAAGGCAGATAGGCGCCTGCACCCCAGAAATCTATGCCGCCAACCATGCCATGGAACCAGTTGTCGCGAATAATCACCTTGGCAGGTGTAACATTAAAACACCCCTGCATGGTCATGGCTATACCTGTGGCTGCATTTCCTATTATTTCAAAACCTTCGATAATTACGGTGTTCCCTGGGTTAAGGGCTGAGGGATGAATTTTAAACACTCCGTCGAAATCCGATCCATCAATGATCGGACGGGTCCCTGCGGCTGCTTTGATGGTAACCCCTTTGGTTACTTTAATTAAACCGCTTGGTGCAGGACTGCCTTCACTAATATAATCATAAGTTCCGGCAGGAACCGAGATTACATAACCACTGAGTGTTGTGGCAGCATCAATAGCCGCCTGTATGGTTTCATGGCTGGAAACAAAGGTGGTTCCATCGGATTGATAAACTACAATTGGACCGCCGGTGCATGGGCCTGTTGAAGAAATCCAGAAAGGATTGAAATTGGTTTCACAACCTTCTTTATTGAAAACTTTTCCGGTTAATGTGGCATTATCGTTAATTTCATTGGCATTCGCTGTTCCAAACCAGTTGCAGGTTACCTCTGCATTGCCGCCAACATTCGTTGGAACATAGTTAGCAACAGCATAACCCAAATTTGGTGTATCAATATAATTAAAAGTGTTGGTATTAAAAACATTATCAGTCACTTGAACTGTGTTCACAAATCTGTTGTTTTCAAATTTTAAACCATTCAGGTCGTAACCGCCACCACTCCGGTCTGACAATTTATAGCCTGTCAGATTTGAAACAGTATTATTCTGAATAACGGCATTTTCGGTATTCCCTTCAAGCCCGATACCGGTTGAAATGAAACCAGTCAAATTAGAAATGGTGTTATTCTTTACGTTCGCACTAACCACTTTACCAGTGGTAGTTTGATAGCTACTGCTTCCACCTACGTTAATGATAATGCCGTAAGCCAGTTTACCTGTTGGCCAGTTTCCTGTATTAACGTTGACATTATTTATGGTGTTATTTTCAATTGTCAATCCATTGAGAACACCGGTAGATGTTGATTGCAAAATGCCAATAGCTGCAGCACTGTAACCAGTCAGGCTGGAACTGCTGATATTGTTAAAGCAATTGTTTGAAATAAATATATTTTGGGTATTTGAGCCATTAGCCACCGTGTAAATGACGGAGTGTACATTTACTCCTGACACTGAGGTTCCGATATCATGAATTTTGTTGTAAAGTATGGACACATTGCTGCGGTTGCCAAAAACAATAGCGTTTTGATAAGCGGGCGCTGTAATTTCAAATCCATTAATGCTTACACCATCTGCAGTAACAGAAATTGGGAGTCCGGCTGAAGGAGCAACGATACTTTCTGCAGAGCGGCTGCTACATGCAGTATTATAGTTAGCACCTTTAAGAGTAAGAGATTTACTAACAATTACATTTTCATTGTACGTTCCCGCTGCGACTTCAATCACATCGCCAGTTGAAGCAGCATTAATTGCAGCCTGGATAGTAGCATAATCATAAGTAGGGCCGCTTCCAACAGTTCTGATACCGGTAAAAGTCCGCCTCACAAGTGAAGTGGAACTTGTTGTCCCTATAACATTGTTAAACCAGATATCCAGATAGTTATTGTTAAAAGTACCATTCACAGTAGCTTTATTACCTACATTGTATCCGTTTTTTATTCTTACAGCATACAGAGGATGATTGGTAAAACTACAGCCGGAAACAGTCATAATCTCATTGGCACTAAGCGCATTATAAGCCGTGTAGATAATAAGTCCGGTACGCTCGATGTTAGAGGCACCGGCGCCGTTGTTGGTGAAAGTGGAGTTTGTAACAGTTACCTGTGGTACCGATGCTTCATCAAAGTTTACAAATTGTAATCCTGTTTTTTGCCAACTATCTGGCAATTCGCTTGAATAGCCATTACCCGTAATTGTTGAATTTGCTACTGTTCCTGAAAGAACTGTTTTTCCTATGTAAGCACCTATAAATTTGTTGTTTAACAAAGTAACATTATCGAGGCTTAAGCTGTTTACTGTAGTGGTAACAAAGACACCACCAGAATAATATTCAGCCAGATACAAGCCAACCTGACAGTTTCTTGCAATGACATCCTCCAAAGTTAGTGAATTAATATTAATTGAGCCACCTGCCCTAATTCCATTATTTGTTACATTTCCTTCAATAATCAGGTTCTGAAAACTGAAGTTCTTACCAGTTGAACTTAAACTAACCATAGGATTGGCCGTTGATTTTATAATGGTGGTTGGATTATCACTTGGCCCCGACCCAATAAATGTAAGCGATTTGCCAACTGTCAGAGCTTCAGTAAATGTTCCTGCTGCAATCTGGATGATATCATTATCATTTGCTGCATTGATTGCAGCCTGGATAGTGTTATAAATCGTGGTTTCTCCATCCTTTGTGATCGTTGCACAATTGGTTAAGGGTCTGTTTGTCCAGATTTTGGTAGTACCGACAGTGTATTTATTGTACCCGGTTGCAGTGACCGTTACAGTTGCAGAGCCGGTAACATAACTTCCATCGGACCAGATTTGCGTGTTTTCGGCTAATGTTCCGCTATTCAGTGTAAAAGTAGAGGGAGTAGTCACTCCGGAGCCCGGATCTACGTTGACCGCACCCCAGGCATTGGTGGCTGTGTTTAAATCAGTCGCGATAACAGTAGAACCATTCACGGTTAACCCGGCGCCTTTACTAGCGTTAATAGCAACATTACTTAAAACACCATAAGCATTGTTATAGGTGTTCACTCCGTAGCACTGGCTACTGCAATCCATTGTAATGTTTGAAATTGTAACAGGATTGGTTTCAGTACCGGCATAAATGCCAATAAGGTGTTTGTACCCGTTCACGGTGCTCCAGGAAGAATTATTGGCCTTGAAAATCACACCGCTTTGTCCCGTAATTGTAAGTCCGGCCTTATCAATATTCATTTGAGCGGTAAAATTGTAAGTCCCTGAGGTCATTTCAATCACATCACTCTCAGCAGCATCTATAACAGCATCCGGGATGCTGACATAAAACTGAGAACCGGTGATGGCTCCCGATCCGTTTTTTATTACAGCACAATGGTCAAAAGTATTTCCTGTGAAGGTGGCATTTTTATCAAAGTTTAAATTAGCAGTGTACTGCAAGTTGTTGATAGTGTGATTGGTGAAGGTGTTCCCTGAAATACTGGCTGTGGTGGCATCATTGACCCCATATCCCAGGGCAATGCCCACTCTGTTGTCGTTTAAAGTATTACCTGAAATGGTAACGGTAGTACCAGTGGCATAATAATCGGTGGCAAGAATCCCGGCAGAAGTTGAGTTATCATAGGCAACTCCCTTACAGTTTGAAATATTATTCCCCGAAAGGGTCGCGGAAGCCGCTGCTCCTACCTCAATACCGTAATCCAGCTGCAAACCCTCCCCTTTACCCATAAAAGTATTGCCGCTTACCGTGGCGGAACCTACCTGGGTTCCGTAATAGGCTTTGCGTACCATAATTCCAATGCGGCCAATATTGGATAAGGTGTTATTGGAAACAGTTACACCGGTTCCGTAAACTACTACACCGCGTCCGTCATAGCTGCCGGCGGCCAGTGAAACGTTGATAAAGTTATTGTCCGAAATGGTTCCTCCTGTTCCGTAGGTAATCAAACCCATGCGCACCTGATGTGCCGGGAAATCTCCATCAACGGTAAATCCGCTGAAATTGAACGTTACCCCAGTGTTTACCTTGATCAGTGCTGGATCCGTAGCACTTCCGCCGGTCAGGTTCAGGTCAGCCTTAATGAATGTAGTGGCTTTACCGGCACCGGTAAGTGTTAAGTTTTTATCTATGACCAACTGCTGTGCCTGTAAATAGGTTCCCGCAGAAACCTGAATCACATCGCCGGATGAAGCAGCGCTTATGGCAGCTTGAATGGTTGAATAACCGGGATTTCCGGCAGTTTCGGGTACATAACGGGTGGTCTGACCCCATCCGTTCAAATAGCCCGCCAGCAGGCAGGCCATGAGTAAAATTGTAAATTTAATTTTCATAAAGCTTTTTTTTTAGATTAATACTGAAAAAAAATATGTTTTGTCTTTGATTAGCACAAGTAAAAAATACACCTATTATTATTGAGCTAATGATCATCATCTGAATATTGAATGTTTTGTTTTAGTTTTGATTCTTTGTAGATTTTGTCGTTCTGACGTTTATGAGACTCTGCATTTTTTAAAACTAATGTCACAATAATGCTCAGAAGAATAAGACCAATTGTAAATTCAATCATGTTGTATTTAATGTTCAAATATTCGTATCGTCAAGATGAAATATAAACTTCAAAAATAGTGTTTACAATCAGCATGATTTGGTAATAATTAACTGATTTTTAGTGGTTGAAATCCCTAATTATTTATGAAGGTGTTCTGTATTTACTTTGAATTGTTAGCTTAGAAAAGCTAAGGTAGTGTCTTAAAATTTGCTGACTATTTTCCATTGAGCAATAATCATATTAAGCAATTAACTCAGATAAAATATTAATTAACTAAGAAATATGCTTACAAAACCATAAGAATGTAAAGTCATAACCTTACCTTAATTTGGCAGGTAATAGGATTGAAATAAAAGTGGGAAATCAGTTTGGGCTTAGTTTAAGGGATTACCATATTTGTTCATGGCAAACTTTAGCAGATCAGCGGATTTTTTTAAATCTAGCTTTTTCATGATGTTTTGTTTATGGGTTCCAACCGTTTTTACACATATGAATAGCTTTTCAGCTATTTCGCGGGTGGAATAACCTTTACCGGTTAGGGTCAAAATTTCAATTTCTCTGTCCGAAAGTCCCAAATTATTGTTTTTTGGATGTTTTTCATTATCGAGATAATCTGAAAGCACCAGGTTTGTTATCTCCTCACCCAGGTAAATTGTACCATTGAGTACAGATAACATCGCAGCTTTCAATTCATTAAACGAACAACTTTTTAGTAAATATCCTGATGCCCCATTGGCTAATAATCCTTTGATGTAGCTCAAATTGGAATGCATGGACAGACCAATTATCTTAATATCATTTAACTCTTTTTTAATCTTTTCTGTAGCATCAATCCCGTTTATTTCATCCATTCCAATATCCATTAATATGATATCAGGTTTGTTTATTCTGGCCTTTTCAAGAGCTTCGTTGCCATTTTTAACTGAATCTGTTACATCAATGTCGTTACTTTGGAGAAGATAAGTAAGGCTTTCTCTGAACAGTTTGTGGTCATCCACGATCATCACTTTTATACGCATAGACTTTTTTTAAGGAATGCTAAAATTTTGAATCAGAAATTAAAAACACACGCTATGTAAAATTCCTGTCATAAAAAAACAAATTTTTTGAAAATATGCCAAGGAAATATTTAATCCACCTAAAAAATTACTAAAATTTGTTGCGCAAAGGTAATGAAAATACAAAATAAAAAATAGGTAAAAGAATTATTTATCATAGGTCATTTTACCTATTTTTTTTGTTAAGAACATTATTACCAAATAATCCAATTTAAAATCTATAAAAGTAACAGAAAAAATGTTCATTTGGAAAAAGGAACTTTGCATAATACCCGGGTTCCTTCATTTTGTATCGATTTCACAATTAATTCTCCCCCCAATGGTTTTAGTCTCTCACGAATATTAAACAAGCCAAAGCTCTGATTTCTGAAAATACTTTTTCTTGGCTCATTCTCAAATCCTTTCCCATTGTCAACAACTTCAATGACCAATTCATTTCCAGCTTGTTGAATTGAAATAGTTATTTCTGATGCTTGAGCGTGCTTAAGAACATTGTTTATCAGTTCTACAATTATTCGATACAAAAGAATCTTCAATTTCTCATTAATATTCTCAATCGATTGATCAAAAGATAAAAATGATTCCATTGGTTGAATTTCTTTCATTTCGCCTAACTTCCATTTCAAGGCATTTATTAAACCCTGTTCTTTTAAAATAATATGACTCAGTTCGTATGTTTCTGTCCTACAGAGTGTTATTGCCTTTTGCATTGTCAACGAAGTTTTTTGCAAAATTGTATCGGTTTCATTGGTTAAATGCCCTTTACCAATCAAAGAAGTTATTTGAAGGTTCATAATACTTAAAAGTTGCCCGATTTCATTATGTAAAAACCCTGCAAGTCTGGTTCTAACATTTTCTTCCGTTTCCATCAGGTAATTGTTTAATTTAATCAGTTGTTTCTGGTAACCTTCAATTTCTTTTATTTTATTTTTAATCCGTTTTTGCTGTAATTTCTTTTGGTTTATGTTTGTATTGCTTCCTTCATAACCCACCCACTTTCCTTGTGAATCGAATAAAGGAATGCCATTCGTTGAAAACCAATTGATGTGTCCATTTTTCGAGAGCAAAACATTTTCAATTTCATAAAAGGGTTTCTTTTTCTCCAACAAGCTGAACACAAAAATTTTGAAATTCTCACGACTTTTAGGGGGGTGAAGGTCATAAAAATGTAGTTTGCCAATAATCTCGGAGGATTTGTAACCAAGTACCTTTTCAACCATTGGGCTGATATAGGTAAATAAACCTTCCTGATTAATTTCCCAAGTAAATGTTTTTGTGTGTTCTGCAACACGGGTAAACAAACCCTCTGCCTTTATCATCGATTGTTTCAATAAATAGAAATCAGTAATATCTCTAACAGCGATAACAACTGTATCAACATTTAATGAATGTATTATTCTGATTTGTGTTAGTGAATAAAAAAAAGAACCATCTTTACGTTGGATTTTTAATTGAAATGGTTCTTTAATTGATGGTTCAAACCAATTATGGTCACTTTGTTTTTCAGTTTTGATAAGGTCGAATATTGATTTCCCTAAAATTTCTTCCTTTCGATATCCTAACATTTTTTCTGCAGCTATGTTTTGATCAAAGCAAAATCCGTTTCTCGAAAGTATGATTGCCTCGAAAGCAGCATCAGATAAAATTTTATAGCTTTCTTCTGAGTACTTGATGGCTTCTTTCATCATCTTCCTTCCGGTAATGTCATTAATTACAGTTAACCGGAAACATGTATCCGATTGTTTAATGATTTCTGAATTGAGTATAACATGTTTAACATCTCCATTACAGGTTACCAACATTAAATCATTATTATGATTAGTGGTATCATGTTTATTTGGGTCAAATTGGTTCATTTTTAACATTCCGGAAGTGTCAAAATTATTTATGGTTTTTCCGATGATTTCATCTCGGCTATAACCCAATAATTCACAGAAAGCATCATTTACTTCTATAATTTTCCATGTTTCTGGTTCAGTAATCATGCAACTCGAAGGATTAAGGAAAAAATCATTCATGAATTTCTCTTCTGATGGTTTTAACAATGAACCCTCTTTTGCGGTAAAAAAAAGGGAAGTCTTTCCTTTCCATTTACCAATTAATGCTAGTATCTCTAAAGTAATTGGCAAGGATGATTTAGTAGATATTTCAATTTTTTCATGTTTTTTACTACCTGCCCACAACTCAGTCAAAATCGTTGAATATTCTCCTTTCTTTTCCTTGGAGAAAAAATATGATATGCTTTTACCAATTATTTCATTCCTTTCGAATCCTAACTTCTTTAAAAGAAATGGATTCATCTCAATTAAAATATTCTTTTTATCGATAATAAAAAAATACACCTCTGCATTATTAAAAATGCATTCAAAGTTTTGCTTTTGATTTTCAATTAAAATATCTTTTTTTATGAGCGGAGAAAGATCATAACCCTCGGTAAATAGGTACTTTTTATCTCCAAATTTGCGTTGTTCAACTGATAATGATGTTATTATTTTTGTTTTATTCTTTTTTTTGAAGATAATCTTCATATTACGTATTTTCCCTTGCAGTTCCAATTGATTAAAAATTGTCAACTTGTCTTTCTTAGAATAAAAAAATACATCGCCGTATTCCCTTCCAAAAATGTCAAATTTCAAGTTACCAAACAGGTCAACAAATGCCTGGTTTAAATCAAGTACTTCACCGGTCTCAGACAAGGAAATCGTTTTAAAACAATTACCACTATTAAAAGCCATCCTATAATTATTTTCAATGATCATAGGCTCAGTTTCCCTGGCTTTATCTTCTGAAATATCGGTAACGTTTGCCAATAATCCGATTTGTTCACCATTTGTACCATAATAAACGTTAACACTTTGACAAATCCATCGTACAACACCATTTTTATCTTGGATTCGAAATTCATGTTTAATACCATCAGCTAATTTGAGTGACACATGGAATTTTTTGATATCATTTTCCAAAATAATTTCCAAAAACAGATTTGGGTTTTCAATAAACTCCTTCACCTCATAGCCAGTAGCTTTTTCGATTGATTTTGAAGTGTATTCAACTTTACCATCTTTATCAAACAACATAATCCAATTTTCACAAAAACCTAATGCTTTTTCATAAAAATTAATGGAAAGATATGATGCATCTTGCGGTAATCCAGTATTTTCAAGTGTTTGTTTTTTGTATGATTCCATCTCAGAGTGTTTATTTATTGAATTATGTAAAGCATTGAACTTTTTTTTGTTTGTCATCCAAACCAAAGATTTTTCATGCGTTATTTCTATTATTACTGTTTTAGCTGTTTATGTGTATTTTTCATTTCTGCTAAAGTACATAAAAAAGTCTTTGATAGAAAATCAAATTAAAAATCGCCAGGGGGCAAAATAGAATTGGTGGTTTATTTTGATACTTCGAGAGCAAAAACTAAAAAAACGACTGACGAACTAACAACTTCTTGACAGACATAATTTTTCAAAAAACAATGGCAGCTAAAACTTTATCAGGGTATTGGAAGAAATCTATTATTTTTACCCT
>CALFEP010000237.1 GCA_937950125.1 uncultured Bacteroidota bacterium
GGAAAACATTCATTACAAGAAAAAAAGCTGAGGGTAATTTAATCCTCAGCTTTTTTTTATGTCGTTTTTTATGGCTTGCTTTTTTAGCTGTGCTTTATCTTATGGCCGATAAATCAGGCTTTGGTTACGGTAACCCGGCAAATCGAGGTACCAGTCCTGAAACAGCGTCCCTCCGCTGGTAGCCCATGCCGCAAATTTCAGGTAAGCTGCAATGATTTCCTGCTTTTCGACGGGATAATCAAATCCTTCGTACAGAAGTATTGCCCAGGGCAGGTTTTCGACAGTTTTATAATATTTTCCTGTCAACGGATTGCTGTCATCCTGCAACGTTCCGAAAAGTGCCTGATTGGCAAGCGTTGTGGGTGGATAATCGGGCAGATGGACTTCAACCGTGCGGTCTTTGTTTACAATAAGAAACGGGTTGAAATTGCTGATGTCAAGGTCGTTGTAGCTGTAAGTATCGGGCGGAAAGGCAATGTTGATGATAAGCGTGTCTGGCTCAACATAAGGCACAGAGGGTGTGGTATTCACGCCGATGCCTGTACCGGTGTGTTGCATCTGTTTGTAAGCATTATCAAAAACAATGATGGTGGGATTGGCCTGGCCTGATTCCGTTCCGTTTCCGTTTAAAACAATAAAATCCTCAGTCAGGCTGAATCCGGTAACCGTCAGGTCGTTGGCATTGATGCTTTCTGGTAACTGAAACCCAAATCCGTTTTGTAATGAGGCGCCAAAGGCTTTGACAATAAAAACGCATTCAACCAGTTCGACTTTGTTGCTGGTATTTGTCAAAACCCTGAACTGAAAATCAATCACCAGGTCGTTGAAATCGTAATCACCACGGGCAGGCCACAAATCCTCGAATGCGATGGTTCCATAACCTGTTGCCGGAAAAAAATTCTCGATCAGGGTGCTTCCCGAGCCCATATCAATAATTCGCAAAACAGGTGAAAATTCCGACGTTGTCATGTTGGCCGTATGGGTGGCTGTGGCTGTAATGTAGTAATCCAAAGGGCCAGTTCCCAACCGTTTATGCCAGAAACTCACATCGCCGTTGTTGTCGGTCACCACATCAAATGCCAGCAGAAAGGTTTTCCCTTCCCCAAACTCCGATTCAACGCCATAATACTGGTCTTTGTATTGATTGACAAAGAATTCAAGTCGATGGGTAGTGTTGGGTAATGATGAAAAAGTTCCCTTGATGTTTATGGAATCGTTTCTGTTAAAGGCCTCAGTAATGATGGGATAAGGCTGCAAATTGTTTCCGAAAGGTTCGCTGCCAGTAGGGGAAATACCATTTTGGGTGATGCCGTCAAAATCAATGGATTGTTTGATGTGGTTTATATCAATTCCCGGTCCTGTGTTGTCGTAAACTGAATTCATGGTAATAAAGGCTGTTGCAGGGTCAGTTCCGGTGCGGGTGGTTACCGCAATTCCTATCCGGTTGTTGTTACAGATATTTTTGCGGATCGTATTAAAAGTACAGCCATTGATCACATTTATACCCGGTCCGTCATTCGAATAGCAGGTATTGTTTTCGATCAGGAAATTGGTAACCTTACTTGGGGTTGTGCTACCACATTCAATACCCGCGCCGCCCGAATTGCTGGCCGTTGGCGGAATATTGCTGCCAGAGCGGGTATTATAAACCAGGTTGTATCTTACGGTACTGTTTACGCCGTTAACATCTATGCCGTCGTGGGCGTTCGACCCGTACCAGTTGCTTTCAAACACTTCGTTGTATTCGATAAGAACCTGCGAGGAGTAGGAGCCGCCATTGATAGCAAGCCTTCCGTTGTGGCCACAATAGCAATTTGTTACGGTAATTAAATTGTCGGCATTCGACTCAACCTGAATTCCCATTCTGTTGTTTCTTTCGGCATCCAGCGCCGGACGGCTTCCCGTCGGCAAAACGCCTACAAAAAGTTTTCGGATGATGGTATTGGCCGAATTTCCCGAAATGTAAACCGTATTTTCCATCGAATTGTAAAGCGACAAGCCCTCCACAATGACAGATGAGCCTGACACACTCAGCGGGGCTGTTTTATCCATCGCATTGATGCAGATGGTAGGTCTTTCAAACTTTGGAAAAGGAATCTGATCAACCCCTACTATGCCACCTGTCCCCACAGGATTATTGTCAACAATTCCGCGGTTTGCCGACTGTGAAAAGCCAAGCAGCTGAGTGCCCGCTTTCGTAATGGCCGGCAGTGATGTTGCCAGCGATATTGTCCACCAATCCCAGCTCAGGTCTGAATTCGTAGCCGGAAAAGGTATATCGAAAACGATCTGTGGATTTGTACCTGCGTATGCGTTGGCATTGATGATGGCCTGACGCAGCGATCCGCTGCCCGAATCGTTGGTGTTCGTAACCGTGAAAACCTGTCCCTTCAGGCTAAACCCAACCATCAGCCATGCACAAAACAGGATTACACCCGGTTTCAAAAACAAATTCTTTCCCGATGACTTTTTCATATAACTTTTAACTGAAATGAAGTTTTTATTTAAACGACCACACAAGATGTTCGGCATCAAGATTTAAAACCACATCCTGACCCGCAAATTGCAGATGAACCATACGGGTGTGCTGTGGAACAGTTAATTTCATGGTGTAGGTTGTGCCCTGCATCAGATATGCTTTTTGAAATACCTTCCCTTCGTTTGACACCACCGACACAAGGCCATTGGAGGGCGCTGAAAGATCGAGGGTTACATTGCTGAAAGTTTTCCATTCAAACCCCTCAGCCACCTTCAGATCACTCATTTTTTCAGGAGCAGAAATTTGAGGCTGGTCAATATCCTTTTGGCAGGAAACCAAAACCAAGCCCAATAACATAATCAAAACCAAACCTTTATTCTTCATTTTTCCAACCTTTCATCAAAACAATTCCTATTTGTCTAATTTCAGGCCAACTTTTTCAATAATCAGTTTTTCAATATTTTAATAAAAAATGCAGCTCAACCTTTCATGTTTTTTTCTCTAAATGATCTGTTAAAGCCAATGGTTGTTTCAATAAGAAAAAAAAGCCCTCTGATTTTTTATATCAGAGGGCATAAAAGTTTTAAAAATACCGGTACCTACTCGACAACCAGCTTCTGGGTGAGTTTTCCGGTTTCGCTGATGATTTCAACAAAGTAAACCCCGCTTCCAAAAGCGGAAATATTCATGTTGATTTCTGTGCCATTCATTTTCCTGTCAAACATCAACTGGCCTGTCTGGCTCATGATGCGAATCTGGCTTATCCGTTTATCAGAAGATATTTGTATAAAATCTTTAGCGGGATTTGGATAAATGCTGATTTCGGGCAGGTTGTTGTTTTCGCCAATGCCCACGATGGTTCCCAAATCGAATTTGGCAGCCTGAAGCACTTCTTTTGTTGTATTGTCCTGAATGAAAGCTACCACTTCACAGTGTTCCATGTTCCAGGTACTTGTATTCAGCTGGAAGTCGAAAGTCTGGTTTGGCTGGCCTGAGAAATTCACGGCTGTTCCGTTTTGATCGGGCAACATGTCGCGGCAGACAAAGCTCAGATGGTTTTGTCCCTGCCAGTTTTCCATAATTTCGCTTTCGGTGCAAACCAACTGTAAAACAAGGTTATTGCCCGGGTAAGGATACACGTTGTTTGCCGTTACGCTGATGTCGAAATTGTTACCACCCGTATATTCGGCGGCAATGTTCATTTCGAAGAGAGAAACCTTGGCAAGCCGTGTTTCAACCGAAGGCACATAGGTTGGGTACATACTTACTGTGTTGCTTCCACCCACATGCGAAATTACGCCATCGAAGAAAGCAGTGGGGAAACCGGTAATGTCGTAGTAGGCAACCCTGCCGGCAGATTCGGTGGTTTCGTAGGTGTCGCCCGAGTGATATTCGATGACGGCAACATCCCAGCCATTTTCAACCAGTTCGTCGGCGCCCATGGCTGCTCCGGGGCAATACTGGCACCAGGTTCCGGTTCCGATTTCTACCAGTACTTTATCGCGCCACACACCGCCTGCAATGGTAGCCGGCACGGGACCGGCGCCTGAAGAGTAGCCTTCGTCGTAAACGGCCTTCACATCATACTGGTATGTTCCGGGAAGCAGGTTGTAATCAACAAAGGTAAGCGCTGTTATTTCCTGGGCAATGATTTCGTTGTCGCGATAAACATTGTAGCCGATAAATTCATCTGAGGGTGGGGCATCCCAGGTTAGTGTTATGTCGTTATCGTTGACAGCTGCCACCAGGTTGGTGGGGGCAGGCAATGAGAGGAATTCCACGTATTGAATGTCGTCGATAAAGAAATAGGGGGTTCCGTTGGTAGTGGCTGCATAGATGTCCATTGCGCCCAGGGCATTCACCCCGCCACCGGAAGCTCCCGGACTCCACTGCCACGAAGAAACCTCAGTGCCGTTAACCTTCAGGGCAGCCTCGTCGCTGTTGAGGTCGATGATGTTTTCGATGTAAACCCATTCATCATAATTGTAGTTGAAGGTTGCAATTCCCGATACTCCACCGGCATTCAATTCAGCAATTCCACCAGGATTCAGGTACACTTCCATGCCCCAGGTGCTGTTCGATCCGTTGAAAACCTGTAATATGTTATAATATCCTACCTTTCCTGTGGGAATATAGAGGTAGAAATTCAGCGAATATTTTCCGGATGTTTTATCCCCAAGCAGCAAGACGCCATCGTTGGTTCCGCTGCAAAGCGCTGAATTAACACCTTCGTGTGCATGTTCTGCCGACACGGTGAGGTCTTCGGCTCCGCCCGGCGCATTGCTCCATGTAGTCCAGTAGTCACGGCCCTGGGCTATGGCTTGCTGTGCCAATGGCTGGCCTGCGGTATAATCTTCGAACGGTTCAAAAATCAGGTCGCTCGAAAATTCTTTGAAGTCGATGTCGTCAAAATATGCTTTTGGGGTTCCGTTGGCATTCCAGGCGTAGAAGTTAGCGGCGGCCAACTGAACGGGTCCGGGAGTTCCAAATGTACCGAGGCTCCACTGCCACTGAACCACGTCGGCTCCTGCAACATAAAATTCAGCCCAGTCCATGTCGAGGTCAACAACCAGTTCAACAAAAGTCCAGGTATCGTAGCTGTAACTAAACGATCCGGCTCCGGCGCCCCCGGCATCAACGGTTCCAATTCCACCTGCATCAAAATAGGCCTGCATTCCCCAGGTACTGCTTGCTCCCGCAAACACCTGCAACACATTAAAGTAGCCATAGAATCCTGATGGAATATTTACCCAGAAATTCAGGGTATGTTTGCCTGTTGTCAGATCACCCAACAACAACACACAATCGTTGGTGCCTTCGATAACCACCGAATTGGCGCCATCGTGCGCTACAGTATTCGACACTGCCGGGTCTTCGGCGCCACCGGGAGCATTGCTCCAGGTTGTCCAGTAGTTGCGGCCCATGGCATTGGCCTGTTGCGCCAGCTTCTGGCCTGCGATGTAATCTTCAAAAGTCTCCCAGGCTCCCGAAGTGCTTCCACCGCTGATGACTACCTCAACCGGTCCCGCCATTGCCGACATTCCCTGCGCATAAACAGCAGAAACCTGGTAGCTGTAAGTTCCGGGTGTCAGCCCTGCATCGGTATAGTTGGTAGTGGCAATTTCCTCAGCTATTAAAGCACCATTTCTGTAAACATTGTAACCGTCGGGTGAACCTGATGAGGGAGCATCCCAATCTAACACGGCATCAGTTCCTGAGGCCTGTCCCATGAAATTAAGCGGTGGGTTGAAAACAAGCCCCGATGCCGTAATTGTAAAATCGTCGATGTACATCCCGTCTTTCTGAATGTACGAATCGCTGTAAAAATGGAAACGGATCACCACATATGGATTTCCCAGGTAAGCGGTAAGTGGATAGGTTTTTTGTGTCCATGTGCTCTGGGTTCCGTTGTACTCAGCAATTTCAGTCCAGTTTGAACCATTGGTGCTTATTTCTAACCACATGTAGTCGTAGCCTGATTCAAGGTCGTATTTTGTCCAGAAACTCAAACTGGCAGAAGTGAAACCCTGAAGGTTGACTGAATTGAGGGTTGCATAAATTTCGATGCTGTTCTGATATTGTCCTGTGGGGCTTTCGCTGATCGAATGGGTTGGCGAATGCGAAGATGAGGCAGAAACGCCCCAGGTTCCATCAAAATTCCAGTATGGTGCGCCATTTTCAAAATCGATGGTCAACGGAAGAGCAATCGGTGGCATTGGGGTCACCAGTACTTCGTTTGACGGATCGGATTCTTCGCCCGTATCAGAATAAATGGCCGTTACATAATATTCGTACTGGGTTCCGTTGGTCACCGCCTCGTCGTGATAGGCGTTGCTGGTGGTGCTGGCCAGGAAAGTTCCGTTTTTATACACTTTATAGTAATCGATGTCGTACATCACATCCCACATCAGGTCAACTTCGCCGTCGCCGGGAATCCCGACAAGGTTTTGCGGTGGGGTGAGCATATTGGCCATCGTTACTACTGATGCAATGATTGCCTGAGTAAAGATGCCTGCCTGCTCGGCATTGTTGTAGCTGGGGCCAACCAAATCGTTGGCCGAATGGATGTAAGGGCTGTAGTTTGAACCATCTTCAAAAGGAAAAATGCCCATATAGCCAGCATTGTTAAAAGAAGTATGATCGCTGTCGCCACCAATCAGGGCGCCGGCTTCCACAATAAAATCGGGAAGATAAACCGAGCAAACCTGCTCGTAAAACTGTGCCAGCGGCAAAGCGGAAGAGGGATAAATGACATCGGTATGTACGGGGCTTCCTGCCTGAAGATAGCCAATCATATCCATGTTGAAATATCCCAGAATATTCATGTTCTGCTGTGCGCACCTGTCGGCGTAGGCTTCGCTGCCGTACAAACCGTATTCCTCACCCGAAAAAGCGCAGAAAATGATGGTACGGTCAAAATCGTGGTTGGCCATCAGGCGTGCGGCTTCCATAACACCGGCAACTCCCGAGGCGTTGTCGTCGGCTCCAGGCGCCGAACTGCCCGAAAACACGTAGGAATCGTAATGACCACCCAAAACAACATATTCTTCAGGATATTTGGTGCCTGTTTTGGTGGCAATGATGTTGTCGCTGGCATTTCCGCCCGACATGTAAAAATCCATTACTTCAACCGAATAGCCGTAGCTTTCGAAATATTCCTTAATCCAGTTCTGCGCCTGAATACTTTGTGGCTGGTAACAGTTGCGGGTACCATAGTCCTGCAGATGCTGCACTGAGGCGGTAATATTGGCTGAGTTGACCTGCGAAATCAGGTTAACAATAAACGGATCGGGGTCGAAGCGTACATTTGACAGATTATGCTGTGGTGAAGGCAGCGAAACAGCAACATTGCTGATTTTGACGATGCCGTCGTTTTTTGCCGGCGACAAGTGTCCGTGCACGTTTTCATCGGTCCTCAGCACCAGAAATTGGCCTCCGTCGTAAAGGATTTCGGTTTGATGGCCTACCCTGTTCAGGTATTCGGTACGGTTCACATTTTCGAGATAAACCAGGTAGTAGCTTAAATTGCCCTCCCAGGGATTATCGGCTAATTTTACTGCCGGCTCTTTCAACAGGCCGTCGAGTGTGGCAATGACAAATTCGTTCCTGTAAAAATTTACAGTAATCGATGGATTTCTGAAGACTGACTTTGTTTCGTCATAGTTCTTTGTAGGAATCAAAACGAGTTCAGATGCAAACATCTGGAAAGCAAACATGTTGATTATCAACATTAACAGTAAACGTTTCATACACATTTCAATTTAGTTAGTAAATGAGTTTTGATGAATTATGAGGCGCAAATGTAGTGGAAATCTTTCTTTGTACGACCTTATTGCCGCAAAGGCTTGTCCAATTCAGTAATTTTAACAAATAAAAACATTGATTTTCAACAAAATGATGAAAGAAAAAACCACTTTTGCCGGCAGATGACTGTGTTGAAAATGTTTGTCAACCCGGAAAATATTTTAGTACCAATTATCGTCTGTCCATAATGTACTAAAAATGATTTTCAACAGTTTATTACACCTACCCTAAAGGGAGTAAACTGATGAAAATCAATGCTCCATTTAGGGCTGGGGTCATCATTGATTTTCAACTGTCTGATTTTATTGACGGACACTAATTACAACTTGACTATGACCATTGAAATAAGGGAGGTAAAAAGCAGGGCGCAATTGAAAACCTTTATCCATCTGCCTGCCCGAATTCATGCGAATCACACCAACTGGGTACCGCCGGTTTATATGGACGAATGGGTGTGGTACAACCCCAAAAAGAACCTTGCCTTCGATTACTGCGACACCGTTTTGTACCTGGCTTACCGGAACAACCACGCTGTGGGGCGCATCATGGGCATCATCAACCATAAATACAATGCCGCCAAAAGCCTGAAAGAAGGCCGGTTTATTTTCATTGAGACCCCTGACGATTTTCAGGTAGCCGAAGCATTGCTGCAGGCAGCCGAAAACTGGGCGAAGCAAAAGGGAATGACCTCGCTGGTTGGTCCCCTGGGGTTTTCTGACAAAGACCCGCAGGGTCTGCTTATCGAAGGATTCGACCAGCCCATGGTGATTTCGTCCACCTGCAATTTTCCTTACCTACCCCAGTTTGTAGCCTCGGCAGGCTATTCCAAACATGTCGATCTGGTGGTGTACCGGGTTGACATTCCCGACGAAATCCCTCCTTTTTACCAGAAGATTTACGAGCGGGCGGTTAGAAACAATCCCGGTTTAAGGGTTGTTCCTTTCACTTCAAAAAAGCAGTTAAAGCCTTTTATCCGTCCGGTTTTATCGTTGATGAACGATACTTTTGAAGATATATATGCCTTTAATCCCCTTACCGAAATTGAGATGGACGATTTCGCCAAACGCTACCTCATTGTGCTCGATCACCGGTTTTTAAAAGTAATCGAAAACGAAAAAGGGGAGTTGGTGGCTTTTATTCTTGCCATGCCCAACATCAGCGAAGGGGTGAGAAAAAGCAAAGGCTACGTATTGCCTTTCGGAATTTTGCACATCCTCAGGTCGCAAAAAAAGACCCGGCAGCTCGATTTGCTGCTGGGCGGCATCCGCAAGGATTACCGCAATTCGGGACTCGACACCATTCTGGGTATAAGCATGCTTGACGAAGCCCGGCGTGCAGGTTTTGCGTTTATCGACAGCCATCTCGAACTGGAAACCAACACAAAAATGCGCGCCGAAATGGAACGCATGGGCGGAAAAGTTTATAAACGTTACCGCATTTTCAGGCGTGAGCTGTGAAAGCAAACAGGAGAATGAACGCGGCTGTTTGGGGTTTGAAATGTTTGAAGTTTGGGGTGTTTGAAGTTTAAGTGATGAAGATATGTTAACCACGTAATGAAAACGAAATTGAGGTTTATTCATTCATGGCAACCTGAAAACCCGGCAATGTGAATTGTCCCGATTGATTTCCCGATGTAATGATGAAACCACCCCCAACATCGCTTGATCAGCCGTATTGGCTGTCTTCCGGAAAATAATCTTAGTCAATTCAATTGTATGAAAGATAAAGATAACAGAAAGGGATTTAAATTTTTCACTACTGACCGGGTAAAATTATTCAATCGTCCTGATACACATAATTTCTTTAACCCCGTACGTACGGGGTATTTAGAAAAAGGAGGTGATCTTTTTCCTACAATACTTTATCGCCTACGGCGAACCAACCTGACGTCTGGCAGGTTCCGCGTAGCGCCTGCCTGCCGACAAGGCAGGGATAAAGTATTGTAGAATAATGAGATACGATCAGCTTGAATATTCCCCGTAGAGCCTGCACCGATGAATCGGTGGGATAAACAATTTTAGCCTGTTACCAGTGTAAATTTTTATTGTAATTAACTTAATACTCCTGTTTTTTATGCCTGACCAGGTAATTAAATGTTATTTTAATTGTCTTCCGGCAAGGCAATGATCAGACAATGGCAGGATTATACAGGGTGAAGATTTTTGATTGATTGTGACAGGAAAGTAAGGTTTGCGAGACAACAACCTCTCCTCTTGAATTGCTCGCGCGGTGGTTTTCATTTCCTGATAGATTGTAGGTTGCCAACACCTTTAACTGATGCACTTTTTACAAGACAAATTCAAAATTTGTATCTTTGACGAATCGTTTTTTAAATAAAATAAAAATGGCAACGGTAACGGTAAGAATAAATACACGAAGCAAAAAAGCCTGGTATTTGTTAGGGTTGATTAACGAAATGGCTAAGAAAGACAAGGGAATAACAGTGATTTCTGAAAAAACGGAATTTATGAAAAGCCTTGATCAAAGCTTCAAAGAATTAAAACTCGCTCAGGAGGGTAAACTTCAGCTAAGTCCGGCAAGAGAAATAATGAAAGATTTATGATCAGGGTATTTACAATTCCGGAATTTGAAAAAAATATAAAGAGGCTTGCCAAGAAATTCCCAAGTCTTAAAGAGGAGTACACTGAATTTTTGAATAAGACAGAAAGTGAAGGAGTGCAGGGAGAGCCGCTTGGCGGTGGATTTTATAAAGCCCGGTTATCAGTAAAATCAAAAGGCAAAGGTAAAAGTGGGGGATTAAGAATTATTTCTCATCAGATTGTCATATTTCATGTTGATGAAAAGCATATCAGGCTAACAGCCATTTACGACAAAAGTGAAATATCAAATGTTGACCGGGATTACCTCACCAGTTTAATCAGCCCATATTTATAATCAGGTTATTGCATATTAGACTGCGCTTTCAACCCATAGCACAGAAAAAATCCGAATCATAAGACATGCCTCTATTGGCTAACATCATGCAGCTCAAAACGCCGGCCTGGTTTACTCATTCATGGCAACCTGAAAACCCGGCAATGTGAAATGTCCCGATGTAATGATGAAACTACCAGCAACATCGTCTGATCAACTGCCTGCGAAGCTTCTAAGACGACGATTCCATTGCGCTGAACTTGTTGAAGGAGGTGGTTTGTAGAGGGGGATATGTTTATTTTACTTGTTTCGTTTATTTCATTTATTAACTTTGCAAAAAAGGTACTTATGATTAAAGCACAGGAAAGGACAACGAAACAAGAACAAAGCATGGCTTCCAGGTCATTAAATCATATTAAAGGATTAGGCTCCAGATTACGGTCAGGCCGGACACAAGGCGTCAAAATCAGGCTGGAGGAATCGGGGGAGCAGGTTATCATTCCTGATAAGGCTTTCTCTATCCTTGTTGATGTTCTGTCGAAAATGTCTGAGGGAAAATCGGTCACCATTTTCCCTTCTGAAACCGAGCTAACTACCCGGCAGGCTGCTGAATTGCTCAGAATATCACGACCTCATTTGGTGAAATTGCTTGAATCGGGCAAAATGCCATTCAAAAAAGTTGGCAGCCACAGAAGAATACTTCTCAATGATCTGATTGAATATGAAGATAAGCGTAGGCAAGATAAGGAGGAACAACTGACATTTCTGGCAAGCCAGGCTCAGGAGTTAAATCTTGGTTATTAATGATACAATCCTCCGAAACGAATGCATTGTTGGATGCTTGCGTCCTTTATCCTGCACCAGTAAGGGACTTGTTGCTATCGGTTGCTGCAGAAGGACTGTATGATCCGGTTTGGACGCAGGTAATACAGGATGAATGGATCAACAATTTGCTGATAAACCGGCCAGACTTGAAAAGAGAAAAACTCATCGCTACCACCAGAGCCATGAACATTGCGTTTCCGCAAGCCAATATTATGCATTATAAGCGTCTGCTAAACCAACTTACACTTCCTGATGAAAACGACAGGCATGTTTTGGCTGCAGCCATCAGTGGCAAAGCACAATTAATTATAACGTTCAACTTAAAAGACTTCACTTTGAAAAACCTTAAACCCTAACCTTGACAAGCCAGAAAAGACACCCTTCGACATGCTTCGACTTCGCTCAGCACAAGTCGCTCAGTACAAGTCGCTCAGCACAAGTCGCTCAGGGTACACAAAAAACAAAAGACATCCCGAAATTTCGGGACGAAATTCAAAATTTTTGAAATTCAAAACAACAGCTTCATACTTACCTGCCTGCCACAGGCACTCAGGCAGGCTGTTTGATATTTAATTATTTGTGCTTGTGTTTATTTTGTTCACAAATCTACGATGTTCACGCAACGTGAACAAGAATAATTTGTGAACGTTTGTAATTTTTATTCCCCCCCAAAAACTTTTACTACCACAAAACCGGAACATCAAACGGACTTCCCTGATATTGTGTTTGCACCGGAGTGCTTCGGTTCAATAATGTTCTTACAAATTTATCCATTACATCGTTTGATCAGTGGCAAACACTGCTTACAGGCCAGGAATAACACTTCGACCAACTATTTGATAAGTGTAGTTTACATAAGGGATACATTAACTAAAAAAAAATACCTGTCCATTGCTGGTTCATAACCGTAAATTTTGATTCGCAACATAGTCTTGGTATAGGGATGGTATAGGGAAGGTATTACTGTGGGAAGTCATCAGGGCAGAAACAAGCGGACTGATTTTTAAGGGTACACTCACACCGGAATAGGTGGTACACTTTGCTCCGGAACGGGTGGTAAACTTTGAACCGGAATAAACCATGTGATGAAATTTCAGAAGAAAAATGTTTTTTGAGGCGGGTTGAACACATTTCATTTTCATTCATGTGTTCGTGTAATTATCCTCTAACTATCCTCTAACTATCCTCTAAGGTACCCCTAAGGTAGTTTTGCCAAAAATACGCAGGTTTTTTTGATGGTTTTTGGACAAAGGTTGATGAGGGGAAATGAAAAAACCTGCAACGGTGTGCAGGTTTTTATGTAGTGGAAATTGGATACAATTTAATGTCAGGGATCAGATGGTTTGCTCGCCGGGTGTTATATTACCAGGGATATCGGACACTTTGATCACGATTTTGTCGCCGGAGAGGTCGGTATTAGAGGCAGTGGCGGTGTATTTCCATGCAGCGCCGGCATCGGCTACTGCCATGCCTTGTTCGACCAGGGTTCCGTCAGGATTGTAGATTGCTACAGATACTTCAGCGACCTGGAAATCGTCAACCGCACGAACGATGATAAAACTGCCGGGCTGACCGGTGTAGTTGCTGATGTCGATTTCGTCGATGTGCGGGGCGTTCATAAAGTCGGCCACCGCCACATTGTACGCTGAATGGATTTCGTCAGCGGAGGATTTGTAGGCCTCTTTCATTTCGGGGGAAGCCATAGCGCTTTTGCCGTATAGGATGGCTTCCTGCCATTTGCGCTGATGCAGGATTTGCGCTTCGGACAGTTCTCTTTCTTTTTGTACCGGAGCTTTTGAAACATAGGTTTTTTTTCCGCGCATGCGGAAAACGAGCTGCTCGCCCAACATGCCTGAGAGGCCTTGTGTGACGATGTTGTTACCAACGTGTGCCATGTTAATTTTTAATTAAAGATTAATACTTTATTTTTTTGTGTATTGAACATCAATACCCCACAAAAGTAATCAAATAATGACAGATATATCCTCATTTCTAAAATTTTTTTTGTTGGGGTGAATTGTTGCTTAAATATGTTAAAATGAATTGCATACGGGCCAATGGGCGGTGTGAAAAAGGAGTGGTGAAGGAAAGGAGATAAAGGGGATTAAATGGCGTGAAAATGAAACAGGTGGTTTTTAGGAACCTGATGCGCCAGGTGAGCATAAAGGCCGGAGAAGACGCAGGCCTGTTTCCTGAATCTTTTAACCCATAAAACCCTGGAAACAGAGATGGCGCCGGTGACAATGTTTGCGTTATTTATGGTGGTACACATTGCTCCGGAAAAGGTGGTACACTATGTTCCGGAATAATCAATTAGAAAATGCCATGTTTCCATTTCAGCATGTTTTCTTTAAGCTCTGCCCATATTACTGATGATGGTCAGAGTGATTTCTCCCTGATAATTCCGTTACAACACCATTTTGCAAAGAAAGACCTTAAATCTATCTCAATGTTGATGGAAAAACGAAAACTTTTTCGACAAACAAGACTTTGTGTGGTTTAATATGTAAAGAAATATCTTTCTATTTAGTAGGGTGTAAAAGGATTAACTTCAAAACAATAGAAATTATTCACTTGTTAATTTGAATAATTCATACTTTTACCAATTAAAAATCAAGAAATTTTGGCTTGAAAGCTTATGATTATTAATATAATAGATGTTTTGAAAATTTTTAAACGACACATTCACGATAGACTTTTTTATGAAATTGCTTGATCATTTTTTTAACAACCGAAAATCAATGAATTGATATTGACAATGGGTTTACCAATAATTCTGTAACCAAATGACAAAACTTGAAAACATTACAAAAGGAACCTACCTGGATGGTGTAATACCCAATCAAATGGTTGAAGTAATTGATGTTATATGGCATGGCAGTGATGTAATTGAAATCACTTTTAAAGATAAATTGGGTAACCCGAACAATGAAATTCTTTATCGCGACAATGAAGCTTTTCTTGAGATTGTTTCAAATTCTGCACCATGGAGTTTCAATGCACCTTCTGATAAATTCAGAATGGTTTCAGAAGCATACAGAATACGGCTGGCATACATTTTTGACCCAATGATGGCGGTGCACACTTCAATGATAGAACCTCTGCCTCACCAAATTACCGCAGTTTATGACAGTATGCTCCCAAGACAACCCTTACGTTTTGTTTTGGCTGATGACCCTGGCGCTGGAAAAACCATTATGGCCGGCTTGTTAATTAAGGAATTGGCTATCAGGGGAGACGTTAAAAGATGCCTGGTAGTGTGTCCTGGTGCACTGGCAGAGCAGTGGCAGGATGAATTATTACAAAAATTTCATCTTCCCTTCGAAATATTGACAAATGACCGGATAAATACCTCCAAAACCGGCAATTGGTTTAATGAAGAAAACCTGATTATTGCAAGACTCGATAAACTAAGCAGGGACGAAGATTTACAGGAAAAACTCAAAGTTACTGACTGGGATTTGGTAATAGTTGATGAAGCACATAAAATGTCAGCTTCATTTTTTGGTGGAGAGGTGAAATTTACCAAAAGATACAGGTTGGGGCAACTGTTGAGCAGAAAGTCGAGGCATCTTTTACTGATGACTGCAACACCACACAACGGGAAGGAAGAAGATTTTCAATTATTTCTTGCGTTAATCGATGGTGACAGGTTTGAAGGACGTTTTCGTGATGGGGTGCATACTGTGGATGTATCAGACATTATGCGCAGGTTGTTGAAGGAACAATTGGTTAAGTTTGACGGGAAACCCCTTTTTCCAGAACGGATAGCCATTACAGTTCCTTATCAGCTATCAGCCGGAGAGGAGCAATTGTATGCAGAGGTAACAAATTATGTCAGAGATCAGTTTAATCGTGCTGACAGTCTGGAATCTGGACGAAGAGGCACGGTAGGTTTTGCAATAACAATTCTTCAACGAAGGCTGGCTTCTTCGCCAGAGGCAATTTACCAATCCCTCAGAAGAAGAAAAGAAAAATTGCAAGCGCGCCTTGAGGAAGAAAAGCTCTACCATAGTGTTGAATTAAGTCAGGAAAAATTTTCTGAGTTGGATGATGATGAAGATATTGCTGAGTTTGTTGAGGATATAGAATCAGGTGAAAAGGAAAATATTGAGGATGATTTTGTAGATCGTGCAACAACAGCCCGGACCATTAAAGAATTAGAAGCTGAAATTAATACCTTAAAACTATTAGAAGAAATAGCATTAAATGTAAAACGGTCGGGGACTGATAAAAAATGGGAAGAGTTATCGAATATTCTTACGGAAAACGACTGGATGTTTGATGAAGCAGGAAATAGGCGAAAGCTTATCATTTTTACTGAACACCGTGATACCCTGAACTATTTGGCTCTAAGGATCAGAACATTATTAGGCGACCAGAACACAGTAGTTACAATACAGGGGGGAATGAACCGGGAAGACCGGCGAAAAGCACAGGAACAATTTACACAGGACATAAACATTACGGTTCTCATAGCAACCGATGCTGCCGGCGAAGGTATAAACCTTCAACGTGCCCACCTCATGGTAAACTATGACCTGCCCTGGAATCCTAACCGGTTAGAACAACGATTTGGTAGAATCCACCGCATTGGACAAACAGAAGTATGCCGGGTGTGGAACATTATTGCCCACCAAACAAGAGAAGGTGAGGTATGGAAACGACTTTTTGATAAACTTGAAATCGAACGAGAGACCTTGCACGGGCAGGTTTTTGATGTATTAGGTGATGTTACTTTTGAAAATAAAAGCTTAAGGGAATTGCTGATTGAAGCTATCAGATATGGCAATGACCCTGAAAGAAAAGCATTTCTTGAAAGGATATTGGATGAAAGCCTTGACAGGGCAAAACTTGAAAAGCTGTTACAGGAGAGAGCACTTTACTCGGTGACGCTTTCAAAGTCGAACCTACAGGAAATACGGGAAGAAATGGATCGATCGAATGCCCGTAAAATGCAACCACATTACATTGCAGAATTTTTTATCAGTGCTTTTGTTGCATTGGGTGGTTCAATGATCGAAAAAGAAAAAGGCAGATACCAGGTTTTGCACGTACCGGCATCAATCAGAAACCGTGACCGGATTACGGGCAACCGGGAGCCAATCCTAAGAAGTTACGAAAAAATAACATTTCATAAAGAACTTGTAGCTGTACATGGAAAACCTTTGGCTGGTTTTATTTGTCCCGGACACCCGCTTCTTGACGCCACCATTGATTTATTGCTTGAATCGCAAATGGGACTTATGAAACAAGGCTCAATACTTATTGATGAAATACATCCTGAGAGTGAACTACGCGTATTATTTTATCTGGAAAACAGCATTCAGGATGCGCGGCAACTTGAAAGCGGAACAAGAAGAACCATCAGTCGCGAAGTCCATTTTGTTGAGTTGAACGGACAAGGTGAAATAATGCAGGCAGGATACGCTCCCTATCTCGATTACAGGCAGGCAACCGTGGACGAAATCAATAAGGTTCAGGAAAAAATAAGCACCATGCCCTGGTTAAAACAAAACATGGAAGATAAGGTAAAATCCTTTTCAATCGGGTGTATTGCCCGCGATCATCTTGACCGGGTGAAAAAGAACAGGCAATATTTGATCGAAAAAACCAGAAATGCCGTAAAAGAAAGATTGACCAACGAAATCCGCTACTGGGACTTTAGGGCACGCGACCTGAGAATGCAGGAAGAGGCAGGTAAACCCAATGCAAGGTTAAATTCAAATGAGGCACGTAAACGAGCAGATGAATTGCAGACAAGAATGCAAAAAAGAATGCTGGAACTGGATGAGGAAAATAAGATATCATCGAAACCACCTGTTGTAATGGGAGGTGTCCTTATTGTTCCTGCAAATGTTTTGAACGACCACGAATTGCCTGATTTTAAAACAGGAGATTTTGCTTCACCTGAAGAAAAGGCAGCAATTGAAAGGGACGGAATGGAAGCAGTTTTTGCGGTGGAACGGGAACTTGCCAATGAAGCAAGAGACCGGAGCAAAGAAAAATTAGGGTATGATGTAGAGAGTGTTTGCGGCAAAACAGGTAACCTCAGGTTTATTGAGGTAAAAGGAAGAAAAAAAGATGCCACCACTGTTACCATTACCAAAAACGAAATCATTTATGCCCTGAATTTACCCGAACAGTATTATCTGGCTTTGGCCATGGTGGAAGGCAAACAGGTTGACGTTTATTACGTACAACATGCTTTTAACTTTGAACCCGATTTTGGAGTTACTTCCATCAATTTCAACATAAAAGATTTACTCACAAAAACAGTTTACCATAAAACAATTATATTCCAGTAACCATGGGTAAGAAACTTATTGAAGTGGCTTTGCCACTTGATATTATTAACGAAGCATCGAAGCTTGATAAATCTGCATTTGTGGGTGCTCATCCAAAAAGCTTACATCATTGGTGGGCGAGATTACCACTTCCTACTGCCAGAGCCATTTTATTTGCTTCCTTGGTAGATGATCCATCAGCCAATCCTGATAAATTCCCAACAGAAGAAGCCCAGGTTGCGGAAAGGGAAAGATTATTTGAAATCATCCGCAAACTATGTCAGAAGAAGATTCACACCAAGCAGGAAGTATTTGAAGAAGCTCATCAGGAAATTCTGAAACACTGCGATGGAAAACTGCCTACAGTGCTTGACCCATTTGCCGGTGGGGGTTCAATTCCTTTGGAGGCTATGCGTTTAGGTTTACCAGTACAGGCTTCAGATTTAAACCCTGTTGCAATCCTTATAAACAAAGTGCAACTTGAAATTTTACCTGAATTTGCAAATAAAATACCTATTAATCCTGGTAATAAAGATAGGGAAGCCTTTACAGAATGGAAACTCGGCTTAGGTATAGCAGAAGACTTACGGTATTATGGTAATTGGATTAATGATCAAGCAAAAAAGAGAATAGGCCAATACTATCCTAAAATAAAGATTGGAAATGTAGAATTCAATGTAATTGCCTGGATATGGGCAAGAACTGTGAAATGCCCGAATCCTGCCTGTGGTTGTAATATGCCATTGGTTCGTTCATTTATTTTAAGTAAAAAGAGTCCTTATTTCTACAGTTGTCCAATAATTGAAAGAGATTCGCATGGTAATAGTATTACAGGTTATGAGGTTTTACAAGGCATACCTAAAATTAATGGAACTACAAACAGAGGTGGAGCATTTTGCGTCTGTTGTAATGAACCAGTCAAATTTTCATATATTCGTGAAGAAGGGAAAGCGGGAAGGATTAATGAAGATCTTATAGCAATCATCATAAATACTAATAAAGGAAAAAAATATGTATCACCCCAAAAAAGCCATTCTGATATAGCAAAATCCGCCAAACCTCTTTGGAAGCCAGAATTTTTAATGGCCATTGAAAATAAACGAAATTTTCAGTCTCCGCTTTATGGAATTGACACTTTTGATAAAGCTTTCACTAATAGACAACTTTTAGGACTTTCTACATTACATGAATTGATTAATGAAATAGACTCTAAAATTATTGCTGATGGTGGATCAGTTGTTTATGCTAAAGCAATTACAACACTTCTTATTATAACAATAGATAGACTTGTTGATTATAACAATGCTTTGTGTAGGTGGAAATCAAGTGGCGAGCAACAAATACAATTATTTGCAAGACAAGCAATTCCAATGGTCTGGGATTATAGTGAGGGGAATTTATTCGGAGGGATGGTTGACTGGGAATATTCTGTTTCAAAAGCAATAGAGTCAATTTCTTCAGTATTATCAGTTATTTCGAAGCCACAAAAAGTGGTACAATTCAATGCTTCAAAATATTCATTTTCAACGAAAAACTTTCTCATTAGCACAGATCCTCCCTATTACAATAATATCGCATATTCTGATTTATCAGACTTCTTTTATGTATGGTTACGGCATGGGTTAAAGGATAAGTATCCGGAATTACTAAGCACTATGTTAGTGCCGAAAATGGAAGAGTTAATTGCAGCAGATTACAGATTTGGCGGACCTGAAGGTGCCAAAGTTCACTTTGAAGATGGATTCAAAGAAACCTTTAGAAATCTGATACAAGGCATTGACACTAGGTTCCCATTGACTGTGTACTATGCATTTAAGCAAGATGAATCTGAGGAACTGGGAAATGAAGTAGAGGTTAAAAGTAGTGATATCAATTTAACCACCGGATGGGAAACACTGTTGGAAGGTCTTAATTCTGCTGGTTTCCAAATCGTCGCTACTTGGCCAATTAAAGCATCTCAGTCATCGCGAATGGTAGCAAGAGGCACCAATGCACTTACAAGTTATATAGTATTAGCCTGTCGTCCAAGGAAAGAAAATGCACCTTCCATAACCAGACGAGAATACCTTCAACTTCTAAAGCGAGAACTTCCCAACGCTATTGAAGTGTTACAAAAAAGCAACCTTGCCCCTGTGGACTTGGCTCAAGCTACCATTGGACCTGGTATTGGGATATATTCCCGATTTGATAAAATCATGGAGCAAGATGGTACTCCCATGAGTATTCGTACTGCACTATCGTTAATCAACAAAATATTGAGCGAAATTTTAGCAGAGCAGGAAGGTGATTTTGATACCGAAACCCGCTGGGCTTTAGCCTGGTTCGAGCAAAACGAATTTGCTGCCGGAGAATTTGGTGATGCCAATGCATTGGCCTTGGCTAAAAATACTGCAGTTAATGCTTTGGTGCATTCTGGTGTTGTAAAATCAGGGGCAGGTAAAGTGCAACTCATACCGAGAAGTGAATTATCACCCTCATGGGACCCAACCATTGACAACCGGGTGATAATATGGGAAATCACCCAGCACCTCATCAAGCAGCTTCAAGAGCATGGTGAGATGGGTGCTGCAAAACTGTACAAGAAACTTGTCGCCACTGCTGACATTGCAAGAGAACTTGCTTATCACCTCTTTACCATCTGTGAGAAAAAAGGATGGGCACAGGAAGCCCAGGCATACAACAGTTTGATTCTTTCGTGGAACCAAATTGCTGGCGAATCCTTAAATATAAGAGAAACAAAACCTTTACAAACAAAATTTGATTTTTAAGATATGGCACTCAGTAATTTAGACAGGGTTAACAAAGGACTGGAATTGCTCCGGAAAGGGTTGTTACCTTACGTGGAACGCGAAATGAAAGCCGAATACCAGAAATTCTGGGAAATGGAAGCCATTGATAGTTTTCCCGAAGGGCATCATTCCCGCAACCTTACGCCTGCAGAATGGGATGTTCAGGCGTTGCTTTTAATCATGTTCAAGCATTGGAACAAGGTTTTTGGTAAAGTGTTGGGACATTCGGAAAGGTCGTGGGTTAGCGAATTAATGGAAATCAGAAAACGGGCAGCACATCAGAACACTACCAACGTTTTTGATACCGATGATGCTTTCAGGGCACTTGATAATGTTGAAAGACTGTTGAGTGCCATCTCTGCAGTGGAAGCAGAAGAGGCGGATAATCAAAAAAATGAATTGTTGCGGGTTCGATACGAAGAAAACACACGAAAGAAAACCAGGGCGATTGAAGCAAAACTTATTACAGGATCCGAAGCTATTGGTTTAAAACCGTGGCGTCAGGTAATTACTCCGCACCCTGATGTTGCGTCAGGAAAATTTCAGCAGGCTGAGTTTGCAGCAGATTTGTGGAGGGTTTACCTGGATGGTGAAAGTGCTGGTGAATATGGAAAGCCGGTGGATTTTTTCAGCCGTACCTACCTGACTCAGGGAATACGAAAACTCCTTGCCAATGCCCTGAAAAGATTGAATAGCCAGGGAGGCGACCCGGTAATTAATCTTCAGACCAACTTTGGCGGAGGAAAGACCCACTCATTGTTGGCTATTTACCATTTATGCTCTGGTGCTGACTTTAGTTCTGTACGCGATCTTGAAAGCTTTTTCAGGGAAATGGGGCAACTGCGACCACCCAACAAAGCAAACAAAGCTATTTTGGTTGGTAACAGAATTTCTCCTGGTGTTGTATCCACAAAACCGGATGGAACAAAAGTTAATACTCTTTGGGGTGAATTGGCATGGCAATTAGGTGGACAAGATGGATATGAGATGGTTAAAGATGCAGATGAAAAGGCAACCAACCCAGGTGATTTGTTGGTTCCGTTGCTTCGCAAGTATGCACCCTGTGTGGTTTTAATTGATGAATGGGTAGCCTATACAAGACAACTGAAAGAAGATGGTGGAGAATGTTGTGGCACCTATGGAACACAAATGTCGTTTGCTCAGGCACTTTGTGAATCAGCCAAGGCCGTAAGCAATGCGATGGTAGTTATCAGTTTACCGGCATCAGACATTGAAATGGGTGGTGAAAAAGGGAAAAAATCAGCTATCGAACTTGCACATACCGTTGGCAGGACTGAAACACCTTGGTTAGCTGCGACCACTGAAGAATCCTTTGAAATTGTCACCAGGCGATTATTCTCTCCGATTATTTACAAAGACCAGTTTGCAGAAAGGGATGCCACAGCACGTTCGTTTGGTGATTTTTATCGCAACAACAAAACTGATTTCCCAAATGAGACCCATGACAGCAATTATGAAAAACGTATCCGCGATTTTTATCCGATTCATCCTGAATTGTTTGATGCACTTGCTGAACGCTGGGCAAGTATTCCTCAATTTCAGAAAACACGGGGTATATTGCGTCTGATGGCCAAAATCATTCATTTTCTTTGGGAAAACAATGAACAAGGTCCACTTATCCTCCCGGCAAATGTGCCAATGGACGATTCAGATATTCAGGGTGAACTGATGCGTTACCTTGATGATCCTTGGAGAGCTGTTATTCAAAAAGATGTTGACGGAAATAATTCTTTGCCAAGGCAGATTGACAACGTTTATCCCAACATCGGTCGTTATAATGCCACCAGAAGGGTTTCGCGGACATTGTTTTTTGGTTCAGCACCCACATTCAACGCTGCAAACAGAGGAATTGACGAGCAAAGAATTAAACTTGGAAGTATTATTCCCGGAGAAACAATACCGTCATTTAATGATGCATTAAGGCACCTGGCCGACAAGGCTACTTATGTTTACCATCAAAATAAAAACTACTGGTACAGCACTCAAAATAATGTTAACCGCACAGCCGAAGAACGCGCTTCACATATTCAGGATGACAGAGTTGAGGAAGAGATCATATCCCAGCTAAAAAATCAGTTGAATAGTTATGGAAGTCATCTGAAGCGAATACACTTTATGCCTCAATCATCCATTGATGTTCCCGATGACATGGACATGAAACTCGTTGTTCTGGGTATCAAATATCCTCATATCTCACGGGATGGAAATAGTCCGGCATTTCAGAAATCAAAAGAAATATTGAGTACCAGAGGCAATTCGCAGCGTCTTTATCGTAATACACTGATATTTTTATCACCTGACAAAACCAGACTTGAGGAATTAAAACAGGCGGTAAAATTTTACCTTGCATGGAAATCAATTATTGAGGACAAATCGGAAAAGGGTCTTAATCTTGACGCTTATCAGACCAATCAGGCAGAAACAAAAAAGAAATCGAGTCTGGATACTATTAAGCTAAGATTGCCAGAAACTTTTGTCTGGATATTGACACCATGCCAGGTACTTGGAAATAGCGAGGTGTTATGGGACGAATCCAAAATGAACGGTTCTAACCAGGAATCTTACTTAAGTAGGATATTAAAGAAATTAACATCACAAAGTCAATTGTACAACGATTTTGCATCCTCTGAACTGCGAATTAACCTCGACCAGGTTCCACTCTGGAGAGGGGATGATATTCTTATCCGGCAATTACGAGAGGATTTTGCCAAATATCTTTATCTGCCAAAGCTTATTACTCCGACACTGTTGCAACATGCCATCGAAACCGGAATAAGTCTGGTTTCATGGCGTAAAGATTCTTTTGCTTATGCAGAATCATTCGATGAACAAAATTCGAGATACAGAGGATTAAGAGCAGGTGATTCCAAAATGATTTATCTGGACGGCAACGGTCTTTTGGTCAAGGCAGAAATTGCTGAAGTACAATTAGAAAAAGAAAGAGCAGAAGAGGAAGAAAAACAGCGTATTAAGGAGGGGTTGCAAGAAAAACCGTCATATCAACAAATTGATGGAGTCGACTCTAATAGCAAGGCATCCGAACAACTGCCAATCCTGAATAAAAAATTCCGCTTTTTTGGTGATATCGAAACCGACATTAGCAGATTTTTCCGATCGACTGATGATATTGAAAAAGAAATCTTGAAACACCTCAGCAATTTTAATGGAACCGGAGTTAAAATTTCGATACATATCGAAGCCAACAATAAAGAAGGATTCAATACAGATATTGAAAGAACACTTCGGGAAAATTGCAAGACGTTGGGATTTAGGAATGTGGAGTTTGAGTAAGGTAGTATTACTAATAAATGACAAGGAATGTAATTTAAAAATGTGATTTTTTTCAGAGCCGAATCAATCTGTCAATCCATATTTCTTTCCTTGATATAATAATAAATTGTATCGCTTTTATTCTCGCGCATTGTTTTTATATAGCCCCATTTTATTATCCAAATTGGAATCTCCTTTTTACTGAAAAGTTTACCCTTTTCAATTTCTTCATTAAAAAAAGTTTCAGTAATTTCTTCGGATTTTGAAACAGATTCTTTTGGAAAATATGAACTATAAAAGTCATTTTCAATTTTGTACCATTTTTCGTAAGGATTGTCGTATTTATCATTGAATTTAACATGCACAAGAAAATATCCGGTTGGATTAATACCACCTCCAAAGGCTCCCCATGAGCTTTTACACTCTTCAAAAAACCTGACATATTCAGAAAAGTTGTCTTTATTAGAATTTATTATTATTGTATCTTTTCTTTTATTCGAAGTTGAATCTTCCTCAAAGTAATAAGAAACGGGAATATGAAAATATTTCTCATCAACACACCTTCCACATGAGATTCTAGATTTATAATATGAGAAAACCTGGTACTTAAAATGATTAAGAGGTTCACCTTCATTAATTATTATTAAGTTTTGTGTTGTGAATTGATTGAGTGTATCCCGATCAGTTAAATTTGATACGATTTTTAACAGTGGTTCAACATCCTTTTTTCTTTGTGAAAGCGATTCTGAATCATATGAACATGATTTTATTGAAATTATCACTCCAAAGACACTTAAACAGAGGTATTGAAATATTTCAGCAATAATTTTATACTTTTCGAGCCAGGCTAAAAATTTATCCATTTCTTGTTTTGTTGGTAAAAGATAAGTTAAACATCGCAATTTTAAAAACTGATCTCTCCTGCTTTTTAAAACCATATTTACATCAATATTAGAAAAATGATATGTTGAGTTATAGATCGATTCTATTTGTGTTGAATTAACGTTCTGTCGGTTACTACACTGTGGGTACTATTTGTTCCTTTTTTGCCTTTACCATGCACGCAGACCTTACGAACGCTGGCACCCATAACTACCCCGAATTGTAGTAACAGACCCGTTATGTGCCGTTTAGTATTTTAATTTGTAATTATTGAAGCGTTCTTCGTATTCCTGAACATCTTCAATTATCTTTTTTTTATAACTTTTAAAGCTTTCAGCGGTAAAACTTCCAATCTCTCTTTTAATTTCAAATTCTAATTCTCCTATCGCTTGTGTAAGGTGGATGAATGAATATTTATTGCTTTCAGAAACCATTACCGTTAGAATTCGTCGAAATAGAAATAATTTTTCCATTACTTCTGGTCCAGCAAGTATTGCATTTTTTTCATCCCATTCTATAAGTTTACTGAGAAATATTTGTAATTCGGCTTTACCAAGAGTATTCTTTTGATTATCCATGGGTAGTAAAGTTGAAAGGCCTCCTGTTATTTCATAAAGTTTTGGATAAGCTCGTAACCTTTCGAGATAAAGTTGCTCAGAAAATTTAGAAAATATTTCTTTTAATTTTATTTTTGATTGTTGTCTTGAAACAATAAAGGCAACTACACCAGATATCAATATTCCCAAAAGCGAAACTATGTATTGTAAAAAATGTTCCATATGTTTGATGTTAATGTTTTAATGGCACAAAACGGTGGCAATATGCAAAGTTGGGGAATACGGAGCAATTCACAATCAAGCAACAAGGCACTTGATGCGAGCCACAACCCTTGAATAACCTACTAAAACCCAATTTTGTATATTGCATGTTGTATTCCTTTTTTATTATTTTATCAACAGATTTAAACCTTGTGCCCGCATAAGATCAGAGAATTCACAATCCCTATAATTATTCTGTGGGAAAAAGTAGTACTTAATACATAATTTAGTTTTGTAAATAGGACATTCATTATGAGGACATAGTAATTCAATATTGTCCCTGTCATTTATTTGAATTGCCTGAAGTATACCAAGCAATACCGTGGTATTGCATATTTTGAGATTATATTCATCATCTTCATTGGTTAGTCCTTGCGATAAAATACTAACTTGATTTCCATATTCAATTTGTCCATAACGTGTTTCATAAGCATCTTTTGGATTAACATGAACACGAATAGGGGGAATAATTTTAAATTTGTTAAAATCATTTGTAATAATAAATTTAGCTGTTGTTTGACCACCAAATCCGAAAAACAGATTCTCCATCACTATTTTTGGTAAGGTGGAAAAGTTATTTCTGATGTGATAATATGGCCTTGCAAACATATCTTCTACCCATCTGATATTTGTACTATTGGTCTGAGATATATTGAGAATGTATTCTATAAAAGGGCGAAGTATTGGATGACGGGAAACATTTCCTTTTTTAAAATATGGTTGCAAAAAGGGAAGTAAATGATCATCTGCTGAAATGTTCATAATGTTCAAGATGAATGCAAGTGGATCCTTTTGAATAAGGACGAAATCAATTTTTCCATTATTGAGTTTAAAAGAATGAATTTTTAATATCATCTCAGAAAAATACTTTCCAGGATCAGGATATTGAAGGGCTACATAACATAATGGACAAAAGAGTTCAAAAGTGGCTTCTTCAAGGAAATCTTTAGCATAATAATAAGCCTTATTATATTTAGGTAACTTAGCATAATTATCATGTAAAAAGCGAAGAAAATCATTATGTGAAGGTTCAAAAACACAGATTCTGTAAGAATTAAATACAGCAGAACCTTCAATAATATCAATAGACTGGATTGGATAATTTAAAGGTGATTTCAATAATGAACTAGAATTTTCAAAATAATGTGAAATATATTGAATGTTACTATTTAACATTCTGATTTGGCTCAGTGCATAAAGGCTTTCATGTAGGTAACTGCAAGAATATTCATGAAGGAAATTTGTGCTGACTGAATGCCAGAAGTGTGTAGTCTCGTGAAAGAAAGACACTAAACTATCAAATTGACTACGGGTATATCTTCCATTATGTAACACAGCAGAAATCCCATCAGAGAATGTTATAGAATCTGTCTTAATAACAGTTACCCAGGTTGCAGCATCAATAGAAGCTTCTATCATTTTTATTAATTTTTGTTTAAACTTGCTTTACCAAGAATTGACTTCTAAGTGATCTATTGAGTCAATCTTCTGGGCAAGAGCTATAAACTCATTGACTTTTTCTTTAGGGGTATCCTTTGGTATTTCAATCTTACGACCAGAAGATCCGACGATAACAATGGTTCCAGATTTTCTTGATGAAATGTAAACAAGAAGAGCATTAATTAGTAATGAAAACACACTCAATCCCGAAACAATAATTGACGCAATCTCTGGTGACATGGAGAATATATCATTTCTAACAGGCTTATTAATTATTTCAATTTTTAGATTATATTCAGGAAACTCTATTTCGAGTTCTTGAGCAATTTCGCTAAGATCATAACCTACAGAAGTTACTTTAATTTTTTCCATTATAATTCCTCCGATTTATTAATTTGAAACTTCATATTATATCATCCGAATATTATTTCAAATGAATTTCATTTTCATTAACCGATTATTTTCACACAAAATGGAATACAACTCTGTTGTAACCTTACCAAAAGTAACGAATACTTCCAACTAAGTCTGAGTAACCATACCATTTGTTCGGGATTATTTTTATCTATGATATTATTTTTCAAATCCAGGAAGAGTGGTTTGTTTTTTTGAATAACAGCATTGGTAACCCGATCACTGAAACAGTTATTCCTAAAGGTCGCCTGCACTTTGGGAAATATTGGGTTACTGGTACCACGTAATTTTTCTTTATCAACATTCATGCTTCTTTGTTTTGAGGGCTAAAATAAAAATTATTCATGACGTTAATGAAAAACCGAAAAATTCCCTCAATTCCGGTTTTCAAAAAAGTACCCGTTTTCAGGACGAACAATGGTTCCCATCAGTAATTCGCCGGGAATTTCAGGACGAACGTTTTTTTGCGCTTCCGGTAATTTATTTTCAGTACAAATTAAATCAACCCTTTTCAGGGGTAAAAACACCCTCTTTTCAGCATGCTTTTTTGGGGATTGGCCTATGGTTAATTTCGGTTGTTTGTTAATAGGAGATCAAAAAAGACCATCGTCATGTAGCTTTTGAATCGAATTATTATCAATTGTTAAATTCACCTTTGCCATAGCACAGGAGTTCTGAATTTTGGGTCGTGCTTGTTAAATGTGATTGAGGTTTGACTTTTTCATGCCGGCAAAACCAGCCAGGATTCAATAATTTGCATTGCCCCAGATGGAACGACCATGGCCGGATAAAGCCTACCCCAACATCGCCCGATCCTCTGCTAACACTGCTGCCCGGCCAGGAATAGTACTTCGCAATGCTTTTTAATTTGGGGTAGTTTAAAGAAGGGATACGTTGGATCTGTGATGTGATTTTAACGGGAATGGGGGGTGCTGGTTTGAGTAGGAATAACGGTTGGCAATAAGAGACGTGGGGCATTTCGAAGCTCATACCTGTCAAGTTACCGAGCTGTTAATTAGACGTTAAGTCGTTCAAATTTAGCACTTCCCTCCCTATGTTTTTTATTGCATGTTATCGGTTGGATTATCTTCATTGTCTTGCTTTCTGTTTAACGCCTTGTTATGCTGCACGCGTTTTTTGCTCGTACGGTGCACTAAGCGCATGAACCTGAGCGAGTTTTTAGCGGAGAATTTTTAACGGTTAGGCTCGTTTTCCTAAAATAGCACTGATGCACATTTGCACACACCAAGCCAATAAGGGTCCTTTATTTTATTTATCAAACTGTTTCGGTACGCTACTTAACAAGAAAGGCAGTAAAACAATTCAATTGTTTTAATTATTATATGGCAAATTCATCACAAAATTCTGTGCTTTCAGGTTTATAACCATTCTCCCTTTTTTTAATAACGTATCTGGCATAAGTTTACTGCCATTTTCCGGTTGCATATCTTTTGCACTGATCGCAGGGCGACCTGTTGCAACGCATCTATAACATTTTTCCTATTCATATATTCTGCTAACTTAGAGCGTGCCCCAGTTTCTTGTTAGCTGCAAGAGGTCAATGCCACAAGTTCAAATTCAAGGCACCATTTCCAAATCCGGCAATTTGAACGATTTGTTCCAGAACGCCTCGTCGCCGCCGTAAATGCGCATCACAGGAAAGGGACGCTTGCCCTCGGTCGGAATCCAGTTCGATTCCAGGCCTTTCGGCGCTTTCGGTCCGATGTAAATATCTGCGCTGCCGTCGGCATTGAGCTTCATGTTAGGCATGTCGTAGCTGCTTAGACCGACACGATTCAGCGGGTTGTAGATGAAAGCCCAAGTCGCGTAGTCATAAACAATCAGGGCCCAAAACTGCTTGACTGGAATATCTTTGGGAACATTCAACTTGTAGGTCTTGCCGCTTTCCAACAGTTGACCTTTTGAGTCGGCCATGCTGGCTAGGTACACTGTCGCAGGTTTGGCCGGAAGTGTATTCGGATAATAGGTGCCCGGGTGATACATGTCGGAGCGGTTGTCGTAGAGTAGGGCCGTCTCGGTTTCCCAGGAGAAGCCGCCGTTCGGGTCGGGCAGGTAAAAGTAACTCCAGTTCCGGTCGGGCCAATACAGGTTTTTCATCTGCACCTTGTCAAAACGGTCCTGCATGTAATAGTATGCGTCCACGGCGGCGCGGGTCAGTATTTCCTTCATTTTGGGAGAAGGGTTGAAAAGTTTTCCTTTTTCGATGCCGATTGAAGCAAGCATCCCCATCATCACCTTGTCGCGCGGAAACACTGGCTCAACGCTGATGATGTCGTAGAGGTCCTGGAAATACCGCCAGTCGTAATACGCCAATGTCGAGATCCGTTTGTCATATGCGTCAACGAATTTCGTCGGTCTCGGGTTAGTCGCTTCCGAGAGGGGATACATCTTGAGCGTTTTCGCGTAGGCGTTGGCGTCGGCATCAGTTGCCCCAGCCAGTTTGATGGAACGAAAACCGAACTGGATGCGATAACTTGTCGAAGAAACGACAAAGTAGCCGCTGGGTATCTCGCCCTTGTAGCCTGGCGGCAGGAACAGGTATTTACCGCCTTTGCCCTGATCCATGCCAGAGGGGCCTACATCGGCAATCGTCATCTGCCACGCGTCCACGACTTGGCCATACATGACGCCCGTGGCAATTGCTGCGGGAATCTCCACCACCACCGGGCCGTTTTGGAGGTCGGCGTTCGCTACGATATAGGGAGTGGTGTTATTTGCAGTGAGGAACTCGTGCCGGGTTGTCAAAGGCCTCGACATGGCCATGACCTCGTTGTCCTTCATTCCCAGTCCATCGAGCATACCGCGCCGGATTCCATAGACTGCAATGGCAGGCTGCGACCATACCACTGCCTCGAAAGCGCGCTGGTAAGCGACCTGATCTTCAAGATTTGTCACGGATTGTGTGACACCTGGCGCCGGTTGTCCGCCGATGGGTTCGGATTGTGTAAAAGCCGTTTGTGACCACAGTAAACATGCAATTGCTACGAGGACTTCACGTTTAACGAAACTGTTTTTCATTATTTACCTTCCTTTCTTTTTAATTTCTCTATTGAAGACGCTCTCCACAGCTAACGGTCCGGGGCTTAAAGAAGTGGCGGTTTAGAAGCACGAACTGTCAATTTGCGATAAAGTGAATTAGTTGCAATGCCCTTCAAATTGGCACTTTCTGCCCGCTTGATTTTAGCCTTTGTTATCAGCATACTCTTTTATTTCTTTATAATCTTTATTGTTTAAATGAAACATAAATACTTCTTTTGGGTACACATTTTTCAAATCTTCAATTTTCTTTAAGAAACCATTATAATCTCCACGTCCAAATGGTGTAAAGCCAATTTTTTTTATCCTATTCTTTTCACAGTATTCAAAAATCTCACCAATACTTTTTTCGTTAATGCTTAACACTTTTGGTTTCCTATCAAAAAAGTCTCCCTGTCCCTGATTAGTAAAAGAAATTCCACACACATCAAGTTCTTCGTAATAATTCCAAATACTATCGTGAATAAGTTGTAATTTTATTGGAGAGTTGATGTTTATTTCTGTCTTTTCAGTATCAAGTCTTCGCATTTGGAAGACTTTTGCATGACCTTTATGATAATCATCTTTTGAAAAAATAAAGGGGCTCAAATATCTGCTATCATCTTCTTTGATGTCTTCAATGGAGTATGGTAAGTCCATACTTACATGATACACATTGTGGTAATAGTTTTTGTTCATGATATGAATATACTGTTCATTGAATAATGGCATAGCGTAACCTAAAAACATATCAGAATTGATTGCATAACTACCACCACCCTCATAAAGTCCTTCATTTAAGGAAACAAAACAATCTATTTTTACATTTTCGTTTTTTAGAAAATCTATTGATTGCAAACAGTCCATTCCAATGCAAATGATTTTCCCTTTTATTAAAATGTTGTTTTGGTTTCTATTTTTATTCCTAAAGCAATTATCAATGAGGTAAATTTTATCAAAATCAAGGTCTTGATATTCTTCTCTATTTAGCCCAGAAGCGAAATAAACTAATGTTCTCATGCTGCAATTAAATCTTTGATTGTTACACCATCCCAGTCTTTTTGAATAGGTTGGGCAAGATAATTTGCTAAATTTTTAACAAATACACCAAGTTGCTTTACAGAAAGATCGATTATTGAAATTCTTATAAATGGTTTACCATTCGATATCAGTTGAAATTTTTCTTCATTATTTGGAATCTTCCTATAGGAAATGTCTTTTGGAAATTCTTCATGAAATATTTTGTTATTTGAATTTCTTTGATAAATAGTGTCGAATACTTGTTTTTCATCTAACTCTTTAAGTCTATTGTTCCGAGTATCAGGTGAGTTTATGAATCTGAATCTATCAATTACGCCTGATTGATTTTTAATTGTTGTAAAGCCAGTTGACGGAAATTCGCTTTCAATATCAATATCTGTGGGATGGCTAACAGAATTTCTTATGCGAGTTATAAAATTCTGTAAGGTAGGTTTTTCATAAAAAGTATGCTTAATCCAACATTTATCATTAAGGCCCCAAATTGAATATGAAATCTCTTTGTTAAAAATTGAATTTTTACGTGCACTTCTTGTCATTTGACGAACATATTCATTACTATTAGTCATCAAGTTTTGTAGTACAGTTAAATATAAAGTAGCTTCAAATTTTTCTTCATCAGTAGTCATCTTCTCATACTGAGTTACTATTCTGCCTAATCTAAATGCGATGTCAGCATATATTTGATTTTTCGGATCTCTGAAATATTCCATTTGTGTCTTTCTTTAAAGTTGCTGTTAACTCCGTTGAAACTTTACCAAAGGTAACGAATACTTCAAAAAATGGCTGAATAACATTACCTTTTGTTCAGGATTTTTTATTTTAAGGTTATTTTTATTCAAATCCAGGAAAAGGAGTATTTTTTTTTGAATACCATTATTGGTAACCCGATTGCTGAAATCGTAATTATGTAAGTTCAACCGGCCTTTAGTAAATATTGGAAACCTGGCGCCTTGTAATTTTTCTTTATTAAAATTCATACTTCTTTGATTTAAAGGCTAAAATTAAATTTTTTCATTTTAAAACAAAAAAAATGAAGATTTTCTATGATTCCCGATTTTCAAAAAAGTACCCTTTTCCGTGCTGAACGTCGGAAATTTCATGCTGAGTGTCGGGAATTTCAGGACGAACGTTTTTTTGCGTATCCGGTAATTTATTTTCAGTACAGATTAAAGCAATGCTTTTCAGGGGTAAAAACACCCTGTTTTCAGCATGGTTTTTTGGGGTTTTGCCTACGGTTTTTATCGGTTGTTTGTTAATAGGAGAACAAAAAAGACAATCGTCATGTAGCTTTTGAATCGAATTAGTATCAATTGTTAAAGTCACCTTTGCCGTAGCACAGGAGTTCTGAATTTTTGGCTGTGCTTGTTAAATTTGGTTGGGTATTGTCTTTTTCATCCCGGCAAAACCAGTTAGGGTTCAACAACTTGCAATGCCCCAGATGGAACGACCATGGCCGGACAAAGCCTACCCCAACATTGCCCGATCCTCTGCTAACACTGCTGCCCGGTCAGGAACAGTACATCGCAATGCTTTTTAATTTGGGGTAGTTTACAGAAGAGATACGTTGAATCATTGGTGTGATTTGAGCGGGAATTGGGGGGGGGGCTGGTTTGAGCAGGAATAACGGATGGCAGTACCTGCCGTGACGGTTCTGGTTGTTGTTCTGATAATATTCTCTCGGTTCTGCATTACTTGTATCCTGCTGACTTTGGATCTCGATGGCCGGCATGGTTCGGCTACTGCGTGTTATATGCCGGTTATTCTTTAATTATTTTTTTTGTTATGAGCTGATTTTCCAATTGAAGTTGAACGAAATACAAACCATCTCGTAGTTGGCTGAGATCAACTTCTATTGTTTCGTTTTCTGCCCGAAATTGTTTTTCGAATAGTTTTATCCCGTTCAAATCGTAAATGATCAGTGAAGAAAGCTGTTGATTATTAATTACTGACTTAAGACTAAACTTGTCTCGTGCCGGGTTTGGAAACAAGTCAACCTTGAGGGATTCTTTTTCTTCATTAATCCCTGAAATATTAGTGTATTTCAGCAATGTTCTGTTGTTTCCGCAGATATATCCGTTGGTGAGTGATGTCATCTGAATATTAGTCAGTGTTTCATCATTGATACCCGGCGATTGCTCACTCCAGGAGTTTCCCCCATCGATCGTGACAAATATCTTCCCGCAAAATTGTATGGCCCATCCATGTTGGGTGTCAAGAAAAAATACCTGCGACATATCGCCTTGGTCATCGAGGCTTAGCGGTTGGGTATTCCAGGCCGAATTATTTGATGTGTGAAGCACACCGACCGTGTCAATGGGGAAGTTGAGCCACCTTCCTGCTCCCCAGCCATTCATTTCATCCACGAAGAAAACATCGTTCCAATTTCCGCTGGCATAGCTATGACCGCCGGTCCACGAACCATTCACGTATTCTTTCAGTATAGCTTCACCGCAAACCCATCCGTGATCAGGTGAAAGGAAGAAAATGCTTTTCATGTCGCTGATAATGCCAGAATTCATGCTTTCAACCCCAGTACTTGTGATCCTGAAAATAGCGCCGTTCATCCCGCAGGCATAACCTGTATCGCTTCCCGGCGGGAAGTCCATATCATCTAATGCCAGTGCGAAAGTGGGTCCGTGGAAATCCCAGCTATCTCCGCCATCATTGGTATGGAAGATGCTGCCTTCGGCGGATGCAGCATAACCATGCTGACTGTCCTTCATATCGATCGCAATGATGAGTTCGGGGAATTGCAGTTCCTGGATTACCCATGAAATGCCACCATCCAAAGTATGGAGGATAACCCCTGAATCATATACCTGGGTGCTGATCCATCCTTCATCATCATCAATGAAGCAAATGGAACGGAAACCGGCGATGAGTGTATCCTGTCCGCCGTTGAGGATGATTGTATCCCCGGGGAAGTCTGGGACGTTGCCGCTGATATCTGTCCAGCCGGATTGCTGAGCAGTACTCATAAAAGTTATAGAAAAAGTCAATATGGACATTAAAATCGTCGTTTTCATTATATTGGGTTTCTTTAAATTATTTCATCTTTAGCTGGCATATAACGATTGGCGGTATGGCAAGTAAGGGATTGCGGACTGCGTTCATATCCACCGTTACCGAAGTTGTTGCGGGAGACAAAGCTTTGTAAACCACTGAAACCCTTATTTGCTATACCGTGTGTTGTGCTTTCGTGCATTTTATTTCTTTCTCACAATATACATACAATATTTTGTCTCTGATTTGTGTCCAGATTCTTTATCCTCGTATTTGTAAATCATGGCAGAATCATTTTCTATTTCGTAATCTATTCCCGAGTTATCAATCGTGTCTTTAAGAATCCTTACTTTTTTTCCTGTGTCTTGAATGCAAATACAAATCAGTCCGTTTTTATTAATTCGTTTTGCAATTTTATCAATCAGGTCAGTCTCTCGTTTTAAGTCTCGCTTCTCAAAATGGAACATCGAGTCAAGCAACACAATATCAAAATCCTGGTAATTGTCAAACGCATAAATATCTCCAACTAATCCAGTTAATTTTAATCCTTCACGTTCTGAAATTGAAATCATTTGGTCAATGCCGACTTTGGAATTATCAATCCCTGTTACGTTGTATCCAAGTCTGGACAAGGAAATCGAGTCTCTACCCTGTCCACAGCCTAAATCAATCAATTTGCCTTTTGGGTCAAGCTTTTTGAAAAAATCTATCAACTCGGGATATGGATCTCCAAATAAATCCTCAGTCTCGTAATATTTATCGTAATCTGCCATTTAAATTATCCGAAATTTGTCAATTGTAACGGTCTCCCCGCATGCAGCACAACTCCGATGTAACCTTACCAAAGGTAACGAATACTTCCAAATATGGTTGAAACACATTACCTTTTGTTCAGGATTTTTTATTTTAAGGTTATTTTTATTCAAATCCAGGAAAAGGAGTATTTTTTTTTGAATACCATTATTGGTAACCCGATTGCTGAAATCGTAATTATGTAAGTTCAACCGGCCTTTAGTAAATATTGGAAACCTGGCGCCTTGTAATTTTTCTTTATTAAAATTCATACTTCCTTGATTTAAAGGCTAAAATTAATTTTTTTCATTTAAAACAAAAAAATGAAGATTATCTATGATGCCCGATTTTCAAAAAAGTACCCTTTTCTGCACTGAACGTAGAGAATTTCGTGCTGAGTGTCGGGAATTTCAGGACGAACGTTTTTTTGCGTTTCCGGTAATTTATTTTCAGTACAGATTAAAGCAATCCTTTTCAGGGGTAAAAACACCCTGTTTTCAGCATGGTTTTTTGGGGATTGGCCTACGGTTAATTTCGCTTGTTTATTAATGGGTGAACTAAAAAGACAATCATCATGTAGCTTTTGAATCGAATTTTATCAATTGTTAAAGTCACCTTTGCTGTAGCACAGGAGTTCTGAATTTTGGGTCTTGTTTTGTTAAATTTGGTTGAGGATTGTCTTTTTCATTCCGGCAAAACCAGTTAGGGTTCAACAACTTGCATTGCCCCAGATGGAACGACCATGGCCAGACAAAATCTACCCCATCATTGCCCGATCCTCTGCTAACACTGCTGCCCGGCCAGGAACAGTACTTCGCAATACTTTTTAATTTGGGGTAGTTAACGGAAGGGATACGTTGAATCAGTGATGTGATTTGAGCGGGAATGGGGGGGGCTGGTTTGAGTGGGAATGACGTTTCGGCGGTTGGGTTACCTGCCGACGTCAGGAGGCATGGACTTAATCGGCTGTAAGGTGCTGGCTTTCTTTTATCAATTTTCTGTAAAGGGAACTATATTATATTTTTCATACATTTCATTTTTAAATATTTCATTTATAAGATTAAAAATTTCATCTATTTTTTCTTTTCGCATTAGAATGGTTGTTTCAAAAACATTTATTGGGTTATTGTTTTCATCATAATTAAAGAAAACTATCTTTCCATGTTCTGCGTCATCAAGAAACCTTACCTTTTGATAAGATAATCCCAATCTACTAATTTTTATGATCTTTACATTTGTTTCTATCAGCCCATAGGATCTGTTATAACTGATTGATTTTGTATTAACTCTTATTCTCTCCTTTCCCCAAAAATTCCAGGCAGAAAATCTTCCAATGACAAAAATTAGTATAATCAACCAACCTCCCAAAGGTATTATGAACTCACCTAATTCTTCTCCAGGAATAAGGATACAAGCAGTTAGAAACAGTGTCCATCCTAATATATTGAAGATGATCATAATAACTTTGCCTATTAACTTGGCTCCTACCCGTGTTTCTATATAAATACAGATTCCGTCTGAATGAATGTCACATCTATTTTTCATCTCTTTTGGCTTGCACCTATCTTGTTTATTGTTACTGAAAGTCCGTACTATTGCTTCCCGCATTTGTCGGTATTGTACAATCCGTACCGTGTATTTTTTTACTATTGCTCATCAACTTTTTTCAAATATCAAAAATAGAATTTTTGGAATTTCAACAACCAAATTCAATTTACTGTCAGCATTGCAAAATCATGAAAAGTACAATTTTCCGAGCTGAGCGTAGAGAATTTCGTGCTGAACGTCGGGAATTTCAGGACGAACGTTTTTTTGCGTATCCGGTAATTTATTTTCAGTACAAATTAAAGTAAGCCTTTTCAGGGGTAAAAACACACTCTTTTCAGCATGGTTTTTTGGGGATTTGCCTACGGTTTTTATCAGTGAAATTGCGTGTAAAAAAAAGCCTCCGGAGAAGCCTTTAAAAACCTCAAGTGGTTTTGCAAAAAACCTCAAGTGATTTTGATGAAAACCTCAAGTGATTTTGATGAAAACCTCAAGTGGTTTTGATGAAAACCTCAAGTGGTTTTTTTGGGGTGCTATAAGGGATTGGAAATGAGGGTGGTGGGGAAGTGGTGGTTTCGACGTACTTCGACAAGCTCAGTACAAGGGCTCAACCACCGGAAGGGTGGGTACTAAGGGGTGGTTTCGACAGGCTCAACCACCGGGATGGTGGGCTCAACTACCGGGGAGATAGTTTCTCTGGCGCCTGAGCCTGTCGAAGGCGCCGTAGATGGGGTGGTTTCGACGTACTT
>CALFEP010000238.1 GCA_937950125.1 uncultured Bacteroidota bacterium
ATGCTTATTTTTTTTGCCTGATAGCCACAATATGCACAGTTACTGCAAGGGCTATCAGGATTAGAAGAATCCTGACAAGCAGGCTGTCAATTAATTGTATTGTCGAAAATAGTATGGTTGCCCACAATAACGAAATGGCCGAAAGTTTTACTTTTAAAGGAACACCTTTACCTTCACGATAGTTTTTTATGTAATTTCCAAACCATTTGTTGGTCAGCAGCCAGTGGTAAATTCTTTTCGAACTTCTTGCATAGCAGGCAGCAGCAAGCAAAAGAAAGGGTGTAGTTGGAACAAGTGGTAATATGATACCCACAATGCCAAGCCCCAAAAAAACAGATCCTGCAACCATCAATAATCCCCTTAAAAACCGGTTGGATGTCACAATCTCGTTTTTGGCAGAATCTTCAATTTGTTTTCCGTCTTTTATCATCATATCAGCATCTTATGTCGGGTTTCAACCGACAGTCAGCACCAAAACATGCAATGGCAAAACTATGGCAAATCCTTAACACATTGGACGATGTGTTTAAGTGGTTGAGAAATAAACTGTATCCGGACGATAATCATTCCATTTTTTCTTTCAGGGGTTATCTTTATGTATAGATAGTGCTCTGATCATTTTTCAGATTCGTTTTCGGTTCCCTAATTTTATCGCCATTAACAAAAAATTGAGAACAAGAGCGAAAAAGAGGCTTGTTAACGCCGCTGGAATAAACATTCACATAAAAGAAACACCCTTGTAACGCCTACGATGAAGCGCCAAAACATTGGATGAAGACGAACTCGGCACACTGGAGGAAACACTCCAGCAACAAGTATGTAATCAGCACACCCCACATTTGCTAATGATTATGGAGGCATGATTTTAAAATTGGCTTTGTCACACAAATTAAAATTGTCTGGTTGTTTGCAGGCCATACTACCCTTCTTTTTCAGACGAAAATAATTTTGATGAAATGTTACCCATGATACATTGTGTGGAATCCAACAAAAAAAGCCCTTGCATTCGAGCCTAACGATTGATTTTTATAACCACCTTCCTGAATTACAATGGTCGGAATATTTAGTTCACCGATAAGCCTGCCGGTATTTTCAAAATTCTCGAAAGAAAAACTCCATGTTCCGGTTGGGTCACCTTTTGCAGTGTCAAGGCCTAAAGCAATAATCAAAAACGAAGGCTTGAATTTCTTAATCAAAGCCAATGCTTTCATTAATTTCTTTTTATAAAAATCATAAGTTGTATTTTCGGGCAAAGGAAAATTATGATTGAATCCCGTGCCCGCATCCATTCCTTTTTCGTCAGTAAACCCACTGAAATAGGGATATGCAATAGCAGGGTGTCCGTGCAACGAGATGGTAAGAACATCCATGCGGTCATAAAAAATTTGTTGTTGACCGTTACCATGATGGAAATCAATGTCAAGGATGGCAACATTGCCAATTTTACTCAGGTAATTTGCCGCAATAGCGCAGTTATTGAAGTAGGAGAAGCCTCCAAACATGGCTTTTTCGACGTGATGACCCGGAGGACGGGTCAACACATACACCGTTTTATTTCCTTCTAAAATTTTGTCGGCAGCAGTTAAGGCACAATTTACTCCGTAGCGTGCAGCCAGAAAAGCATTTTGATTTAATGGTGTAAAAGTGTCAAAACAGTAATAACCAGCCCTGACTGATAATTCTTTGGGTGGTTTTGCTGCGTATCGCAAAGGAAAAACATACGGATATACTGATTTGCCCTTGGGCAGGTTTTTGCACACCCTTTTAAAATAGTTGAAATAACTCTTATCGTGCACATCTGTGATAAGTTTATCGGGAAAGTTTTTGGCCTGTATTGTTTCGAAAAGCTCAGTTTTGTCAAGTTCCTTTTTAATGCTGCTTATTCTCACTGGTGATTCAACATAACCCCTTTCTTTTACATGGTGAATTTGATGTTGATCATTGATTATCAACAAAATTTTTGTTTTAGGTGTCTTTTGTGTGCCAGCTTTTTTCGTGCTTTTTACATAAACCGGTTTGCGCATGACAACCGGATTGTCCTTAATGCTTTTTACAACTTTTTCGATGTAATGGGTGGGGCAGAAATCAGCATATTTACGTGTGAGTATGGCTTTTACAATTTTTCTGGCATAGTAGCGTGGGATAGATTGGTTGATACCAAGGCCATCAAAAACAAGGTATGGCGGACAATCATCACCAGGGTTTACTTTCGTTTCGTGCAAGGTATTGGCCAAGGGGCGTGCACCAAATTTTTCGTAGAAGGCCAGCCTCTTTTGGTTTTGAACCATGAAATTTTTGTTTTCACAGAGCCTTGGATCGTCGGGCAAACATTCAAAGAAAATCCCAAATGCTTTTAAAGCAATGGCTTCCTCGCGCACCCTGTCGTAAAGCGCACTTCCAAATCCTGAGGATGATTTGCCGGGTGAGGTAGCAATATAATCCAGAAAACAAAAATTTAAGTCCGACAGGTTAAGCAGGATGGCAAACCCAACTATGCTGTCGTTGATGTTCATGGCCACAAACAAAGTAGTATGATACCGGGCATTAACCGGATCGATCATCTGATGTTCGATGGCTGCAATTTTTTTTTCTGAAAGATCAGGAAATTGTTTTCTGATTATTTCCTTGACCTTTTTGAGGTAAAAATAGTTGGTTTCAAGGTTTGGATTGATGATTTTGCGTATCCTGATCATTTTAACCCTGGCTGGTTTTATTTTCTACATGATGTATCACCCTTTGCGGGAAAGGTATTGTTATGTTATTCTCTTTTAATGCTTTAAAGATTTCAACACGCAATTCACTCTTAATGTTTTCAACCCTGAATATTTCATTCGAGTAAAAAAAGACCGAGAAAAGTAGCGCAGAATCACCATAATCTTCAAACCTGACAAATGGTTCAGGCTCTTCAAGTACACGTTCATTTTTCTTTACAACTTCCTTTAAAATTTGCATCAGTTTTACCACATCGGTCGAATAATCGACACCCAGGCTTACCCTGAACCGTGAAGATATCTGGCTGTGTGTCCAGTTGATCACCCTGTTAACGGTAAGTTCTGAATTTGGAACAATGGCATAGTTTTCATCGCGCCCAAGCACAGTAGTTGTCCTGAAATTTATTTCCAACACTTTGTAAATGCTTCCGTTGACTTCGATAATATCATTAACCTTTAATGTTCCATCGAGCAGAAGAATGATGCCTGAGATAAAATCGCTGAACAGGTTTTGCAATCCAAATCCAAGTCCAACCAAAATTGCAGCTGAACCGGCAAGAAGTACTGAAATGTTGAAACCTAATATTTTAAGGCCTATGAGAAAGGCGATGACAGAAATTACATAGCGCGACAATTTGTTAATAGAGAATTTTTTTGCAGCATCGAGTTTTTTTGACTTGTAAATGACCCGCTTCAGAACAATTAAAAACAAAACCACAATCGCAATAAATACCGCTAAATTGATAAGATGAAAAAGTTTTAGCGTGTAGTCACCCATCTCGAGGACTTTTGTTTCAAAAAAATCTTTCATAACTCATTCATTTTTAATCGTGAACCAAAATTTTTATTTAAAAATAAGTTTGGAGTTACCTTTAGGTTATCACTTTTCAGCCGAAACGAATTTGCCAAAATTAATTTAACGATCAACTTTCACATTAAAACCCGGCGCTTTATAATCCTTTGGCAAGTAATCAGCCGGAATGGTTGTCATGTTACCATCTCGTGCTGCCCGGTAATGGGGCGAAAGAATTTCGATACCCCTTTCATTGCAGGTATCCTGAATATTTTGATGCAGGTTCGAATAAATCAAAGCCTGCTTGGCCGCTTCACGGGTATATGCATTTATCTGGTACGAAACATAAAAATCGTCGAGGCTGGTTTGCAAAACAAATGGTTTCGGGTCTTCAAGTATCATTTCAGTTTTCAGGGCGGCATCAATCAAAGCCTGATGCATATTTTTCCATGGAACATCATAACCAATCGTAACTGTGGTATGTATGATTAATCCATTTTCTTTTGCTACGCTGCTATAATTTGTTGTATTGCCACTTAAAACTGATGAGTTGGGGATTGTAACAACTTCATTTTTGACGGTCTTCACCCTGATTACCAAAAGTGTTTTTTCGACCACATCACCAGTAACATCACCTATTCTTATACGATCACCAATTTTGAACGGACGCATGTAGGTTATCACCAAACCAGCCACTATGTTTGCAATAGCCGAAGATGAACCTAACGAAAACAAAACCCCGATAAATACCGACACACCTTTGAAAATGTTTGAATCGGATCCGGGCAAATAGGGAAATATCAGGACAAACATAAAAGCATACAGCAAAAATTTGATGATGCTGTAGGTTGGCATTGCCCAATCGGCATGAAATCCTGATATTTTTAGTTTTTGAGTTTCTATTTCGCTAAAAATATATTTCACAAAACGTATCAGGTATTTCATAACGAAGTAAATTACCAGAATACTGAACAGGTTGGGCATGTATTCCCAAACGGCAATCAAAATACGTTTAAATGGCGACCAGGTAAGCTGAAACAAGGCATCAGCCCAATCGCGCGAAAATGGAAAAATGCTGAAAATAATCGGTAATGTAACATAAAGTAAAACCGCATAAACAAACCAGCGGAATATCTTTAGCATAAAAAGCACAACGTTCATTTCCTGTTCCGCTGTCAGAAAGGTGTAATCCCTGTACGATAAATCTTTTAACCATTTGTCCCGTTTTATATCGATAAACAGTAAAAGCCTTTTATATCCTCTGCCAATCAACCAAACCATCGACGCAACAACTGTAATTACCAGCAACACCCACCCGATCCTTGCCAGAAGTTTAAACAAGCTGTTTTCATTTCTTGCTTCATTAATAGAGCTTTTAATGATTTCTTTTAAGGTTAATGCCAACTCTGATAAATCCTTTCCATACCATTTTGCATCGTTTTCCGAAAGGCTCATAATAATTATTTCACCATAAACAATGTCATAGTTATCCTCAGATTTAATTACCAGAATTGAATCAGTGTTAAGAAAATCGTCTTCGTAAAGTATTCCAATTTTGTGGCTTATGTTGTTTGCTCTTTCCTTGGGTGTGGATGCCCCGATTTTTGAAAAAACAAAAAACAACGTGTCATTCAGTACACCTGTCACAGGAAAACCTTTTGCAGTGTTTCGCAACAAATCGGAATAGGGCTTTTTACTTTCTGCTAATTTGGCAGCGTTGACATCAATAGCTTTCAACTGCTGTTGGAGTTCTTCTTTTTTTTGGATATCGTTGGATTCAAGTTTCAACAGCTGCGACTCCAGCTCTGACTTTTTTACTGAATCAGCAAAACTTTGTTGTGCAGCTTTTGCAATTCCTTGGTTATACTCCCTGAGCGCATCCACATCTTTTGAATCAATTTCCTGACTCTTACCATCAGTCTGGCCTATGGATGCGATACTACAAAATAGGGCAATTACCAGTATTATTTTTCTGAATGATTTTGTCATAGTTACAAGTATTAGGTTACAAAGGTATGAAAAAAAGTGCTTTTGAAAATACCTTTTTTGGGCATCCGATCGTCATGCAGTGTGCGTGGCTTGACGATGAGCCGCTTGTTACGGATTAGCTTTTGCTTTTGCGACTGCTATTCAGGGTTTGTAAATGAAGCAGCAGAATCTGATTTCCTTGATAGTTATTGCCAAGGCTGCAATGATTATTATTTGGGTGGAATTTGACAAAAAAACAATTGTTGAGGTAGCAATTGTTCCACAAAATTCAGTTTCCGCAAATCAATAGTTTATGTGCTAAGCCATTTTTTGTGCTCGAGCCTGACGATAGACTTCCTTTCTTCGATTTGCCATACGAAATCTCACCCATTGCATCACCAACAAGGTGGCATTTCTTGCGAAAATATAACCAATGGCCTTTGGTTTCGATGATTCCGATTAAGGGCATTTGCAAAAAAACAAGGTCAGTAAGCCAATTTTCCTATCTGCACCAGCGACTATTTGATTGCATATACTTCAGGATTAGCTTTTTACACCTTCCTGCTTTTCTTATTTTCACAATTTAACCATTCAACTTTTTGTAATGCTCCAATGTTAGCATAATTTCACGGCTTACTTTTTCGAGAGCCAATTCACCAGCCTCAAGGATGGCTGGCATTTTTTCTATCTCCCAGATGGAAATGTACTTATCGAAAACAACGTTGGCATAAATTACCTCTCCTCCGTGAAGATCGATCGAGAGGCATGTTTGTGCTGCTGTAATGGTCTTAGTGTAAATTTTACCGGTGTGTAGGGCAGCCTCATAATAGCCTGTGGGATTTGAAGCCAATCTTTCCTGAAAATCAGCAACAATAATGATGTCAGGATTGTAGGTTACCGCCTGCAGCACGGGTACCGGCGCGCTGAAACCACCGTCGAAGAGCCATCTTTCACCCAGTTTAACAGCTGGCAACAGTGGAAAAATAGCTGAAGAGGCATATACGCTGTCAGCAAGATCACCCGATTCAAGGGCTACACTTTCTCCGGTTTGAAAATCAGTCGCCTGCAGGATTGTTTTCATCTCAAGGTCTTCAATGCGCCTGTTTCCGAAAAGTTCCCTGAAAAGTTTGCGTATGGGGCCTGATTTGATGAAAGCATTTTCTTTGTCCATCCGGCTGAATGGCAGTCGCGCCAGGGAGGCCAAAGCCCTGAAATCGGTTTTGAAAAGGTCCTTGCTAATCCGGCCTACAATGTTGTTGACGATATCATCCGGCGAATAGCCCGATGCCAGCAAAGCCGACATAATTGCGCCACCACTGCAGCCCGCAACAAGGTCTAACCTTATGTTGTTGCTTTTCAGAAACTTCAGTAAGGGAATAATGGAATAGGGCTTTATTCCGCCACCACCTAACACCAGCGCTACTTTTGGTTGTTTCATCATTTTATTGTTAATGTTGTTTATGCGTTGCTGCCAACTCCCTCTCATTAAATCAGGAGCCGGGCCACATTCAATATTTTTCAAAAGTAGCTTTTCTTATGGATTGGAAAGGACAAAAAGTACAGATGTGTTAACATTTTGCCACGAATCCTAAGTTTTCATTTGAATACTTCCCAAAGGATATTCCGGGGCTGTGTATTTTCCATTTTTTGAGGAAGTTCAGCATTGTATTAATAAAAAACTTTTGGATGTTAAGTTCCGGTTATTTTCAAAATGTTTGTAATCAATATTTTATCGATCTACCACTGACTAAATCAAAATCTGTATTTTCGGCTAATTCTTCAAATTGAAGCCTTTTAACCAAAGAAATTAAATATTCTTCATCAAAACCTTTCTTGTTGATTCTCAATACCGTTTGGTTATCTGTATTTTCAATAATGAGATTTTTCATGTGGATAAAGCCAAAAGAAATTTCCAACTTTGTTTCTTCTCATCAAATCTTAAATCAAAATAACTTGTATTGCCAGAAGGGTGAATCAAGCCTTATTATTCACAATCAAATAAATGTTTTATTTTTTGATTAATCTCAATTTCTAAAATTTTGTTGATAGCGCCTAACTTTCTCTTAATTAAGTTTCTTGGAATGGTTACCATTTTATGAAGCCTGATCACTGAATCAACTGTAAGGCCGGTACCAAAAGAGTTTTCAGTTCCAAAAGTAATTACTACATCATATTTTTTGTTAAATCTTCAGGAATCTTACTTGAAATGAAAGCAATGATGATAGGCTGATATTTCCCAATTTCAGAGGTTAAACAAAGCGCTGGTCTGACTTTTAAACCTGAAAAATCATCGAAAGGAAATGGAACAAGAACAATGGAATTTTTAACCATTGAAAGGTTCTCCATCTTTTATTGAATAAACGTCTTCAGCAGGGTCATGTAAAAAATCAAATGCGGGATTGGAAGAAATTGACTGAAGCCAAATCTGCTCTTCATCGGTTTGGTCATTTTTTTCATCAAAAAGTATGATAACCCTTACTTTGCTTTTTTTTTCTTCAATGGATAATCAATCTTTAAAAAGCCATTTTTATCCGTCGTCGCATTTATTTCAACCGCCTTCATATCAAATTCAATTTATATTTAATAATCAAACACAAAAGGAATGGTTTTGAATTAAAAAAGCCTTAAAACCAGTGTCTGTTTTTCCCACAACCATCTCTATTTGACTTTCTAATTTTTTCATAATCATAAGATTAATAATTATCTTATTCCAGCATCTTTTAATATCTTGGCTTCTTATCCTTTACCAACTTCGTTGCTACCATGATTTGGCAAAATTACAATCACTTGTTTGAACGGGTGTCTCATTTTGGTGTGCGAGCCTTTCTGAGTGGTAGGATACCAGCCATCTTTTGTTAAAATTCTGTATTGTTCTGAACATTTCACTATTTTCAATTATACTTTAAAAAAGTAACTAATTATTTACCTCGCAAATAACCGTTCATTAATATTCATGTTTCTGATTCACAATTTTTTTGAATATCCAATTTTCAGCCCCCAATGTCCAATTTTCAATTCTATTTTGAATAATGGAAATTTTTGTACTAAAAACCTTATTTATACTTCTCAGGCAAATCTTCAGAGGGGGTGTAAAAACGAGCCGGAACTGAGGCTTCCAGTTCGATGCGTTTGCCGGTTACCGGGTGGTCGAAGGCAATGCGCCAGGCAATCAGCCGTATTTGGCGGATGACCGATTTGTCGGCGCCATATTTCCAGTCGCCAACCACCGGGCAGCCAATTTCGGCAAGGTGCACCCTGATCTGGTTTTTGCGGCCGGTCTCGAGCGAAACTTCCAGAAGGTGGTATTTTCCAACAGATTTCACATACCTGAAATGCGTTACAGCCCATTTTGAATCAGGGATTTCGTGGTCGTACGAGAAAACCTTTTGTTTCAACCCGTCTTTGAGCCACGAGCTGATTTCGCCCTCTTTTGCCCGGGGCTTGTTTTCGACCAGAGCCAGATAATTTTTTTCAACGCCTTTCCAGTTTTCCTTGAGTTTTGCATTGATGGCTTCGGATTTGGCAAAAATGATCAACCCTTCCACCTCACGGTCGAGCCGGTGGACAATCTGTAACCTGCCTTTAAACGATTCACTTTCGTGCAGATTTTCGGTGAGGATTTTGACCAGAGTAGGCGAGTTGGGCGATGATTCGCCGCTTGTGAGCATTCCTGCGGGTTTGTGCACCACAAGCAGCCATTCGTCCTCATGAACAATTTTTATACTCTTTTTTCCTTCTTTAATAGTCTTAACAGCCTGTTTGGGTGTAAAAACCAGCTCATCGCCTGTTTTTACAGGATCGCTCGGGTGTTTTATGGTCGTACCGTTTCGCTTTACAAGGCTGTGTTTAACCATGTTGCGCAACTTTTGATTCGAGCTTTCAGGGAACTGATTTTTTAAAGCATCGAAAACTGTTCCGTCAATCCGGGATATAAATTTGGTCATAATGTTATTTTTAAAAAAGTGCCTAAAGGTAGATCAAATCCAGCGTTGGAGTGCAGATAAAACTCGCCGGCTTCAACGGTAGTTGTGATGAAATAGTTTTTAGCCAGGTTTTTTCCGATAAACGACGAAAAACCAAGTGAATACATATTCAGCAGGTAAAAGCTGTTTTCGTGTTCGAGCAATTGGGAGGTAATTTTAACCAGCTCGTTGAGGCCTTCTTCCAAAACCCATTTTTCGCCTGCAGGGCCACGGCCATAAGCTGGCGGATCGAGGATAATCCCATGATATTTTTTGCCGCGTTTTGCCTCACGCACCACAAATTTCATGGCATCTTCAACCACCCAGCGGACGTTGTCAAGCCCCGATAATTCCATGTTTTCTTTAGCCCAGCCCACCACCTGCTTCACCGAATCGAGATGGGTAACATCGGCTCCGGCGGCCTTTGCAGCTAATGAAGCAATACCGGTGTATGCAAAAAGATTCAGTACCCTGGGGTTTTTATCTTTTAATTGCATTGTTTGCGTAAAAATAAAATCCCAGTTACAGGCTTGTTCCGGGAAAACACCAATGTGCCCAAAACTGGTCAGGGCCAATTTAATTTTTAGTTTAAGCCCTTGATTTTCATAAGAAATTTGCCATTGCTGAGGCATGCTTTTCATGAATTTCCAACCACCGTTTTCGTTTTGTCCAAAACGGTTCGAGCCTTTGATGTCGCGGACAAACCGGGCATGAGCCAGGCTGTTCCAGTAATCAGTGGTCAATTGCCGGCTCCATATAGCCTGAGGTTCGGGGCGAATAAGGAAATAATCGCCAAACCTTTCAAGTTTTTCAAAATCACCGCAATCGATCAGCTCGTAATCTCTCCAGTGTTTTGGTGTGATGGTTTGAATCATTGTTGGTCGAAAATTTTTTTCAAAAGTAGTAAAAGAGCGGGAGAGTGGCGAGAGAAGTGGAAGAATGGAAAAATGGAAAAATGGAAAGATGGAAAATTGGAAAGATGGAAAGATGGAAAAATGGAAGGGTGGGAAAATGGAAAAATGGAAGGGTGGGAAAATGGAAAAATGGAAGGGTGGAAAGATGGAAAAATGGAAGGGTGGAAAATTGGAAAGATGGATAAATGGAAAAATGGAAGGGTGGAAGAATGGAAAAATGGAAGGGTGGAAGGTTGGAAAAATGGAAGGGTGGAAAGATGGAAAAATGGAAGGGTGGAAAGATGGAAAAATGGAAGGGTGGGAAAATGGAAAAATGGAAGGGTGGGAAAATGGAAAAATGGAAGGGTGGAAAGATGGAAAAATGGAAGGGTGGAAAATTGGAGGGTGGAAGAATGGAAAAATGGAAGGGTGGAAAGATGGAAAAATGGAAGGGTGGAAGAATGGAAAAATGGAAGGGTAGGAAGTTGGAAAAATGGAAAATTGGGGTTGGCATCTGGGGTGGGAGAAAGGTCGCAGGGAAAAATTTAAATTGATTGATGGTTAAAACTTTACTTTTGCCAGATTGATTGTAAAAATGATTGAACCAAAAGATCATATCACGAGTACGAAAAATGCGAGGATTCAAAACCTTGTGAGGCTCGATAAGCCGCGGGCGCGTAAAGAGCAAGGTGTTTTTATCATCGAAGGCCGCAAGGAAATCGAAAAAGCTTATGCAGCAGGCTATCAGATGATCACGGTGTTTTTTTGTCCGGATTTGATAACCTTGCGGGAAGTTGAAAAATACACCGGGCAACCGGGTGAAGTTTTTTCGGTAAGCCGCGAGGTTTTTGCCAAAATCAGCTATCGCGACGAAAGCGGCGGAATGGTGGTCGTTTCAAAACCAAAAGACCACAGCCTTCAAAATATTCATTTACAGGAAAATCCGTTGATTATTGTGCTCGAATCCGTTGAAAAGCCGGGGAATCTCGGCGCTATCCTTCGCACAGCCGACGCAGCCGGCGTGGATGCCCTGGTTGTTTGCGATACACAAACCGACCTGTACAACCCCAACGTAATTCGTTCGGGATTAGGCTGCCTGTTTACTGTGCCTGTTGCCACCGGGACATCGGAGGAGGTTATTGCGTGGCTAAAAGAGAAACAGGTTTCAATATTTTGTACTGAACTCAATGCATCTTTGCCTTATCACACAGTGGATTTCAGGCCGCCGGCAGCCATCGTGCTGGGAACCGAATCTACCGGACTTACACAAAAATGGCTGCATGTTTCTGATCAAAATATCATTATCCCGATGAGTGGAGTAGCTGATTCATTAAATGTAAGTGTTTCGGCTGCAATAGTGGTTTTTGAAGCCAAAAGACAAAGGGGATTTGGGACAACGGTTTCCTCATCCAGGCCGTAAACGGAAAAAATTTTCAATAAAAGCCAACAAAATAGTTGAAAGTTATTTGAATATTGGATTTTTTGTACTTTCATAGTCCAGAAAAAAGCGACCATAAGAATTAGTTTTTGGCATGTAACAAGTTTATTTACAGATGTATGTCCACTCCAATTAGAATTTTAATACTTGAAGACAGTGATCTTGATAAAAGGATTCTCACTCTTTATCTCGAACGTTCGGAATTTGAATATCAACCCCTGATGGTGGATACCGAAGACGATTTTATTGAAGCCCTTAAAAATTTCAAACCTGACATAGTTTTAGCTGATTATCTTTTGCCCGGGTTTGATGGTATGCAGGCTCTTTCGCATCATAAATCCCTGTGCCCCGATACTCCATTTATTTTTGTGACTGGGCAGATGAGCGAGGAAACAGCCATTGAATGCCTGAAACTGGGAGCCTGGGATTATATTATGAAAAACCGCATTAAACGACTTCCGGTGGCAGTAGCCAACGCCTTGAAGCTGAGGGACGAAATGCAGGAAAAAAGGAACAAGGAGAACGAAATCAAAAAAAGTGAACTCAGGTTTAGAAGGATGGCTGCCAACATCAGCGAAGGCTTGATGATTGTTGAGGATGGAGAAGTAGTATTTTTTAACGAGCAGGCAAGACATTTGCTCCGTTTTGGAAGTCAAAATCAGGAAAATATAAATCTGGAAGAACTGATTCCACAATCAGTGTTCGACGAAATCAAAAAATTCATTGCCCGGGATAATGAGGATTTCTTCAATGTCGATTTCGAAAGATACCTTCCCTCGCCCGATCATTTCAACCAGTGCCTGCTTTTCAAGTTAACAGTTCAGGGAAGTAATACCAACAGCCTCAATTGTTATATTACCATAAGTGATATTACCACTGTGCGGTTACAACAACGTGAGGAACAACTAAAACTGATATTTACCCGTCACCTGTTTGATGCCCACTCGCTCGAAGAGTTGTTCGAAATTATTACTGCCGGCCTTGAAACTTATCTGAACGTTAAAAATTTCGCCATCACCATCCTTTTACCCGAAACCGACACAATTGAGGTGGTTTTTATCAGAGACGAAATGGAAACCCCATTGCATTTTAAAGCCGGAAATACCTTTACCGCAAGGGTTATTAAAAACCAGGAATTGGTTTATCTGCAACATGAACAAATCAACGAACAGGTTGAAAAAAAACAGGCCGAGTATGTTGGCCATAAGGCCAAAGTATGGATGGGCGTACCGTTTTTTACCTCACGCTACATAGGAGCGGTTGTTATTCAGGATTATGAAAATGAACACCTTATCAGTAAAAACGACATTGGCCTCATACAGTATATTGCCGAAGAAGTTGGAAAACAGTTTGAAAAAAAGATTGCTTTTGAAGCTTTAAAAACTTCAGAGGTAAAATTCAGAGAATTATTCGAAAACATGATTTCAGGAGTTGCCATTGTTGAACCGGTTAACAATGGCGATGACTTCGTGTTGCGGGCAATAAACAAAGCCGCTCAGGTGATTTTTCCAGGATGTGATAAAGGCCTGAACCAGCCATTAAAAAGGGCATTTCCCGAAGGAGAATCAACCGGTGTATTTGAGATTCTGAGCAAAGTTTTTGTTAGTGGGCAATCGCACCAAATCCCTTCGATGGAGTATGTTTTGCAAGAGGTTTCGATTTGGCTCGACTTTTATATGTATAAGCTGCCTTCGTCGGAAATTGTGATTGTTTTTAACGACCATTCGCATCGGATAAGATCAGAATTGCTGCTGCGTGAAAGCGAAAAGCGTTACAGAACCCTGTCGGAAATAACCTTTGAAGGAATTTTAATTCATGAAGGCGGAACGATAATCGATTGCAACCTTTCGTTTGCACGCCTGTTTGGCTACGACCGTTCTGAACTTCTTGGGCAGAATTATCCAGCGCTGCTTCTTGAGGAAACTTCGGGGCATATCATAAAAAAGCTAATCACCGATTCGTCAGTAGGCATTTTTGAAGTGACGGGGATACGAAAAGACAAAACATTAATGCCTCTCGAAATTGAGGCGAAAATTATTTCTATAAACAGCAAATCAATGCGGGTTGTGGCTTTCAGAGATATCACTTTCAGAAAGAAAGCCCTTGAAGAAATCAGACTTAGTGAAGAAAAACTCGCCAAAATTACCCAATCAGCCCACGATGCCATCATTCTGATGGATCATCAAGGGAACATTTCATTTTTTAACAAAGCTGCCGAAACGCTTTTCAATTATAACGTTGAGGATGTTTTGGGGCAAAATCTTCACACTTTGTTTGCACCGGCAAAATACCATGAAAGCCACAAAGCCGGATTTGAAAAATTTCTGCGGAGCGGCGAAGGTTTTGCAGTTGGGACAACGCTCGAGCTTGAGGCGTTGAAAAAGGGCGGCGAAGTTTTTCCCATCGAGCTTTCGTTGTCTGCCATAAAAATAAAAGGGCAATGGAATGCTGTGGGGATATTGCGTGACATTTCGGGACGAAAGAAATTCGAGGCCGAAATTATCGCTGCCAAACAGCTTGCTGAAGAGATGAACAGGTTGAAAACCAATTTTCTGGCGACCGTCAGCCATGAATTGCGGACACCGCTCAATGGCATCCTTGGATTTTCTGAAGTATTAATGGATTTCCTCACCAACGAGGAGCACCGACAAATGGTTGAAATTATCCGAAAAAGCTCGCTGCGGCTGCTAAATACTTTCAACCTGATTATCGACCTGTCAGTTATAGAGGCCAACCAATTGAAAGTCAGGAAAAAATATCAGAATCTTTCAGAACTTATCCTGAACGTTCAGGAACCATACAAAGCATCTGCCGATGAAAAGCATTTGTTTCTGGACGTTGTCATCGAAGATTACCAAGCCGGAATAGAAACAGATGCCACCATACTAACGCAAATAATCGTCAACCTGCTCGACAACGCCATAAAATACACCGAAACGGGTGGTGTAACGGTTTCTCTCAAAAGAGCCAAAAAGAATAACGTTGCAGGATATACCATCGAAGTTTCTGACACCGGGATAGGTATTCCGTCCGAACGCATTTCGCTCATCTACGATGCTTTCCGTCAGGCGAGTGAAGGCTATAACCGTGCTTTTGAAAGAATGGGACTGGGGCTGCATGTTACCAAACGTTACATTGACGTGCTGGACGGCAGCATTGATGTTGAAAGTGAACCCGCGAAAGGGACCAAGTTTACGATCTTTTTGCCCGCAGAGCCGGTGATGCCTACCCTTGACAGGCCAATAAACAGAGATGAACAAAAGTACGGAAGTTTGCCTGAAAGTAAATTTGACTCTGAGCGGCCTCATATTCTGTATGTTGAAGATGATGCCGATCATCGGGAGTTTGTTTCCCTGTTTCTGAAAGACAACTACGAGGTACATCTGGCTGTAAATGGACCAGAAGGAGTCGAATTGGCTAAAACCAACCGATACGACTGTATTTTAATGGATATAAACCTTGGGCCGGAGATGAACGGCCTTGAGGCTGTGAAAGAAATCCGCAAAATAGCCGGCTACGAAAACACTCCGATTGCCGCCGTCACCGCCAATGCCATGGTCACCCAACAGGCCGAATACCTTTCGGGCGGCTGCTCACATTACATTTCCAAGCCTTTCACAAAAAAGAAGATGCTTGAGTTTTTGGAGAAGATGGTGGGGTAGCCTTTGTTGACATTAATTTTGGAACATTCAGATTTGATTATTGAAGATGATAACTTCATGATTATTGTTTAAATCGAGAATAGCAGTCTGTAAAAAGTCAGGTTTTCGTGGTACTTCAGTAAACTCATGACAGGTCAAAAGGCAATAACTTTCTTTTTAGACGTAACTCAATAATTCATCGCCTTTTCGAGAACAATATTCTGATTGTTAAGCGTAGCTGGTGGTGATGGGTTCCTTTTTTTGAGAATATCCTGCAAATTGATCATTTCCAAATAAATATCCACATCGATATCCTCGAGGTATTTCTGTTTTTCGTGCTCTGTAAAATATTTCAGGATCATGTATTCCGGAAACTTACCGGCAAAACCGGTTTGTTGTTGCTGGATAAATCTTTCCAATCTTTGTCCAAAAAAGTCAAGGTCATTCCAATTTCCAATGGCATCGGTGAGCCGTTTCAACGGCTTCATTTCGTAGCCGTAAAACAAGTTGTCGGGGATTTGTTCTGATAAAAACTGAAGGATAAAAAACAACTGTTTTATTTGTTTTCGTAGTTCATGAACCTTTTCTTCGTTCTGGATCAATAAGATAAGTTGATGTATTTTGATAATCTTGCGTTCAACAAAGTCTATACATTCTTTTATGATGTCATTTTCGTATCCTTTATCAGGAAGAAGGGGCAATTCGTCATTACCCGAAAAGTCGATGTGATGAATCGTGCTATCAATGAGTTGATTAAGTTCAGTTGCCACATTTTTCAGGTGTTCATCAAACTCTCTGAAAGCAGTTTTGATTTCTTTTTGAAAATGATGCAGTAAATTCATGTGTATCTGGAGGTCGCGCAGTTTTCCGGCCGACCGGAAAGCGGTTTTTATTGCATCATTTACATACTGTGGAATTTCAACAGATACGCTGATGTTTTTTTTTAGCTTTTGGATTGTTTTTATCCGCTTGATGGCAACCCTCATCTGATGAATGGCCTCTTCGTCTTTGGAGGCTTTGGTAACCATCAGGTTGCCTTTGAAAAGCTGAAACTGTGTTTCAAGAAATTCGTAAAAAGCTTTGTTTTTTTCGAAATGCGGTGATGTCATAGCTTTGTGGTTACTTGCTTCAAAGGATTGTTTCGAGCAAACCTATCAGTCTTCGCTGGTTTTTTATGTCCGACTCTTCCTGCTCAACGCGGGCTTTACAGCTTTTCAGCATCTCCTTGGTCTGTTTCAGGTCCATTTTAATCAGGTCCATTTTATCAGTCCCAAGTTTAAGTTCTTTTGCCTTCTTCAATGCTTTTTTGGTTAATTTCCTTTTCCGGGTATGTAAATCAAAATCAGCCATTAACTTGTTTAAATTTTCTTCTTTTATTTCCAGTACTTGCTCCTGTTTACTGATGATTGTTCGTATTTTGGCGCGTGTGGCATTCTCAATCAGCTCATTTTTCGATATAATCTCCGGTATTTCCAGGTTGGTGGGGCTTAATTCAGATGTTTCAGCAGCATCAGGGATGGTTGCAGCCTGTTTTTGATCTACATCTTCTTCGTCATTTCGATCTACATCATCGGTAGTTTCCTCAAAAGTATCGTCCATCATTTTATCAAAATCGTTGATACCCAATTTTGAATTTAGTTGCAGATTAAGGTCCGTATGTTGCTTATTATCAAACTTATCGGTATTCTTGTTGGCCATTTATTCGTTTTGTTAACATCAACTGATGCAAAGATAATTTTTTTGGGCAAAGAACCTTTGGGCTTTTGTTTTTCTTTCTCAACGACATTTTTTTCCATGAAATCAGGAGTGGAAATATTGATTTGCTGACCCGAAGTTTCTGATAAAAAGGAAATTTGGCTTAAGAATGATTGTACTATTTTTGCCGGGTTTATTTTTGTTCATTACCGAACATCAAATGCCATTTAACGCACATTATCTTTTTTTTAATGAAACAGGTAATGCATTGATTTTAAAAATATTAATTTCTTTGGTATGATTTTCGGGAAGAAACCAGCTTTTTTGACAAAATTTTTACTAACTCAATAATTAATAAACGTAACAATGAGAAAGATTTTCTTTTCAATTTTTACAGCTTGTCTGTTAAGTTTCAACATTTCAGCAGAAACTCCCCGCCCTGACGAAGGGATGTGGTTACCCATGTTTGTCGATCGACTCAACTGGACCGACATTCAGGAAATGGGTTTAAGGCTTACCCCTGAGGAGCTCTATAGCATCAACCATTCAAGTTTGAAGGATGCAATAGTTGGTTTGGCGGCCGGGAGTGCACCCAATGGATATTTTTGCACAGGCGAAGTGGTTTCGGAACAAGGACTGGTTTTTACCAATCACCACTGTGGCTACGACATCATTCAAAACCACAGTACAATTGAGCACGATTATCTCACCGACGGTTTTTGGGCAATGAGCCTGAAAGAAGAACTTTCGAACCCAAACCTCACAGCGTCTTTCCTTATCAGAATGGAAGATTTGACCCAGCAGGTTGTTTCACAACTCAACGATACCATGACTGCCGACGAGCGCCGCATGAAGATTAAGGAAATAACCGATCCGATAAAAAAAGAGGCATCGCAGGAAGGCAAATACGATGTAGTTGTTAAAAATTTCTACAAAGGCAACGAGTACTACATGTTTGTTTATGAGACCTTTAAGGATGTTAGATTGGTTGGGGCGCCTCCCTCGGCAATCGGAAAATTTGGTGGCGACACCGACAACTGGATGTGGCCGCGCCATACTGGCGATTTCAGCATTTTCAGGATTTATTCAGCACCTGATGGCTCGCCTGCCGAATATTCAGAAAATAATGTTCCGCTCAAACCCCGTCACCATTTGCCCATTTCGCTCAAGGGCTACGAAAAAGGCGATTATGCCATGATTTGGGGATTTCCGGGAAGTACCGACCGGTACCGCACCGCCAGTGGTATCGATTTTGCACTTGAATATTTCAATCCCATCATCATCGAAGTTTTTGGGAAAGTGTTAGAAATTATGAAAACCTACATGGATTCCGATCCGGCGTTGCGCATCGAATATGCCTCCGACTACGCCTCACTGGCCAATACCTGGAAATATTTCATCGGGCAAACCAAAGGCTTGAAAAAGAATGATGTAAAAGGCCAGAAGACGAAAATCGAAAATGATTTTACTGCCTGGGCAAGTGCAAATCCCGACAGGAAAAACCGTTATGGCAGCACCCTTGGAAACATAAATGAAGGGTATGCCGGAATGAGCAAAAGTGTGGTTCCTTTTTATTACGTCGCCATTGGTCAGGGCAATATCGACGTGCTCAACCATGCTTCACAAATGGACCAGCTGGCTAAACTGTTAGCCAATCCCAAAGACAAAAAGACCGAAATAAACGAAACGGCAAATGCGCTGAAACTGGAAGCTGACGCTACTTTTGAGGGATTTAATCCAGCCATGGACAAAGACATGCTGAAAGCATTGCTCAAAATGATTAAAACTAGGGTGAATGCCGATCAACTGCCTGATATTTACCAGACTATCGATAACAAGTTTAAGGGTTGCAGCGACTCTTTTGTGGATAAATTGTTCGAAACCTCCATTTTTGCGTGCAAGGATAAATACATCAAGTTTTTAGATAAACCTTCGGCAAAGACCATCGAAAAAGACCTTGCTTACCAGTTGTCGCAATCTTTTATGATGCACATTGGCAAAATTCAGGGTGGATATATGGCAGCACAGGCGGAAGTGGATGTTAATATGCGGTCGTTTATTGCCGGTTTGCGCGAAATGAACCCTCAAAAGAAATACTATCCCGATGCCAACTCAACCATGAGGTTTACCTATGGCTCAATTCAGGATTATTTCCCGGCTGATGCCATTCATTACGATTTTGTTACAACCACCGATGGAATTCTGGAAAAGGAAGACCCGTCGAACGAAGAATTCATTGTCCCTGCAAAATTAAAGGAACTGATTGATGCAAAGGATTTTGGCCAATATGGGAAAAATGGTGAACTGATTACCTGCTTCCTTTCCACCAACGACATTACAGGCGGTAACTCGGGAAGCCCTGTAATAAATGGAAATGGCGAGCTAATCGGGATTGCTTTCGATGGCAATTGGGAAGCCATGAGCGGCGACATTGCCTTTGAACCCAAACTCCAGCGCACCATCAATGTTGACATTCGCTATGTGCTTTTTATCATCGATAAATATGCCGGAGCCAAAAATCTCATCAACGAACTTACTTTGAGGAAATAAGCATTTCCGGCCAAAACACAAAAACCCTGGAAGCAGCGATGTTTTCAGGGTTTTTAGTTTTTGTTGGCCGGGTTTTGGTAAAAAACTTTTTTAACTAACCGACTAACGGTTGCAAACGCCTTTATAAATACAGTTTTTGCAAATTTCGGTATCGTCGGTTTGCACAAAATCCTTTTCTCTGTCGAACAATGAAGTGATGGTTTCAAAAAGTAACTTTTCAAACCTGATGAGCATTTCTTCATCAATGGTTTTTGACAGGGGTTCCCGGGATGATGCTTTAAACCCAAAACACTGCAGGCCAGCACTTATGGTCCGGAGGCTGAAAATTCCCGATTCGCAGGTTTCTTCCTGATTTAGTTTTTCCTGATTATACAACCAGGCATACATGAGCAGCTGGAATGCTTTTCCGGTATGTTTTTTTTCTAAAAAATCATCCCACGTCTTAAAAACCAACTCTTTGGAACTATCGACAAGCCCTGTCTTGTAGTCGGTAATGCGAAGATTTCCGTTTAACCGGTCAACACGGTCAATCACGCCTTTAAATTTTACAGGAGGCAGCCCAAAAAAATGGGCTGTAAAAGCAAATTTACGTTCAAGTTCAACAATTTCAAGCGTAGGCGCCGGTTCGCCCTCACTAAGCCATTGCTTTTCATGTGCCAGAAACGACCGGATGAAATTGCGGATGACCTCAATAATCAGGCGGTTTTTCCCAAAGGCTGTTTCACCTTTTTTATAGTTTGTTGCAAAACTAAGTTCAAGGTTTGCATCGATGCGGTCATGCATGGCAGCAATGTCGCTGGCGGTAACTTTTTTGCCAATAAAGTCTTTGTAAAGATTTTCCAAAACCTCATGAACGATAATGCCGATGGTTCTGTATTCAAGTATTTCTTCAACTTCTTCAGTTTCCTGGATTCCGGCAATGTCAGCAAGATAGAATTGCAGCGGGCATTCCCTGAAATGGTTGAGGCTTGTTGGTGCAAATCCGGTTTCGGCTTTTTTAAGCAATGCACGGTAAACTTCCTCATTCTTTTTTATTGAAACTGAGCGCGAAGGCTGCTTTTCGGGAGGTGGCGGGCTTTCGATGATCTCGTGGATGCTGGTTTCCGGCGAATGTTGCCTAAGTTCCTGAATGATCTGATAAATGAAACGGCTTTTTTCACCGCCACCCAGGTCGGTTCCTTCGGTGTCGTAAACCAGGTGAATTTCGGTGGCACGTTGCAATAATCTGTAGAAATGATAAGCGAAAACTGCATTGTTTTCTTGTATGGTGGGCAATCCAAAGGTTTTTAATATATCGTAAGGGATGAATGAATTTCCTGAACGGGTAGCAGGAATAATCCCTTCGTTGGCTGAAAGAAGGATAATTCTGTCAAAATCGAGGTTACGGGTTTCAAGCAAGCCCAATATCTGAAGTCCCTGCAAGGGTTCTCCGTAAAATGGAATCCTCGTTGAATTTACCAGGGTGTTGAAAAACAACCGTAACGTCTTGATGGGGCTGCTGTTGTCATTCACAAACAAAGTTTCCAGCTTTTGAATGATCAGCGAAAACTGGTACAGGTATTCAATTTCCGCATCCCAGAGTTGAGTGCTGTGTTTGGTTTTGCCCTCGATGAACGACTGGCGCAATGCTGCAATGAGCTTTGATGTAAGTTGCAACATGCGGTGGCAATCGATGGTTGTATTTGAAAACAATTCATTGGGGAGTTGTGAGCCAGGTTTTGAAAATTCTTTGATAAGTGACTGAATTTCATCAGGAAAATAAAAAACTTTGTTTGATCCTGACAAGGATTCAGCGAATTTGCCGGCATCAACAAAGTTATCGATGACCGGGTGCTGGATGATTTTGATAACATCCTGAAAATAAAAACTTTTTGGCCTGTCAGGGTTCATTCTGGACAAACGTTCGATGTTTTCGTACATCCTGAAGAGGCTTTTGAAAAACTGGTACAATGCTGTCAATTTCAGCGGATACCCCATGGTTACATTAAATTTCCCGACATTCGCGGGCATTGCGTTAAGCATAGTCATAAGCAGCGACTCGTCGGCCAATACAATGGCAGAATTGCGAAGGTCGATACCCTCGTTTATCCAGCGGTTCAAAATGCTGGCAGCAAGCCTGGCCTGCCCGTTTTTTTTTGGCGTTCCGGCGATGAAAATGTTTTTTGGGATGGCTTTCATCGTCGTTCCAATCCAGCTGATATTTTGTCTCGTTTGCCCGTCAAGCTGTTTCCTCAGGAAAAATCCAGCTTCTTGTTTTTCATCCGAAAAATAGTATTCATCAGTGTCCCATAAAGTACAGCCGATACCCGCTTCTTCAAAATATTGGATGATTTTTTTTTCGGCAGGGGTGAGGGCATTGAATCCGGCAAAATAAACATGCTTCCATTTGGATTTTTCACGGATTATACCCTGATTTTCGGCCAAAAGCCTGTAAACCATTCCCTGGTAGGCTTCCTTTTTGTTGTCACAAATTTTCCGAATTCCCTCATAGTATCCAAACATGGATTGGTAAAAACGGAGGTAATTTCTTTCAAAATCGGTGAGCGAGCGCCTGCCCAGGTTCCATTTTTCGATGGCTTTGGCTTCATTCAGATAATGATAGAGAGCCCTGGCGTCGGCAAGATGAAAATCGATGTCGTTGAAATCGGCCAGAAGGGTTGGCGCCCAGGTGATGAATTCGTCCAGGGTTTGAAAGTTTTCCGGATTCAGCATTTTGTGAACTTCGTAAAGATCGAAAAGCAGATTGACCGGATTTGAAGGGTTGTAACCCGACAGGTGAAAGAAAAAATCTTCAACCGAATAAAGATCAGGCGACCAAATGGGTTTTTTGACAAGGGCTGAAATGTGTTTTTTCAAAAACAAACCTGCCCGCCTGTTGGGCAGAACAATACACACTTCATTTAAATTATTTGCATGATTTTCAACTACTTTCTCGGCAACCTGAAGAAGAAATGGTTTCATAATTAGTGATTTTAAACGAAAACCAAAAATAGATAATCGGTTTTAATTACAGGCATAATTTAAG
>CALFEP010000239.1 GCA_937950125.1 uncultured Bacteroidota bacterium
TCGTGGCAAAAAAAATAGGATAGCCACTAAAGCACAAAAGCACTAAAGTTTTTTTTTCTTTTCGTGCCTGCCTGATGCAGAGAGGTTTTCGTGGCGAAAAATAAATAGCCACCAAAACACTAAAACACTAAAGGTTAATTTGTGTTTTCGTGATTTCGTGGCAAAAAAAATAGGATAGCCACTAAAGCACAAAAGCACTAAAGTTTTTTTGTGATTTTGTGGCAAAAAAAATCAGCCACTAAAGCACCAGAATTTTTTCGTGGGCTAATGTGTTTGCTCGGCAGGCCCAATGCAGGTTTTGTAGTAAAGAGATCAGAATGTGACCTACAATATTTTTTCCCTGCTTTTCCTTTGCAAAAAAAGATAAACCGGAATTCCGAGCAGAATCAGAATAAAACCGATGGCTGCCTCACGTGGACGGGTGCCAATTGTATTAAATATCAGATAAATACAGAACAAAATGTAGATGGCCGGAACAACCGGATATCCCCAAACCTTGTATGGTCGATGAACATCGGGCATACGGCGGCGCAAAATGAAAACACCCAGTGAGGTAGCCCCGTAAAAGATGAAAACTGCGAAAATGATCATGTCGGTCAATTGGTCGAAAGTACCCGACAACACCAGCACCGAAGCCCATATTCCCTGCCAGAGCAGCGAATTCCCGGGAACGTTTGCACTGTTTAAATCACCTATTTTGCTGAAGAAAAGCCCGTCGCGCGACATGGCATAATACGGCCGGGCACCCGTAAGAATACTGGCATTGGTGCAACCCAGGGTTGTGAGCAAAATCAACAGGGAGATAAACAGCACCCCGCCGCCTCCCCAAAAACTTCTGACAGCTTCGATGGCCGCAATCTGCCGGTCTGAGGCGTAAACCTGCTCCAGCTCAGGGATTGACATAAGGGCTAAGTAAGTTACGTTTACCAGTAGGTAAATGGCGATGACGATAAAAACACCGGTAACAATTCCTTTGGGAATGTTTTTTTTGGCATCCTTGATTTCGCCGCCGATGTAACCCACCGAAACCCAACCCTGGTAAGCCCAGAAAGCGGCAAGCATGGCTGTGAAAAACGATGAAATGGTGACGCTTCCGCTGGTCAGATCGCTGAAATTCATGAATTTATCAGGTGTGCTTTTTACATTTGCCAGTCCAAAAACCACGATTACAAAAAGCCCGGCAAAAACAAGCCAAAGGATGATTTTGCTTGTGCCGGCGCCGCTTTTCAGCCCGGTGATGTTCAGGAAAGTCAGCAGAAGTATGAGCAGAATCGCCGTGAGTTTTATCCCAAAATCGCGGAAAGGGAAAAATACACCGCCAATTGAAAAATCAGCCAGCGTGCTGAAAACCTCCGGAATGGTGATGATGCTGTTGAGCGAATGGGCAAAAACGTAGGCCAGCGACGAAATGGTAGCTGTTTGAATGACCGTGAAAAGGCTCCAACCATACAAAAATGCAAAAAACCGGTTGTAAATTTTCCTGAAATAGGCGAAATCTCCTCCAGTATCAGCCAGCATTCCGGCAACCTCGGCATTGCTCAACGCGCCAAAAATGGTGATGATACCAGCCACAATCCAGGCCAATAGTATCCACACCGACGAATGAAGTTCTGCCGCCATCGGGGCTATCTTTTTGTAAACTCCCGACCCGATGATGTTGGCAATTACAAATATCACCACATAACCCAGTCCCAGCGTCTTCACCAGGTTCCGTTGATTTGTCATACGATAATCTTTTGAAAATAAATAATATTCAAAATTAAACAATCATGATTTCCCGAACAGACTAATAAGTAGCCAACTCACTGTCATTTCCTAAAACCAATGGTTCAAAAGTACAGGAAATGAAGATTTAGTTTGAAAATGTTTTTTTAAATTAATGTTGGGATTTTGGAAAATGAGAATGTGGTTGTTTGGGTATATTTTCGAAATAATACAAGGTTTCAGGTAATTGGTTTGAGGGGATATCAGCAGATTATGAATAATCGACAGACTCACTTTGGGCGGATGCCGTTAGAAATTATTTGTTGTGAAGGGTAAATTATTCTTTAGTTTGCTTTTTTTTCCCAATCACAAAAACAGTAACTAATCCAACGATGGTTGTAGTTCCAAATATTCCGGCAACGGCATCATGCCCTAATAACGCCAAAACTAATGCAGAAATAATTCCCAATATTGCAAGCAGGAATCCAAACTTTTGTCCATTTGAACTTTGTCGAAGCTCTTCTTTTAATACATGTTTCTCAAGTTCAATTCTATGTCCTGACTGTGTTTCTGCCATTTTCATAATTCTTTCAGCGCCATTTGCAACTATCTGATCATATTCGGCAAGAACTGAAGGTGGTGGTAATGGCCCTCTGAATGAAGAGGAACGCTCGATTGAAAGGGATGTTAGGATTTTAATTGCTTTCTTTCTTTTATCCTCCGGCAGGCTTTCAATTATTTCCTCTAAATCCTTGGAAACTAATTCGTTATTGTCTTTTCGATTGATTCATCAGGCATATTTGCGAAATTTTCTTCCATAATTATGCACAAACTATTTTATTATTAGTCTTGGAAATAGCATATTCAATATCCAGACCAATCATATTCCAATCGTTCTCAAGAGCTTTTGAATCAGCATCTTCTCCTGATTCAGAAAAGTTAAACTCAAAATAGTTTCCAGCAATATTTAATAAACTCCCCATTCCCACTATTGCAGAAGTACGAGGAAACAGAAAGTTCGTTCTATGTCTTGTTTTTTTTATCATAACCGCAAGATTAAGAATTAATAACGAAATTATAAGTTTATTATCATTTTTTTTATGAAAAAATCTCTGCCAGTGGCTATCATTCAATACCGCAACATACTGGTATCTAACAACATGATGCTTATTTTTGATTGCTTTGTTGCTGACTTAACTACAGCATTACCTGACTGCATGATTCAAAATGCGTGTTTTTAATAATAAATGAATCCTGTCTAAAAAGGTCGTGTCTTTGAAAATGCCACAAAACCATTTCTGAGCTTGCCGAAGAATCACGAAAACCTGCCTGAGGCAGACAGGCACTAAATAATTCAAAACAATGAATATCAATAAATTTGGACTTCAAAAAATTTGTGCCTGCCTGGTGTCCTGCCTACCAGAAGTAAGAAGGCAGGCAGACAGGTTTTGGTGTTGTTTCGGCAGGCTCAACATAAATTTAGTGGCGAAAAATTAGTTTTTAGATTTAACTCATAAATAATTCAAAATCAATAGATATCGAACAAAACTAATTAACCATAAACAATCTCCAGAATCTCAAAAACCCGGTCTTCACGGGGAAGTTTCAACGTGGCTTTGTCGCCGGCTTTCTTGTTGATCAGCGCCTTGGCCAGAGGTGATAAAAACGAGATTTTGCCTTTGGAAACATTGGCCTCGTCCACACCTACAATCTGGAAAGTCTGAACCGATTTCGCAGCCGAAATTTTCAGGGTCACAGTAGCGCCGAATCTGATTTCATTTTGGGGTTGTTCGCTCAGGTTAACAACTTTGGCTTCTGCAATCCGGTTTTCGAGGAGCTGCAGTTTTGCGTTGATGTGGTTCACAGCAATGCGCCGCTCGTTTTCGTTTGAAACATTCATGTTGCTTCTTTCATCAACCAGCATTTGTTTTTCGGCCAGCAACTCGTTCATTCCCACCTGAGTAACGTAGTTGGTAACACCCGGAGGCAAATCTGCCCGTGGCGGCACCATCGGGATGTCTTCCTGGTCGTCTTCTTTTACAAATCCTCTGCTCATCGCTGTATTGATGTTGAATGATTCTCCGCGTTTGCACCATATTCCGGCTATAGTGCTTTGCCCGCTAATTTGATTTTAAAAAAACACAGGAACCTTGTTCGTATAATTTATTAATTCGGTTCAGGGTGATGTAATTTTGGGTCCAGTGTCTGAAAACGAAGTGTTTTTGATTATTTAGTAACAACAAACGGAATGCTTTATTTCATTCGTAAAAACAGGTACTTATTTTCCGGACATCTTTGGGAATGGGAAATCGCCGGGTTTTAGCCGATATTTATTTTTGATTGCAATAATTACAGATATTATCTCAATCGTAGTCACAGCGTCAATAGTTTGGGCGGGCGCCCCAGAAATTTGTGTTTTCGTCGGCGTCATCGCCAAAAGCCCTGAAACTGTGTTCGCCAATGACATAGGTGCACTTTTCGCCTGCAATTTGCGAAAACAGGATTTCGTACTCATCGTCGTACTCGAGCATCATCACGCGGGTAAATTTCCGGTTTCTTTTTTCAACAATGAGGTTAACATGGCATATGGGGCAGAAAAAATCAACATGTTCGCCCTCCTTTATTTTAAATGCAGGATGTTTTAAAGCACGGTAATCGCCCAGATCGGGTGTTAGCAGTATTAAACCGCGGTCGCCATGTTCGTTTTGTGCCGAAAAAATAATCCTTTCGTTAACAAGTAATTGGCCATGACAGGCAGGACAATAAAATGTTCGTTCCATAC
>CALFEP010000240.1 GCA_937950125.1 uncultured Bacteroidota bacterium
TATACCACTGCAAATCTGACCCAAACGACGTATTATCGAGTAACAATTTCAGCAACTGGTAATGGTTGTAACCCCGAAACCTCTGATGTTGCCATGGTTCATATTCCTCACATCGCAACACAACCGGTTGGTGAAACAATTTGTGAAGGAGGAACGCACTCCATGAGTGTGGCTGCCAGTGACGACGGTGGAACTGCCACATATTCATACCAATGGCAGGTTTCGTCCATTGATTGCTACGCAGGATTTTTTGATATCGCAGGCGCAAATTTGAGTACTTACACCACTCCTGTTCTAACTGTTGACAGATATTACAGGGTTGTAATTACAACAGCAACTCCCACTTGCACCATCTATTCTGATTGTGCACCTGTTTATGTTACTTCCGATCCGTCAATTACGTTGCATCCATCCGGAGCAACCATTTGTACGGGCAGCACACATACCATGAATGTGATTGCCACTGGCGGAACCGGGGCTTATTCGTATCAATGGCAGAGTTCCAGTTCATTTGGTGGTCCTTACACCAATGTTACAGGTGGAACTGGAGCAACAACCGACACATATACGACAGCTACTCTCACATCCAACACCTATTTCAGGGTTGTGGTTTCGGATGTTGGTTCGGGTTGTGGATCAGTAAATTCTAATCCTGCACTGGTAACAGTAAATGCACAGGCTACAGCTGATGCTGGCAGCGATGCAACCATTTGTTCAAATACCACACATCCATTATCAGGTACAGCTACCAATTACACCAGTCTGATGTGGTTTACTTCAGGAACTGGTGCATTTAATAATCCAACATCGTTAACCCCGATTTACTCACCGAGCGCCGCAGATATCGCAGCCGGAACTGTTGACCTTACTTTGAATGCCTATAGTGCATCTCCCTGCATTACAGCTTCAAATACCATGACGTTGGATATCGATCTTATTCCTACAACATCAAATGCCGGTATTGATCAGAACGTATGCGGAGGCGCTTTGCCTTCCACTGTTACAATGGCCGCCAATACACCTTCTTCCGGGACAGGATCATGGAGTCTGGTTTCCTCGACAGCAGGGGCTTTGGTTCCCAGTATTACTACATCATCATCTCCCACAACAACCATTACAAACCTTGGATTTGGAACAGCACCTGGAGAGGTTACCTATACTTTCCGCTGGACGATAAGTAACGGGGTTTGTACAGCTTCAACAAATGATGTTGATGTCACCCTTGAAAAATGTTGTCCGGTTACTGTAAATGAAAACCTATCGGTATGTGCAGCAACATCAAACAATGTAATAGATGTTTCAAATGGAGAAACTTCACCTGGAGGATTCAATCTTACCCTGAATACAACTCCAGTATCCGGACTTCAAAATGGAGGAACTTTCACCTGGACATCAGGAACCTCATTCAGCTACACACCTGATCCGCTCTACACCGGAACCGACAGGGTAATTGTGGAATGGTGTGATGATGATACACCAATTTGCTGTACACAAGATACCGTATTTATTACGGTTTCCCCGGTTGCCAATGCCGGTTCTGATCAAACATTATGCGATCAAACTTATGCTACACTCATTGGAAATTCAATTTCAGGAGCTACCGTGCTGTGGAGCCAGGTTTCAGGGCCGGTAACGGCGCTCCTTTTCCTCCCGACAAATTCATCAGCCGTTGCCTTTAACATGACGGATCCGGGTAGTTACGTTTTTCAATATGCAATAACAAACGGCGATTGTATTTCGACTGATCAAATGACAGTTATAATCTATGATAATCCAACCGTAGCCCTTGCCGGACCTGACCAGGAATGGTGTGAAGCAACTTCAGCAACCCTCGAAGGTAACACTCCCTCAATTGGAACCGGAACCTGGGCACAGGTAAGTGGCCCTTCGGTTGCAACTTTTGCCAATGCTAATTTACCAAATACTGGTGTTTCAAATCTTACTTATGGCGATTATGTGTTTAGCTGGACGATAACCAACGGAAATTGCAGTTCAACAGTGGATTACGTAACGGTTTCAATAACACAACAGGCAGATAATGTATTTGCCGGTGATGATGATACAATTTGCGAGAGTGATATTCCTTATTCCATCACAGATGCCACCGCCAGCAATTATACTTCTTTGCTTTGGAGTACCTGCAGCAATGGTTGTGGGTCATTTAGTGACCCTACTGATCTGAATCCTACATTTACTCCAACTGCTTCCGATATTCTCAATGGTTTTGTTATTCTTAAATTAACTGCTTATTCAAACGAACCCTGCGATATGGTGATGGATCAGAAAATTCTGTACATCTCAAAGCAGGCCGAGGTTAGCGCCGGTTTGGATGTAACGGTTTGCGGTCTCGAACCATACACAATTTGTTGTAGTGTTTCGCAAAGCAATACTACAAGTTTGCTATGGACAGAAGATGGCGATGGTACACTTACCGGTGCAACAACACTTTACCCTACCTATACACCTGGTGCATTGGATGCTGGTGAAACAGTGACTTTAACCCTTACAGGAGAATCAGCATCGCCCTGTGATGATGCTGTTGACGCCATGACGATAACTTTTAACGATTTATCGGCATCAATAACTGCCTCACAGAATCCAAGTTGTGAAGGATCTGTTACTGGATCTGCCACAGTCACCCCTTCTGGTGGTGCAGGTGGATATAGTTATTTGTGGATTGACGGACAGACTACTGCGATAGCCACAGGATTAACAGCCGGCACCTGGACAGTGACAGTTACTGATACCGAAGGTTGTGAAGCAGAGGCATCAGTAGTTTTAACCGATCCAACCGGTGTAGAAGCAACAATCACGGCAGTAACGCATGTAACGTGCAACGGTGCTTCGACAGGAACAGCAACCGTTACAGCCTCTGGAGGAACAGCCCCATATGATTATTTATGGAATGATGGCTCAGCCCAAGCAAACGCTACCGCCACAGGCCTTGCAGCAGGCAGCTACACTGTAACTGTGACCGACGATAATAACTGTACGGCTATTGCTTTTGTGGTGATTATGGAGCCGGAGTCTTTGCTTGCGCAGATTATTAGCCAGACGAATGTAAGCTGCAACGGAGGCAGTGATGGAGCCGCCACGGTTAATGTAACCGGCGGAGCGACGCCATACACCTATTCCTGGAACACCACACCGGAACAAACCACGATGACAGCGACAGGTCTGGATGCCGACACTTACACGGTGACGGTTACGGATGCTAACAGCTGCACGACCACTGCCAATGTAACGATAACACAGCCGGCAGCAGCGTTGGATATCACCACAGTAGCAGCCGTT
>CALFEP010000241.1 GCA_937950125.1 uncultured Bacteroidota bacterium
AGCAAGGTGGAGATGTACCACCATGCCCTGCTTCATTCCGCCTATATCAGAGACTCAATAGTGAACAAGCAGGAATCGTTGTGGATTGCCCAGCGCAACGGCCGCACCAAAGACGGTAATGATGTGACACAGTCGGCACTGTTGAAAATGTTTATCGGCTGTCAGTCCGATCCGTTGCAGTCGCTCAGCGAATTGAATATTGTTCCCATGGCCGTTTCTTACGAATACGAACCTTGCGACATTCAAAAGGTTAACGAAATCTACATTTCCGGTATTCGGGATTATGTAAAAAGTAAAAACGAGGATTTTTATAGTGTTTTATCAGGAATCACTTCATTTAAGGGCAAAATTCATTTTTCATTTGGAACCCCACTGAACGCCTTCATCGAATCGCTGCGACAGGAAAAGCTCAACCAGAACGCTTTCACCGAAAAGGTTGCCGCTGAGATCGACAGGCAGGTTTACCAAATGTTCAGGCTTCAACCCGTGAATTTCATCGCCGCTGATATGTTGGAGGGAACGTCTGATTTCAGCCAGCATTATTCTTCACTTGAATATGACCATTTTAGCGAATACATCCAAAAAAAAATCAGCCATGTTAATGGTGAAAAACAAGCATTAACGAAGCTGATGCTCAGTCTGTACGCCAAACCGGTTGAGAATTTCTACAAAAAGTAACTACTTCACTGGCGCCGTACTCATCGTTATCAGATATTGAAACAAAATCTCTTCCGACTTCTGGTCGATGGCCACTTTCCCTTTTTTCTTGTTGACTTTTGCAACCATATTTGGAACAATTTTTTTCCATTGATCTTCATTTTTGGAAGCTGGATTTTTCAATCCGTGGCATAAATTACAGTTTTGTTCATACGTGGCTTTTCCCTGGCTAAGGTCCGCCAACGTAAGATTTGAGAATTTCTGAGCACCCCGCTCAGCATCGGCCTGGGTTGGCTGAACCAGTTTTACTGTACTACATGCAGCCAAAACCATTAACAATCCGACAAATGCGTAAAGTGTTTTTTTCATGTCTGATAAAATTTATTGGTTAGAAAAATTAATTAAATATCCTGGAGGTTCATTTTGTAATTCGAAAAACGGGAAGTTTTCATAGTCAATGTTTTGCCCGTGAAAAAGCCAGTAAAAGATCTGCCTGTAGTAAGGATTTCTGTTTTCAAAGGGGTAAATTCCCAAAAAATAATTGTGCTGTTTTTCGGCTACTTTGCTGAAATTAAGGTAGGTAGCATTAGGAAAATATTCGCCGTTGTTTTCATTTCCCAATTGCTTTGACCAGGTGAGCAGTTGAGCGCCCTGCAGTACAAAATCATTTTCATTTTGGGTAATAATGATCTCTGACGGTGTGCCAATCATGTTAAGGCAATGGGCATGGTTTTTTGATTTTATGGCTGCTGAATTGAGTATAATCCTGTCGAAAACAGCCGTTTTGCCACCCAGCAAATCAGTACGTTTGTCTTTGACAAGTCGAATCAGGTAGTAATTACCCAGACTGTGCATCAGGGTAGTAATGTTGGTTTCAGGTGGAAAAGTGGCTTTTTTTATTTCGTAAAGTGTTGATAATGTTTTGTGAAGATCTTTTGTGCTGTGTCGGATAAGTTTCATCGACCGGCTCAGGTTTCCGTTTTTCGACGGCCAGTCAAAGACAATTACATTAATCTCATATCTTTCACTTAATCGTTTGGTTACTTCCAGGCTTTGATTAAAATCTTTGCCATGACCATGAATGTAGAAAAGAAAATCGTTGTTCAGGTCAAATTCTTTCAATGCATCAGCAAGGGTTGGTACAGTGTCGATAAAACAGGTTGGGAGGTTGTAATCAGCCACCATGTACCATAATTTGTGATGTCTTTCCAGTTTTTTTGAGGAAAAAAAATTGTCGATCCACCGGGGGTCGAATTTTCGGCATGAAATAATCACAACTTTCGACCTGGTGGCTTTCGAAGTATTTTTACCAAAAACAATGTCGTTCCAGGCAATTGTTTCCACAGGAATCAGTGAATCATATTTTACCCAGGGCTGGGCTTCGGTTCCGGCGGCAAGGAAAATGATCAAAACCAATAGCATCAATCCATTTTTCATGATTACAAAATTGAGGTAAAAATAATCCAACGCAATATTAAGCATTTTTGACCAAAATCGGTTTAAGCAGAGAAATGTTGTAACACGGAAAAAATGTAGCCATTTTAAATAACCTGCAAAAACCGCAATATCCCGCTATTCAAATGTTATGCACGGCTGTGCATATTGCGCTTTTTGACAATCAAAAATTTGGAAGGTCGGTTAAAAGATTAATTTTGTGAACCTGATAACAAACAAATATTTTTACTAAAAAAATACTGAATATGGAAGCAGCCAGTTTAAAAAAATCGCATAAGTTGCTAAGGGAGTGGTCGTACACCTGGACGCCATTGGACAAAGGTTACACAGATAAAATACTGTATCTGAACCTCTCTGAAAATGAAATCAAGGAAAAACAGGTTCCACAGCCAATGAAAGAAAAGTTCATTGGGGGAAAAGGCTATGGTCTCCGGCTTTTGTGGGATGCCACCAAACCCAACACCAAATGGGATGATCCTGAAAACGAAATTAACATCTCTTCAGGGCCAATTGGCGGTATTACCCAGTATTCAGGAACCGGAAAATCGATTTGCGTGAGTATTTCACCACAAACCGATATTCCCATCGACAGCAATGTGGGTGGATTTTTTGGTCCGTTTCTGAAATTCTCAGGATTTGATGCCATCGAAATCCAGGGGAAAGCTGAAAAAGATGTAGTGATATTTATTGATGGTGTAAATCACCGGGTTGAAATTAATGAGGCACCTTACATGGAGGTTCACGACAGTCACCTGATCGGTGAAATTCTTACCGAAATGTATGCTGACGACGAAAAAGACAAAAAAAACATCGGCATCGTATCATCGGGTATCGCTGCCGATCACTCGTTGATTGGTATGCTCAATTTTACATTTTACGATCCCAAACGCAAGCTCGTCCGCTTGAAACAAGCCGGCAGAGGAGGAATTGGAACTGTTTTCAGAAACAAAAGAATAAAAGCCATCGTTTGCAAAATTCCGGGTGTGAAAGGTAACCTGAACAATGTGGTTGACCTGGAAGCCATCATGGAACGCGGAAGACGTTTCAACAAGGAAATGCGCGAATTGGACGACAGCCAGTGCCAGATGAGGGCTATCGGAACCGCTCACCTCACACACATCATGAACGACTACGACCTGTTGCCGGTTCATAACTTCAAATTCGGAAGCCACGAAGATGCCATTAAAATTCATGCCAACGAATGGAAAGCCCGTTTTACGCAAGGCATTCCCGATGGTTGCTGGATTGGCTGCAACATGGCCTGCGCCAAAGGTGTTGACAATTACGAACTTCGCACCGGCCCTTACAAAGGCTCCAAGGTGATTGTGGATGGCCCTGAATACGAATCCACTTCTTCGCTGGGTTCGATCATGGGCATTTTCAATCCCGACTTTACCATCGAAACCAACTTCTACTGCGACACCTACGGTATTTGTACCATCACCTGGGGAACCATTATGGGCTTCATTATGGAATGCTACGAAAACGGCATCCTGAACGAAGAACGTACCGGCGGACTTAAGCTGAATTTTGGAAATGCAGATGCAGCCATGGAACTTTTGCACCAGTTGGGCAGAGGCGAAGGATTTGCCTTAATTGCCGGACAAGGAGTGCGTAAAATGAAGCAGATATTTGCTGAAAAAGGCTGGGGCGATCCACAATTCATGCAGGACATTGGCATGGAAAACAAGGGATTGGAATATTCGCAATACGTTTCAAAAGAATCGCTGGCACAGCAGGGCGGCTACGCCATGACCAACAAAGGGCCACAGCACGACGAAGCCTGGCTGATTTTTATGGACATGGTAAATAACCAGATTCCCACTTTTGAGAAAAAGGCCGAGGCTCTCCACTATTTCCCGATGTTCCGTACCTGGTTTGGCCTGATGGGGTTGTGCAAACTCCCCTGGAACGATGTAGAGCCTGAAAACAATGCCCTCACCGACGAACCCGCCAAAGTGCCGGAACATGTTGACAACTACGTTACCATTTATAAAGCTGTTACAGGTAAGGATTTCGACAAGCACGAACTCGTGCGTATGTCGGAAAGGGTTTACAACTTCCAGCGTATTTTCAACATCCGCAGGGGTTACGGCCTTCGCAAACACGACGCACAGCCTTACCGCGCTGCCGGTCCTGTAACTGCTGAAGAGTACGAATCGCGCGCCGAACGGTACGACAAACAATTGAAAGAAACCGTAGGTTACGATCCTGCCGGAAAAACCACTGTGGAAAAAATGGCTGCCTTGCGCGCTTACCGCGAAAACCGCTACGAACAACTGTTAGATGCCGTTTACTTCCGCCGCGGCTGGACAAAAAATGGCGTTCCAAAGATTGAGCACCTGAAAAACCTCGGAATGGACCTTCCGGAACTCATCGACGTGATCAAAGACAAACAGGAAGAATAACCAGAACCAGGAATCAAAATAAAAAAGCCACTCAGCGATGGGTGGCTTTTGTGTTTTGAAAAAGACGCTGAACCCTGATCAAAAATCTTTTTTCATCGGCTTTTTTTATTTTACTTTTGAAGTCTCAGAATGTTTTCACTTAATACAAACACAAAATGCCGAAACAAATTTATCAGATTAAGATGGCCTTAAAAGGCTCAAAACCCAATATATGGAGACGCGTTTTAATGCCTTCGGATTTACCATTGGGTGATGTTCATCAAATCATTCAAACTGCCATGGGCTGGGACAACTATCATCTTCACCAGTTTTTAAAAGACAGGAACTATTATACTGTTCGGGCTCCAGGTGAAACTGATTGGGATATAATGGACAGTATTGATTACAAAAAAATGAAACTCAAACTATCAAATTTGCTGAAAGCTGAAAAGGACAAAATGGTTTATGAGTATGATTTTGGCGATGGTTGGGCGCACGACATCATCCTCGAAAAAATCCTTCCAGTTGATCCTAAAATAAAATATCCCGTTTGTACGGCGGGTAAAATGAATTGTCCTCCAGAGGATTGCGGAGGAATTTGGGGTTATGCCAATATGCTTGAAATTCTTAAAAACCCTGAGCATGAGGAATATAATGAATACCTGGAATGGTTAGGCGAAGAATTTGACCCTGCGTTTTTTGACATTGCCGAGGTGAATGAGCTACTTCAGGAAAAGAATTATGGGTGTTTTGATTTATCACCTTTTTAGAGATAAAATGAAATTTCATGCCCAAAATTAAAGACCTTCCCAAACACAAGCGCCCACGCGAAAAGTTAGCTGAGAATGGGGCTGAATACAAACTTGATATTGACAAATGAATCATAGCAGGATTATTTTTCGTTCGAATGAAAAAACGATCGTAAAAGCAAACCAGGCCACCCCAAATCATTTGAAGCAGTCTGGTTCCAAAATATTTAATCCAAAATTTTATTCCTGATCTGCCAAAAACCTTTCGGCTTCCAGCGCGGCCATGCAGCCGGTTCCGGCGGCGGTGATGGCTTGGCGGTAGGTTTTGTCCTGGATGTCGCCGGCGGCAAAAACGCCTTCCACGCTGGTGCGGGTGGCGCCGGGGATGGTTCTTATATAACCGGTTTCGTCCAGATCGAGCTGGCCTTTGAAAAGATCGGAGTTGGGCTTGTGGCCGATGGCTACAAAAAGTCCGTCAATTTCAATGGTTTTCAGTTCGCCGGTTTTCGTGTCTTCAACCACTACGCCGGTCACGGCTTTTGAGAAACCCTGCTGTTTCCCGACAATTTCTTTTGGAATGGCGTTCCACACCATTTCGATGTTCGGGGTTTTGAAAACCCGTTGCTGCATGGCTTTCGAAGCGCGCAGTTCGTCGCGGCGGTGGATGAGGTAAACCTTTTTGGCAAGTTTTGAAAGGTACGAAGCCTCCTCGGCGGCAGTGTCGCCACCACCCACCACGGCTACTGTTTTACCACGGTAAAAATACCCGTCGCAGGTGGCGCAGGCCGAAACGCCGTAGCCGTTGTATTCCTGTTCCGAAGGCAGACCCATCCACCTGGCCGATGCGCCTGTGGCAATAATCAGGGTTTCTGCTAAAATTTCTTTTCCGTCATCTGTTTTCAGTTTAAAGGGTCGTGCAGAAAGATCGGCTTCCACAATTTCGCCCCAGCGGATGTCGGTTCCAAAACGCTCGGCTTGTTTTTTCATGTCTTCCATCATCACAGGTCCCTGGGCGCCGTCAGGGTAGCCGGGAAAGTTTTCGACTTCGCTGGTGATGGTAAGCTGGCCACCGGGTTGCATCCCCTGGTAAATAACCGGTTGAAGTTCGGCGCGGGCCGCATATATAGCCGCAGTGTAGCCGGCAGGTCCCGATCCGATGATCAGGCATTTTACTTTTTCTGTATTTTCACTCATGTTGAAATTATTTTTACGTATCGAAATTTGAATTTTGGGATTTCACCCGGCTAAAATTATGCCAAAATGAATCGCATCAATATCACCATCTTTTAACCCTGACAGGGTTTAAAACCCTGTCAGGGTTGGAAAGTTGGAAATCGATGATTAATAAATGAAGTTTCTGAAATTTTTCATAAACTGAACCCGCTCGTAAGCGGCAGGATTGCTGCTCCGTGCCTGGCTCAGTTTACCCCTGAAATCGCTGATGCTGGCATATCCTTCGTGATCCATCCATTTTTTAACATCATCCAGAATCTGGCTAATGTGGCCGGTTCCGTGCTGGTAAAGCGCCGAAACCACCTGAACGGCATTTGCCCCGGCCAAAATCTGCTTAATAAATGCTTCGCCATCGTGAACGCCGGTGGAGGCTGCCAGGTCGCAACTGACACGTTCTGCCATTACGGCAATCCAGCGCAGCGAAATGGACAGATCGGTCGGTTTGCTCAATACATTGGTTGAAATTACCTGGTAGGTTTCGAGGTTGAAATCGGGGCTGTAGAAACGGTTGAAAAGCGTGAGTCCTTTGATTCCTGTGGTAGAGAGTTTTTGAATGAACTGCCCCAGGTTTGAGGAGTAGTAGCTGATTTTGAGCGCAACAGGAATCTTTACCACCTTCAGCACCTCTTCAATAACTTCAAAATGGAGTTTTTCGTTTTCCTCAGCCGAACGGCTAAAATCGGTGGGGAGCACAAAGAGGTTGAGTTCGAGGGCGTCGGCGCCGGCATCTTCAATTTCTTTGGCAAAATAGGTCCATTTTTGCGACGTAACGCAGTTGATGCTGGCAATTACGGGAATATGAACTGCATTTTTTACGTTTCTGATCAAATTCAGGTACTTGCGCACGCTGTCTTCCTCATCTTCAGTTTCGTCCATGTAATCGAAGGTTTCAGGATAAATGAAAGCCCGTGAGGTCATCCGGTGCATTGCTTCCTCCATCTCTGAAATGATCTCTTCCTCAAAAAGCGATTTCAACACCACGGCGCCAGCGCCAGCCTTTTCGATTTCCTTTATTTTCTCAACAGTGTCGGTTAATCCGCAGCTACCGACAATCAATGGATTGCGTAGGGTCAATCCCAAATAATTTGTAGTTAGTTCAGCCATATTTTCTTTGTTTAAAATAATTTGTCTTTGTTCGAATATTTTACAAAAATGCTTTGAATCACTGCAAAATAGTGAGTTTCAAAAATACTTTTTTTGAAGATAAAATGATCACTGAATCATCATTTTTGAGTTTGGAAAAAAATTAAGTATGTGTTTAATGCAGCACAAATTCCAGGTATTTGATGGTTTCGCCTTTGCTGCGAAACATTTCTTCATAAAAAGTACGAATCGAAACCGCGTCTTCCGGCGCAGGTTTTTCATCCACATCATCGGTTTCAAAAAGCATTTGCAGGTTTTGATCCCGGATAACCTGGCGTGTAAATTCAAAAAGTCCGGTATTG
>CALFEP010000242.1 GCA_937950125.1 uncultured Bacteroidota bacterium
CACCAAAACACTAAATCCTACTAATTAAGGCATTTACATGATGTTACTAACTTTTTTTTGTGTTTTTGCACTTTCGTGGCTATTCCTAATATTTCAAGTACAAAAGCGAAAAAACCGGCTGATTATTGCCCTGTCACCGACGCCAGTAATCCACTGCCAGAAACCAGGAGGTTTTGTATTCAGGAAGTCTTGTAAGCCTGTAATCGTTGCTGGTAAAAGGGTTCTTATTTTGATAAAAATCGAAATTCAGCGAAACCCTGTTTCCCTGCTGCGAATAAATCCATGTTTCGAGGCCGGTCCGACGGTAAACAGTGGTTGGCTTTCCAAAAATCAGATAAATCATTCCTCTATCGGTTTTCCATCCTTCCTTATAGCTTGTAAAATAGCTGTTTGCATCATTAACACGCTCCGAATACTCTTTTCTGAGCTCAGCAGCTCTTTCATCAATGCCACCTGCTTCAAGCCAAAAATCACTGATTGCCCATTCCGGATTTTGCGTTTGGGTAATTTTCTCAAATTCGCTGGTGGAGCATAGGTAGCGCAGCGGAAAAACCATCTGTTCTGCCCGCGTCATCACAGGGTATTCATCATCAAACCGGAACAATGTAAAACCCTCATTTGCAGCTGAATCGTTCCTGAAAAAGTAAATTCCTTTTTCGGAAGGTTGAATCGGGTCGGTTTTCCCATCGTTGAGGCCGACAAAGAAGACACGATTGGCAGGAAAGACATCATCATTTGATTCGGTAGTTGAAAACGGAGGAAGAGCCGGTGGATACGAGCGTTTATAAAAACTCACAACCAGTTTATTTTGTTTGGCACTATTGCACAATATCTGAATCGGAAAATTGCCCGGAATCCATGGGTTGAAGAGTACATTTCCGGATGAATCGAGCGGCAGAAAACGTTGATAACCAGTAGCTGACAGGTTCTGTATCTCGATTGGGACGATGGTTTCACTTTTGTTGTTGAGATCGGTAAAATAAAGGTTAAGCAATTGGTTGGAAGCAGGTTTTATTTTTACCTCAAAATCGAAAACCAGGTATTTGTTCCTTCTGTAATTAACAGAATCCGTTAATCTGTAACTTGCACTATCCATCAATTCATTGCTTTCATAACTTTGAAAAAGCAAATACGAAAATCTGATGTTTGCAAAAAAACCTGCTTTGCCGGGTGGACGTTCAAAGGTGAGGTCGCTTGTGTTGTAAAGAATAAAAACCCTTGCAAGCGAGTCGTTTTCAATGTAAACCCTGTTTCCCCTGATCGATGGTTTTGAGGTAGCCTGGTAAAGGTTGGCAAGGTTGATAACTGTGATTTCGTTGCCAATTTTGCATCCTGAAATTACCAGGATGGCTATCAGCATGAGTTTTAAAAATTTCTTCATTCTGTAACATCCTCATTGTTATTGGTTATTGCTTTTGGAATTTCTTTTGATACCCTTGCACCGAGTTTCCTGATATTTTCTACTTTCGATACCAGGTTTCCTTTTCCTGACGCAAGTTTATTCATGGCCTCGGCATGTAATTTTTGAACAGCGGTAAGTTTGTTTCCAATCTCAGTCAAATCGTTGACTAAACCCACAAATTTGTCATACAATTTTCCACTTTGAACAGCTATTTCAATAACATTCCGGCTCTGGTATTCCTGTTGCCAGAGGGCTGAAATCATTTTCAAAGCTGCAAACAGGTTGGTAGGCCCGGTAAGGATAATCCCTTTTTCGTAAGCGTAATTCCATAAACCAGGTTGGTGCCTGATAGCCAGCATAAATGCTGGTTCTACAGGCAGAAACATCATGACAAAATCAAGCGCGTTTAAGCCGTAAATGTGCTGGTAATTTTTTGAAGAAAGCTCGTCGATGTGGCGCTTTACCGAATTCAGGTGATTTTTCATTGCCTGTTCCTGATCCTGATTATTGGTTGACGATGTGTATTTTTCGTATGCCAGCAGCGACACCTTTGCGTCGATGAGTACATTTTTATCGCCCGGATAGCAAACCACAACATCGGGCTGTAGCCTGCTACCATCATCTGAGGTAAATGATTTTTGAACAAAATACTCTCTTTCACGCACCAGTCCAGACTTTTCGAGGATGCTTTCAAGAATCATCTCACCCCAGTTGCCCTGTGTTTTCGATTCACCTTTCAGGGCTTTGGTCAGATTTTGGGTTTCAAGGCTTACCTGCTGATTGAGTTCTGCCAGCTTCGTTACTTCTTCTTTCAACGAAAACCGTTGCTGTGCTTCCTTGTCGTAAACTTCCTCAACTTTTTTCTCAAAATCTTTTAGCTTATCATGCAACGGCCTGAGTAACTGATCAAGGTTTGTTTTGTTTTGTTCAGTAAAAACACGGCTTTTTTCCAGCAAAATTTCGTTGGCAAGGTTTTTAAAGCCATCGGCAAATTTTTCACGGATCAGATCAAGATCAGCTTTCTGATCAGCCAATTTTTTGGTGAGATTTTCAAAATCTCTGCTTTTCGCGGCAAAATCGGTTGACAATTGCAATACACTTTTTTCTTTTTGCCTGATTTCCAACCTGAACGAATCGATTTCGGAAACCAGACTTTTTATTTTTTCTTCGTTAACAAGCTTTAAAACCGTAAGATTTTCGATGTGCATTTTCATTTCTTCCATTTTGGCCTTGTGGTCATTCCGCGAAAACCACCATAAAGCCAAAAACCAGGCAGCCCCAAAGCCAACGATAAATCCGGCAAAAACAGGAATTACGGTCATAAGTTAAATTTGGGCTAAAGTAAAAAGAATTTCAAAACCGGATAAATGTGGGTTTTTGTTGGCTTCCATTGAAATGTAAAGCCTTGGCCAATCGGTTTTACCTTTGATCTGATCGTGTGTGCGATGATTGTTGTCAGGTGCTGAAATGTCAAATTGGTAATGTGAGCCGTTGATATTTAGTGAATTATAAATATTTCACAAGGTAAATAAAGGGAATTGACATGTTTGTCAGCAAAGCCGATGTGAACTTTTGACCGGAGTGAGCATGATGTCTGAATAAAAATATTCTACTTTTACGTTATCAATTTTAAAAAAAACTCGGAATTATGCCAAAACTCAAACTTCTTTTATTAGCCAGCCTCCTCACATTCTCGCCCTTTACCCGATTAATACCTCAAATTTACACCCACGCTGAAAATTACGGCGGCCGGGAGCAGTTACGTGAATTTATCAAAGAAATACTTGTTTACCCTGAAAATGAACGTAATACCGACACTGAAGGCACTGTGGTTGTTTCTTTACGTGTAAAAAAAGACGGAAGCACCGAAAATATTCAGGTTTTAAATCCTCTAAGCGAAGGACTTGACAATGAGGCAAAAAGAATAGTTTCATTGCTGCTGTGGACACCAGCCGAAAGCAGTGGGCAGTTTTTTGATGAAGAAAAAAAGGTTGAGATTGATTTTAACCTCAAGAAATACCACCGGTGCATAAAAACGAGAGGTTACGATCAGATCGTTTATCCTCACCTGCCAGTCGATTCCTCACTGCTGGTTTATGAGCGGCAACAGACCAACGAAAAGCCCAAACCCATTTATTCAGACGGGTACAAAAATTTCATCGAATTCATTGGCAATAACCTTGTTTACCCTGATGCAGCCGTAAAACAAAGTATTTCGGGTACTGTTGATTTGTTTTTTGTGGTCGAAACCTCTGGTTTAATTTCAAATATCAGGATATTAAACCCGGTTGGTGCGGGTTGTAACGAAGAGGCAATCCGCCTGTTGCGCCTGTTGAAATGGTATCCTGGAATTGTTCACGGAAAGGCCGTTCGTACAGCCATGAAATTCAGTATCACGTTTAAGCTGGATGATTACGAAAGGCATCAGTATGTTCCCGCAAACAATACCAACCAGATTTAAAATGATCAAGGTTGGTTTGCTTTCCGACACCCATGGCTCGCTACCCGATAATTGGATGGCATTTTTTGAAAAGTGTGACGAAATCTGGCATGCAGGCGATATCGGCAGCCTTGCCATAGCCGATACTCTAAGTAAATACAAGTTTTTACGGGCTGTGTTCGGGAATATTGATGGCGCTGAAATCCGCGCTGAATATCCTGATATACAGGTTTTTGAAATAGAAAAACTGAAAGTGGTGATGTTGCACATTGGCGGTTACCCCGGAAAATACCAGCCAGCAGCCATTTCACTCATCAGGGCACACAGGCCTGGCCTTTTCGTTAGCGGACATTCGCATATTTTAAAAGTCATCTACGATAAAACGCATAACCTGCTGCATATCAATCCCGGAGCTGCAGGAAAATACGGCCTCCATCAAAAAATCACCATGCTGCGTTTTGCGTTGGAGGATGGGAAAATAAAAAACCTGGAAGTTTTTGAAAAAGAAAGGTGAACTGGATGTTAGCGCAATCTGTCAGCTGAACGAACAAGTTTTTCATCCTTTTTAACACCTGAATTTGCTAAAAAGACCAGCACGATTGAGAGTAATGGAAAAATCCCGCCAAAGCCATAGTCAGCTACTACCCCTGTTTGGGTTTCGATTAGCGAGGATGCATAAAAAATCCCACCTACCAGCATCACATTCAGTAAGATAGTCAGGTAGTTGATTTTTATTTGCAAAGGTCTTTTTTTGTACTGGAAAAGCGTAAAAACAATCAACAAACTAACGATAAGTTGCAAGATAGCCAGTGGTATCGTGTAAAACCAGGGGAACTGATGAGCTGCGGTTTTCATTTCGGGAAAAGGGTTGGGTGAGGTATCTTTAATATGGCAGATAAAAAAATCAAAATAGGCATTCTCGGTCACAAAACTGGCAATTGGGAAGAAAAAGATTAATATGCCCATGACGAAGGCAAGAAAAAGATAAACCGACTGAATTCGTTGTATCATAATAAGTTAGATTTTGAATTAAGAATTTTGTGGCGCAAAGATAAAATCAATTTCGGTTGTCGAAAGAATTCGGTGTGCTAATTTCTAAATTACCGTGGCTCGATATTTTGCCTGTGAATTCATCATATGAAACATCATACGCTCAGCTTTAATCGTAATGGCCGTGCATCAGTAATCGCATATTTTTGAAACCTTGTAAAATTTTTACAAATATTTGATTGTGAAAATAAATAAACTATTTTTGTCCCGTTATTCTACTCTGATTAACAGAAAAAAGCCCGATGGAGTTTTAGGGTTAATCGAACTCCGTTTCAAATTCAAACACACTTAACACAATCATCAGAACTTGGTAATTAGCAGGTTTTCAACACAAACAACATTTAGCTATTTCCTGTTGGTTACTTAATTTTTTTTGACAATTTAAATTTCAATTTCCAATGTACAACGTTTTAGAACTTAATGGCAAGTTGCTTGACGAATTAAAAGTTATTGCAAAGAAGTATGAAATAAAAGGCCTTAAAAACCTTAAAAAACAGGAAGTAATTGCATTAATAATTGAAAGACAGGCTATTGAAGAGCAAAAGAAATTGGCAAAAACGGCCAGGAAAAAGGAGCAGAAACCAGAGGAAAAAAGTGAGGGTAAGGGAAAAAAAGTAGAAACGCCTGCATCCAAGTCACCTGCAACTGCAAAACCAACTCCACCTGTTAAAGAAAAAGGTGCTGCTAAAGATAAACCTGTTGTTGAAGCCAGGCAAGCAAAAAAAACGCCCGTTGAACCAACACCACCAGTGTTGGAAAAGGTTGAAGAAAAACAACCAGAACCTCAACTCCCCATGGCTGAGGAACCTCCTGCAAAAGCCGAACCTGTTGCCTCACCCGAACCCCCTGTAGCCGATCAGCCAGCTCTTGTAAAACCAAAAAGAAAAAGAATAACTGTAGAACCAAGCAAGGAAAAAATTGCATCGAGTGTTACAGGAACCATGAAAATACCTGAATCTGCAAGAACTGCAGATCCTGCAAAGGAAACCAGACCCTTTGCTCCGGTCGAGAAAAAGCCCCTTTTCAGGGAAGAACCGGCCAGAGAGGCTCAGATTCAGGCAATAAAAGAAAAAGAATCAACCATTAAAACCGAACCTGCAAAACAGGACGAACCTCAGGTTGAAAAAAGCGAAGAGCCGCGCGAACGTTTTGCAGTGCAGGAACGTGAGCCTCAGGCGCCACCTGCAAACGGACAGCAAAAACGGGGCGCCAATACTTTTGAGCTCGAAGGAATTGTAACCAGCGAAGGAGTACTCGAAATGATGCCGGATGGTTACGGATTTTTAAGGTCATCTGACTACAACTATCTCAATTCCCCCGACGATATTTATGTTTCTCAGTCGCAGATAAAACTATTTGGCCTTAAAACAGGTGATACTGTGCGTGGAAGCATTCGCCCGCCGCGTGAAGGTGAAAAATATTTTCCACTCATTAAGGTTGAAGAAATCAATGGACGGCACCCCGACGAGGCACGCGATAGAATTCCATTCGATTATCTGACACCCCTCTTTCCTGAAAAGAAATTCAAACTTACCGGACATCCCGGAGAAACCATTTCAACCCGTGTTATCGACATGTTTACACCCATTGGGATGGGTCAGCGTGGATTGATTGTTGCACAGCCAAAAACCGGAAAAACCGTATTGTTGAAAGAAATTGCCAATGCTATCGCCTATAATCACCCGAATGTTTACATGATTGTACTTCTAATCGACGAACGTCCCGAGGAGGTAACTGATATGGAGCGGAGCGTGAATGCCGAAGTTATTGCCTCAACATTCGATGAACCGGCCGAAAGGCATGTGAAAATTGCCAATATCGTGCTCGAAAAAGCAAAGCGGCTCACCGAATGTGGACACGATGTCGTGATTTTGTTAGACTCTATCACACGTCTTGCACGTGCCTACAATACCGTTTCGCCAGCATCGGGAAAAGTACTTTCGGGTGGGGTGGAAGCAAACGCACTGCACAAACCCAAACGTTTTTTTGGCGCTGCAAGACAAATCGAAAATGGAGGTTCACTCACCATCATTTCGACTGCTCTTATCGACACAGGCTCAAAAATGGATGAAGTTATTTTTGAAGAATTCAAGGGAACGGGTAATATGGAATTGCAACTCGATCGCAAATTGTCGAACAAAAGAATTTATCCCGCAATCGACATTGTGGCATCGAGTACGCGTCGTGATGACCTTTTGCTTGAACGTGAAATATTGCAACGCATCTGGATTTTAAGAAATCACCTTGCCGATATGAACCCGATTGAAGCCATGGAATTTCTGAAAGACAAAATGAGGTTTACCCAAACCAACGAAGAGTTTCTGATCTCGATGAACAGCTGATGAAAAATTGTTGATTCAATCATAAGCCCGGCCTTCAGTTTGTTAGCCGGGTTTTTTTATTTCAGCCATTCACAGGCTGTAGATTTTCCATTACTTTCGCCAAAAAATTTATTCGTAATCGTTCAATCGTTTTCACAATGAAAAAGAAACCAGCAACAAAAAAAAGTGGTTCAACTACAAAAGGAAATGCAGCTGTAAGCTGGAGTTTGCGAATTTTTATGATTCTGGTCATTCTGTTTTTTGGAATGTTCTCGTTGGATGTTTTCGATGGGAAAACGCCATTGCCTCAGGTTCTTACAGGATTTTTCATGCACAACATTCCCACCTTGATTTTGTTGCTTTTGTTGGTAATCACCTGGGCACGCGAAAACATTGGAGGCTTGCTCTTAATTATCGCCGGAATTGCAATGGTTTATTTTTTCGGGGGGCCGGCCAAACTTACACAGGCTCAGTGGGTACTTTTTGGTTTGCCCGTACTTGTGGGGTTTCTTTTCCTGCTCAATTACTATTTTCTCACCTCGAAAAAATAATCCCTACTTTCATTTCATATCAAAAAATAAGGGCAATGAGCTTTTGTGCATTGCCAGTATTTGAATAATTTTTCAGTAGAATTTGTTTCCTTCTTTCAACTTCCATCAGATCGAAATTCCTGGTAAAAAGTTCATGTAGTTTTTCCTTTAATTCAT
>CALFEP010000243.1 GCA_937950125.1 uncultured Bacteroidota bacterium
GAACTGATAAACCAACTTTCTACAAGATTCTTTATTTTGAGCCACAAAATCACAAAAGCACCAAAATTTCAAGAAATGTTTTGATTCTGATTTAGTGTTTTTGTGTTTTCGTGGCAAATATTTTACTAAAAAGAACCATAAAACCATTTAAAAATCAATAAAATAATCAACATCTACTATGTTGTTGAAACCCTTGATCCTTTTTCCTACAAATATGCAACATCTACGATGTTGAAAAAACCCATGGTCTTTCTTCCTACAAATCTGCAACATCTACGATGTTGATGAACTGATAAACCAACTTTCTACAAGATTCTTTATTTTGAGCCACAAAATCACAAGAGCACCAAAATTTTCAAGAAATATTTTAATCCTGTTTTCGTGTTTTCGTGGCAAATAATCAACTAAAAAGAGCCATTCAAACATTTACAAATCAACAAAATATGCAACATCTACGATGCTGATAAAAATCAAAATCTTATCATTCAATTATGCTTAAAATCTAATAAAGAACGCTTATCTTTTAATTTCTAAACCAAACTGATAAACAAAACCTGATAAATTTTCTATTTTTCAAAACCTCGTAGAGGTTTCAGAATTGTAGAATTGAAATGAAGATGTCGAAAAAAATCCTCGTAGAGGATTCATAAATAAAACAATATCCATAATTCATCTTTCATTTATCAATTCCTCCAAACTCACAACTTTCCAGCCATTTTTCCCGAAAAAGTCCAGCAATATTGTCAAAACCGGTAAGACCTTATCTGAAGTATCGTGCAACAAAATGATATCGCCGCCGTGCAGTTTCATGATGATACGTCCGGCAATAGTTTCAGCACTTTTGGATGAAAGATCGAACGACCGGATGCTCCACCCAATTACCTTAAAATTCAGCCCTTTCAACGCTTTTTTTATCAGAGGATTTGTTACTCCGAACGGAGGCCTGAAATACAAATTGGTTTGCTGGCTGATTTCTTCGATGATTTCGCGGGTTTTAAGAATTTCAGACCGGATGTCGGAAACTGATTTCAGCGGAAAAAAGTTAGAATGTGTGTAAGAATGATTGCCCATCAAATGGCCATCATTACAAATTCTTAACGCAATGCTGGGGTTTTGCACAATTTTTTCACCAATACAAAAAAAGGTGGCTTTAATCTGTTCATTTTCAAGTAAATCCAAAATTTTGGGAGTGTTTTCTTTATCCGGTCCGTCATCAAAAGTCAGGGCAACGGTTTTTTCGTCAGAAATTCCATGGCAGACGGTTTTGATAAAAAAACCTGAATCGATGTTTGCTGAACCATAAACGACGGCTAATGTGTAACTTAGCCCAAGAAAAACCCACGCCAGCCATGGAGCCTGCAAAACTACCAAAGCAGCAGCCGATAGTAAATAGAAAATGGTTACCGGCCAGAATTTCAGCATGACGAAACGAGCATTAAAGAGTGAAGCAGTCCGCTGCCCTGGTTGTGGATAAGAATTTTTTCAGCCGTCTTCCTTTCATAGCCTTCAATTTTTTGGTTTAAAAACTGTAATGCCAGCCAAAGGGCAAAGGCAGATGAAGTGTCGTATTCGCCGCAAAATTCTTTAAACCAGACAATATTTTCACGAGAAAAAAACTTTGAAATGCCCATGGTTGCCTCATTGTGAGGATGGGCGCCGGTAAGAAACAAGCCGATCTGGTTGAATGTAAGGTTGTTTTTTTTCAGAAAATCCTCAATTTCGGCGGGTGAAATATTCTCCGGATAAAAAGCCAAACCTTCAAGCTTGCCCAGGCATTTTTCTGATTTTTGATCGGAAAGCACAAAAAAAGCTGCGCCTTCTCCCGGGAGATAGGGTTTTTCAACATTTTTTCCGAAGCAGTCGGTCTGGCTGAGAAGCTGAAAACTTTCAGGCGTGATTTCGTCCATGCCGCCAACCAGGATGTTATGGTAACCATTACCCGGATGCATCATTTCAGCTTGAAGCAGGGCTGATTCGAAAGAGGTATTTTTTTGTGAAAAAGTGACATTGAAATTTTTACAACCCAGCAACAGGGCAATTTGCCCGGAGGCCGTGTTGTGCGTGGATTGCATGAAGGCGGTCGGGTTTAAAAGTGTTTCGTTGTTTTCGTTGAGTTGTTTTAGAAAATCCACCGTATCGGCAACGCAGCCCAGCGCAGTTCCGGTAAGGATGGCGTCGGGTTGCTCAAGTCCAGCACCGGCAAGGCACTCAATAGCGTTGGCCACCGACATCTTGATGAATTTGCTCATCCTGCGCAAAAGCTTCTTGTCGATGATGGTTTTATAATCGGGTTCTTTGCAGACAAAATAACCGGTTGAAGCATCGGGTACGTTCAGAAGGGTGTTTTCTGTACCCCATGAATTGATGGGTGAGATGGCGGTGGCCTTGTTGATAAAGAGTTTCATGGCTATTTTGAAAATATCAGGGTTGAATTGTTTCCACCAAAACCAAAAGAATTTGAAAGAACATGCCTTAAATGTTTTTCGGTTACCTCTGTTTCCGGAAAAAGCCCGGTTTCTTCGATGGGTTCAGTAAAGTTGATTTGGGGAAATATCTTTTGATTGAACAACGCCATTACCGAAAACACGGCTTCCAAAGCTGCCGCTGCTCCCAGAGCGTGGCCTGTGAGCGACTTGGTGGAACTAAATGGCGGCGCCTTTTCTCCGAAAACCCTTCTGATGGCGATGCCTTCGGACAGGTCGTTGTTTTGTGTGCCGGTTCCGTGCACGTTGATGTAATCAATCTGCGATGGTTCAAGTTTTGCCATGTCCAAAGCCTGCGACATGGCCAGAAAAGCGCCTTCGCCGGTAGGAGAGGAGGCCGTTTGATGGAAGGCATCGTTGGTGTTCGAAAATCCGGTTAGCCTGCCAAAAACAGCAGCGTCGTGCATCTTTACCGATTTATCCGATTCCAGCACAAGATAACCAGCGCCTTCACCCAGGTTGAGTCCGTTGCGGTTTTTATCGAACGGACGGCAGTGTTCACGGTCAAGGATCATCAACGAATTGAACCCGTTGAGCGTGAATTTGCTCAGTGGGTCAACACCACCTGCAATCACCCGGTCAACAATCCCGTTTTGCAGCAGTAAAGCCCCGTGAATAATGGCGTTTGCCGCCGACGAGCAAGCTGTGCTCAGCGTTGTTCTGTACCCGGAAATTCCGTACAGTTCACAAATTTTATCTGCTGCATCCCCGCAAGGGTGGGTGTAAATAAAATCGTTGGAACCGTAAGCCTCGTTTTGAAAACAGTTTTCGGTTTTATCCATCCCTCCAACCGAAGTTGCCGAAATAAATGCCGTAGTTTTCAGAAGTCCGGCATCAAGTTTTGCATATTGAATGGCTTCCTTCACAGCAATTGCAGCCAACAACGATGCCCGTGTGAAATGCGGATATTGCCTTTTGTCAATTCCGGCTATCGCTAACAATTCATCATTAGAATGTTTTACCTCGCCAACCGGAAATTCATCAGCATGAATAGTTTGCAGATGTCTGAGCTTGCCGATGCCGGTTTGCTTGTTTATCAGCGATTTATAACATTTCAGTGCATTATCGCCAATGGGGGCAATAATCCCGAAACCGGTGATGTTGATATTGGTTTTCTGGTTTATAATAACCACTAAATGTGCATTTTATCAGTTTACACTCAATTTCAAATGAACCCCTAATCCTTCTTGAATTATTTTCAACAAAGTCGAAAGTTTGATATCAATTGAATTATTTTCAATTTTTGAAATTGAAGTTTTGGTCGTACCACATTTCATCGCAAGTTCTTTTTGCGTTAAACCTTTTTCCTTGCGGAGTTCCTGCAATATTACGCCAAGCTTAAACACCTCAAATTCCTGTTCATATTTTTCTCTTTCAACAGATCCTCGTTTTCCGTACTGTTCATCAAGATGGTCAGAAAAAGAAGTAAGGTTTTTATTCGTCTTTTTCATCAAAGTATTGTTTTTTAAGTTTTTCTGCTAATTTAATTTCACCTATATCTGTTTTCTCACTTTTTTTAATAAAACCATTTATCAAAATTACTAAATACCCTTTATCAAAAAAACAAAAAACTCTGTAAGCATCTGATTTAACCTCTACCCTAATTTCATAAATCCCCGATGAGTTTGTAATATGTTTAAGATATTTCTCTGGCACCCTTTCAATTGTTGAAATGAGTTGTAACGTCCAGTTAAACTTTTTTTTAGTATCACGATTAAGTGAATTAAAAAAATCACGGTAATAATTTTTGTAATAAAAAATCTCTCTGATGAATTTTTGGCCCATCTTTTATGCTCAATTTACTAAAGCTGAAATAGCAATATTCTAAGGTTTTACAAATAAGAAATACAAAAGAACAATTTTAGCTTTTCTTATTTGCCTCAATGTACGCCGCCAGCGTGTCGATGGACTGGAAAATTTCTTTCCCTTTTTTGGTGTCTTCTATTTTAATTCCGTACTCTTTCTGCAGTAAAACAATGATTTCCAATGCATCAATCGAATCCAGGCCAAGGCCTTCGCCAAAAAGTGGATCGGAGGAATTGATGTCTGCCGGTGTGATGTCTTCCAGATTGAGTTGTTCAATTAGCTGAGCCTTGAGTTTTTCTTTTAAATCTTCCATATTAATTTCGGTTTATTTAATTTTCGTTTTTATTCTGTAAATAATTGGTTTTGAATTAAATCAATATCAAAATTTGCAATCAGACTGTTATTGTCACTTTCTTCAACATCCATCAGAAAAGCCTGGTAAAAATTGTTGACATCCACCTCTATCCACCCGGCAATTACCTTTTTGGTACGGGTGGTTTTAAAAAGAATGTTCACATAATTAACCAAAAAAGGCACATCTGGTTTTTCCTGAACGAAAAAAGCGTTTTCGCCTTTCATGTTGTGATGAATGGAAATTTCGCCCTGCAAAATGTTGGGCAGGGTGTAAACAAACACCGCCGGGCTGGGTATTTCGCTGATCGATTGGTTGTATTTTACGTCAGTATTCAGCGACGACGACCGGTTTGCCACAACAATGGCTTTTTCTTCCGGTTCAAACCGGGAGCTATCGTCGTCGATCAGCAACACTTTTGACGCAATGAAACCCAGTTTCGACAAAGCATCCATCTTAAAAAATTTCAGGTAAGAAACCTTGTAAAAGTGGTAAATGTGTTTCATGAATTCCCCGAAATCTGCGGAAGAACCGTTTGCGAGGGCAATCTCTCCGTTGATGCGGAGGGCATCGCTTTTTACCGAAACATATTTTTTGATGGTCAGGTTATTCATGTTTTACAAATAAAGCTGTTGCGTTGCTTCCGCCGAAGCCGGATGCGGTTTTCAAAAAACTTCGGAGAGTGATGTCAAGATTTTCTTTTATTGTATTTATTGGTTGAGCAAGTCCTTGATTCTGAAGCCCTGCGGTTTTAATCACCCGGTTTTTCACCAAACTTCCGGCTCCAATCACCGATTCGATGATACCGGCGGCGCCCAGGGTGTGGCCGATGAATCCTTTGATGCTATTTACCGGAACTTCCTGAAGTCCGGCTCTGTTGAAAGCAATGGATTCCATGTCGTCGTTGTAGGGCGTTGCAGTGCCGTGTGCTGAAATAAATCCGGGCGGTTCACCAATTCCGTTCAGGGTTTTGTTTATGGCAACAAACAATCCTTCGCCGGTACGGGATGGGCCTGAAATGTGGTTTGCATCGTTGGAGGTTGCCCCGGCAACGAGCTCAACAGCTGGTAATTTTTCAGGATTCCTGTTGGTTAAAATTACTGTGGCAGCGCCTTCACCCAGGGTGAGTCCGTCGCGGTTGCGGTCGAACGGCCTGCAGGGTTGCGGGCTGAGCGAAAGAAAAGATTGAAAACCCGAAACAATGAACTTTGATACGACGTCGCCGCCAGTTACAACCACGTTATCATAATCACCGTTTTTAATCAGCCGCATTCCTGTAATCATGGCTGTAAGCCCCGAAACACAAGCGTTTGAAATGACAACTGCCTGGTTTGGATTGTTAAAAAAACGACGCAGCAGATCGGCTGAATGCCACAAATAAAGCCTTACATCCTGGTTGTTGCCACTTTTTTTGTGCAAAAGATCGACATTTCCTTTAGTAGTAGAAAGAATGAACAATGTTTTGTGGCTTGAAGGATTGATCGCTGAACCTGCAAGTGCTTTGTGCGCCGAAAGCAGGATAAGTTTTTCAAAATCAGTATGTTCGTTTTTCGAAATTCCTGAAAACTCCTCGTGAAGCCGGATTTTATCAACCAGTGAAACCGGGAAAGGGTTCAGGGATAATTCGTTGTTTTCAGAAATGTGAATACCTGAAATCCCCGCTTCCATGGCAGAAAAGTTTTGGCCGGTCGTAAAGCCCAGCGATGTGATCACATTGTCCGATTCGAGGTAAACGCGCGTCATGCTTCGTTTTGAATAAGCCCTACTTTTTCTTTCCAGTCAGTGTAAAACGGAGGATTTGTAAGGAGCAATCCTCCGTCCTTGTCAGTAAAAACCTGGACACTTCTGGCTGTCAGCACCAGGCTTTTATCCGATTTTTTGAAAATTTTGTAATTGAAAATGATTTTGGCTGCAGGTGTGTCAACAAACTCTGTTTCAATCATTACGTCATCGCCGTAGTTGAGGTAATTTTTGTAATTCAGTGTCAGTTCCACCACCGGAGTCATGATACCATGTTTGTAAACATCCAGATAACCAATGCCATATTGTTTTCCGAATGCTTCACGGCCATCCTCAAGATATTTTACATAGTTGCCATGCCAGACAACAGCCATCGAGTCCACTTCACTGAACCTGATGGCTGTTTCTGTCACATTTTTTAGCATGAATTTCTCTGTCAATTTTAGATTAGCTTAATGATTTTAACCATTTTGGATAGAGTGATTTCATTTCTTTAAAGGCTGAATAAAAGCCACTTGCCCAATAGTTTCTGAATCCAAAACCACTTCCTACCTTTCCGGTGGTTTTTTGGGCTAACATCACTTCCTGTGTTTTAACATCAAAAATAACCACCCAAAAACGAACCTGTCCGGCTGCTTTATCAAAATTTTCGACCACGAACAGTAACCCGATCCCGTCGCCGCCGCCATAGTTTTTCACTACTCCGGCCACATCTTCAGCAGAAACCGTGTTGGCTTTGTCGGTAACCAGTTTCAGGTAGTCAACGGCAGCATTCCGTTCGGTAACTTTCGAAAGGTCGTTAACCATTTTCTTTTTGAAGGTGCCTTCCAGGTCGTATTTCTTAGGCTCGTCCAAAAACAATTTATTCCAACCGGGCATAAACTGAGAAACGATTTTGGCGGGTTCATTAAAATCTACATCCGTACCAACCATCTGTGCCATCGAAAAATCGATTCCATACCAGGTAAAATTAGCTGCAGATTCAATTTTAGAACGGTTCTGAGCCTGAAGCCCAATCATGGCAAACAAAAGAATAACAACAAAATACTTTTTCATAACGTGTTAATATTAAGTTAATTATTAATAAAGATTTTCATTTCACATTCAGCGAAATTATCATTTTCATCGTAAATCTTTCCTGAAATCAGCGTAAAATCCAATACGTGATCGGTTATGGTGATCTGCGTATGAAGGGTTTGACCCGATTTTGGTAATTTGTAAATTTTCAGATTTTTTAGGGCTGCAATGAAGCCTTTTTTGGGTTGCTGTCCGGATGAAATGGCTGAAAAACCAGTCATGGCTGCTGCTGACTGAGCGACATTTTCGATCAGACCAGGCTCGGTAAAAAGGCCGTTTTCAACAAAAACATTGTTTTCCGGCACATGAAACGTGGTTTCTCCCGAAGTTTCATTCACGGCAATCAGCGCGTGAACCATCACAAAGGGTGGCCGCTGCGGAATGAGTTCCCATATTTTTTCACCTGTTACCGGTAGATCCATTTTTGATTTTAAAATTGCGATATAATTTTAGCCACGAAAGCACGAAAGCCTGTCTACCTACTTTCGTACCTCTGGTAGGCAGGCCACCAGGCAGGCACAAAATCCCACTAAATTTTTCTGATAAAACGGGCCATTCCTGGATTAATTTGCTTTAACCCATTGGAAATTAGCCCTGTTTCTTTAAATCCATATTTCATATCTTTCAGATGTGTTTCGTAATACTATTTTTTTGTGAAATTTCGTGTTTTTGAGTTTTAGTGGCAAAAAACGGATATTATTTCTTTTTACAGATCAGTAAAGTATGGCTTACGCCGATGTTTTCGTGCGTTTCTTCAACTGACAGGCCAGCCCGTTCAATCAGTTTCAGCATGTCGCGCGAATGGTACATTTGGCTGCAACCGTTGGCCATGCAGGTAAAATACAGCGAGGTGGCATGAAGACTGTAGGTTGATGCCCCAAATTCCTGTTTGTCCCAATACGTTTCAAGAATATACAACCTGCTTTCGGGTTGCATGGCTTCCTTCGCCCTGTTGAGCAGCGACAGCACATCCTCCTGCGAAAAGCAATCCAGAAACTGGCTCATCCAGATCAGGTCAGCGCCGTGTGGCAAATTTGCCGAATGATCTAACAGGTTGGTCGAAAAAGTTTTAATTCTTCCTGCGAAACCTTTTTCAGCCGCAGTTTCTTCAGCTTTTTCTGTCTGACCGGGCAAATCCACAATCGTAACCGTAACATCCGGATTGAATTTGACACATTCCAGGGCAAATTTTCCGGTATTTCCGCCTACATCCATGATTTTCCGGGGTTTATGTTTGAAAACAATGGGCAACAATTCAGGAAAAGCATAGTCAGAATAATAATGATCGAACGCAAGCCAGCTTTTTAAAGCATCGGGCGGCAACTGAAACAAACCTTCATAAACCGTGTTCCAGTTGCCAAAAACCTTTAATCCTGCGGGTTTTCCTTCTTTTATGCTTTCGTCAAGATGAAACATGCCGAGATAATTCACATCGTGTGTAAAATCCATGTTAACACGTGTAAGTTCATCATATTGAATAAAATACCCGGTTTTGGTCAGGAACCATTTATCGTCGTCAACACGCACCATTTCGAGGCTAAGCCCGGCTTCCAGCAGCACTTTCACGCCGTAAACCGACAGATGGAGGGTTTCGGCAATTTCCTCCAGGGTGATTCCTTTTCTTTTTTTCATCAAAAGTTCGAGAATCCCCAGGTTGCGCAAAGCACGCGCTGCCTGAAACATGATGGGCGCAAAGGCGATTTTCTGCGCATTGAATTTGGCTTCCAAAGCCGAAAGATTATCGTTTCCGTATTTTAACATACACGCTGATTTTTTTCCCAAAAAGGGTAATAATTAAACCATTGCAAAGGGTACTGCCTCAATCTTTTTTCGATTTCTGCAGCATATTCCTGAACCATGCTCTTGATTTTTTCCCTGCGTGTGGCCAGTACTGAGGGATATTCGAATATTTTGCCCTTTGTTGCATAAAAATGATAGTGGCTCTTTTTTTCTTTAACCGTTACCACAAACGAAACCGGAACCTGGAATTTGCTGGCCATGTAAAGGGGCCCGGTTGGCAACATTGCCGGTTTTCCCATAAAATCGACCATCACACTGCCGGCGCCCGGCAAAAACCTGTCGCCATGGATGGCTACCAGCTCGTTGCGGGCAAAGGCCTCTCTTATTTTTTCAAGATGCGAAAGGTCGTCTTTGATAGGAATAATATGAACGTTTTTTTTGGTCAGCACTTCTTTTAGCAGTTCGTTGATGTTTTGGTGTTCGGCTTCAAGCATCACGATGTTCATGGATTGGGTGACGCGTTCCATCAGCTGGCCGGCCATTTCCCAATTGCCGATATGAGCGCCGATCATCAGGCCGCCTTTGCCCATCCCTGCCATTTCGTGAAGGTATTCCTCGCCTTCAAAATCGAAGGTGAACTTGTTGTAACTTCCTGATAAAAAGGCTATTTTATCGATCAGCATTTCGCCAAGCAGGCAATAATTTTTGTAAATGCTTACGATGGTTTTGATTTTTTTGTAGCCCAGCACTTCTTTGAAGTAAAACCGGATAGGTTCTTTTTTGGAAAAGATCAGGAAATACAAAGCCACAAATTTGAGCAGAAAGTATGCAGCCCTGATGTGAAGGTATTTGATGAAAAAAATGAAAATCCGGTAACCGGTCAATCCGCCCCGTGTTTTTCCTGACCATTTAGCCATGATGGATGGTTTACACTGCCCTGGTTTCGATGTATTTGTACAAATCTTCAAGCGTGCGCACGCCGGCCATTTCTTCGCGTTTAACTTTAAAGCCGAAATCACGTTCGATAATCACCACGATGTCAACAAAATCGAGGCTTTCGATGCCCAGGTCTTCGACAATCCGGGCTTCGGGCGTAAGCAGGGATGATTCAATTTCAAACTCTTCGGTTAGAAATTCATTGACTTTTTCAATTATTTCCGGTTTCATATTTTTAAAATTTCCTCTCTTTTTTATACAGTAATGTGTTTACAATCAATTGTTAAACTTATTATTTAAATCGTGAGACAATCAGGGTTGAATTGGTGCCGCCAAAACCGAAAGAGTTGGACAAAAACACATCAATATTTTTTTCAGTTGTTTTGGCGGCTATGTTGAGTTTTGCTGAAAATTCATCGGGATTCTCGAAGTTGATGTTTGGCGCCACAAAAGCGTTTTGCATCATAATCATCGAATAAATGACTTCGCTGGCCCCACCCATCCACATTTCGTGGCCGGTCATCGATTTGGTGGAACTAACCAGTGGTTTGCTGTCGCCGAAAACCTGGTCGATGGCTTTTGCTTCATTTTCGTCGCCAACAGGGGTTGCGGTAGCATGGGCATTGATGTAGTCGATCTCGGAGGCTTTCATGTTGGCGTCTTTCAGGCAGCGAACGAGCGATCGCACCGGACCTTCTACATTGGGCACCGAAATATGGTCGCCGTTTGATGAAAATCCGTAACCTCTCACTTCAGCCAAAATGGGTGCGCCACGGCGTTTGGCCGATTCATAGCTTTCGAGAATAACGGTGGCGCCGCCGCCACTTGGCACAAGCCCGTCGCGGTCGCGGTCGAATGGTCGGGATGCTTTTTCAGGGGCATCCTCGCGGGTCGAAAATGCGCTCAATCCATCAAAACTTCCCATCGATTCGGCATTAATTTCCTGACCTCCTCCACAAATAATGATATCCTGAAGTCCTTGTTTTATAAGCAAATAGGCCATCCCGATGGCATGGCTGCTGCTGGCACATGCGCCGCTGACGGTAAAATTAATTCCGCGTAATTTCAAAATGACCGACAGGTTCATGGTGATGGTAGAGTTCATGCTTTGGAAAATGGCGCCTGAGCCAATCAGTGTTGTATCGCGTTTTTCGCGGATCAGGTCGATGGATTCGATGACGGGGATGGATGAACTGTCGTTTCCGTAAAGGATGCCCACCTCGTTTTTTTCTAAAAAATCCATGTCGATGCCAGCATTTTTGAGGGCTTCCATGGTGGCTACATAGCTGTATTCACCCTGTTCGGGCAAACCCACGCGCATCCGGCGCGGCAGGGCGCTTTTCAGGTTGGGACGTTCGATAACGCCTGAAAGGCACGAACGAAATCCGAATTCTTTCCGGCGAAGGTCAAGGCCTATTCCTGAGCGACCTGTGTAAAGCGAGTTTCTTACTTCGTCCAGATTTTTTCCAATCGTCGAATAAATGCCCATTCCGGTGATTACTACTCTGTTCATCATTGCAAAGTTTAGCTGTAAATTCCTCCGTTTATCGATATTACTTCGCCTGTAATGTATCCTGATTTTGGCGAAGCCAGGAAACTAACCACGTCTGCAACCTCTTCCACAGCGCCAAAACGGTTGAGTGGAATCAGTTTTTTAAGTTGCTCAACATCAAGTTCTTTTGTCATGTCTGTGTTGATAAATCCAGGCGAAACGCAGTTCACGGTAACTTTCTTTTTCCCGATTTCCTGTGCCAGCGATTTTGATGCGGCAATGATTCCTGCTTTTGCGGCAGCGTAGTTGGTTTGTCCGGGTTGCCCTTTTTGTCCCGAAACCGAAACAATGTTGATGATCCTGCCGTACTTTTTTATCAGCATCGGCTGAAGAAGCTGGCGGGTGACGTAAAAGAAGCTGTCCAGATTGGTGGTAATTACCTGTTTCCATTGTTCAACCGACATAAAAACCATCAGTCCGTCGTTGCGGATACCGGCATTGTTTACCAAAACCTCAATGTAGCTTTCCGGATTTTTGGAAATCCAGTCACCTAAAACGTTTTCAACCTGCAAATTGTCGGAAACATCGAAGGGCAGAAGCTCTGCCTTGCCGCCCGATTGCTGTATTTCAAGGAGTGTTTCCTCTGCGGCATCGAGGTTTGAATGATAATTTAACAAAATATAAAAACCGTCTTCAGCCAGTTTTTTAGCAATGGCTTTGCCAATTCCTCTTGAAGCTCCGGTAACGAGTGCATACTTCATTGTCGTTGATTTTTAAGAAATTAATAAGCCTGGTTATTTAAAATGTGCTGGTATATTTTCCTTATTTCTTCGTATTTAGGCGTGTCGTCCACAAAAACGGGTACCAGTTGCCGCAGGGTGTTGTAGGTATTTTTGGTGACTGTGGAAAGTTTTTCTTCAATTTTCAGATAATCAACAGCCTGAAGAAGCCCTATCAGTTCAACCGAGAGTACCTGGAACGCGTTATCGATGACTTTTGCCGCCATCAGCGCCGAGTTTGTACCCATGCTCACAATGTCCTGGTTGTCGTTGTTGGTGGGGATGCTGTGGATGTAAACCGAAGTTGCAAGGGTCTGATTTTCGGCGGTAGTGCTTGTTGCAGTAAATTGTGCACCCTGCATACCCAGATTTAAGCCAAGAACGCCAAGGTTTACGAAAGGTGGAAGCTTGTTGTTCAGGTTTTTGTTGAAAAGGAAATTGATCTGACGTTCGGCAACCATCGAAAGGCGGGTTATCACCAGTTTTAGTTTATCCATTTCGAGCGAAACATAGTCGCCATGGAAATTTCCACCGTGAAACACATTTTCACACTCATGGCACACAATCGGGTTGTCGCTGACAGAATTGAGTTCTTCAACCACCACATTTTCAGCACATAAAAGGGTATCGTAAACCGGCCCTAATACCTGCGGCAAACAACGGAGCGAGTAAAATTCCTGAACTTTTTTCTTGAAAACCCGCTCGTTGATGTGATTATAAAACTCCGATTCGCGAGAGGAAATTAACTTACTGTCCAACAATATTTTCCGAAGTTCGCCGGCCACAAATTGCTGTCCGCTGTGGGTTTTAACCCTGTTAAGTTCTTCTGAAAAATAATCGCTGAACGATTCCACAATTTCCGAAAGCAGTGCTGTTGCCAGGATTGACCAGTGTAGCAGCTTTTTGGCCTGAATGATGTTTACCAGCCCGATGCCGGTCATAACGGACGTTCCGTTGATTAGCGACAGCCCTTCGCGCAGAACAACGGTGATGGGTTCGAGGTTGTTTTCCCTGAATACATCCGCAGTCGGGCGAACTTTTCCCTGGTAAATTACTTCGCCTTCACCAACCAGAATGAGCGCCAGGTGCGACAGTTGCACCAGATCGCCACTGGCGCCTACGCCGCCATGCTCTGGTATAACCGGAATGATGTCGTGGTTGATAAGTTCGGCCAAAAGCGTTACTGTGGAAGGATGAATTCCTGAAATTCCCTGAATGATTGAACGCAGCCTTGAAACCATGGCTGCTTTTACAAAATGTTCGTCAATCGGACGACCACTTCCGGCGCTGTGGCTGCGGATGAGGTTGTACTGCAGTTCAACCTGCCTGCCTTCATCCACTTTATATTGAGCCATCGGGCCTAAGCCCGTATTGATGCCGTAAATGGTTTTATTTTTTGAAAATTCCTGTAAGAAAGTAAAACTTTCCAGAACATAATTAATTGATTCTGTATCTATTTCAACTTTTTCACCACCAAGAATTTTTCCGATATCTTCAAGCGATAGATTTTTATTTCTCTGTATTAACACAATGTCAAAAAATTTGCGCAAAACTAATAATATTTTTATCTGAGGTTAAAACCTATTTTGTTAATTGTTGACTGTTTGCAGGTTACAGACGTTTTTATGCCTGACATTTTTAAACATTGAAAGATAAACTAACTTTGAGCCCGATTCACAATTGAAAACATGACTTTTGAACAGATTAAAGCAGTGCTGAGTACAAAAATCGTCGGGATTGCCGGGTGCGGTGGATTAGGCTCCAACTGTGCGGTTGCGCTTGCACGCGTTGGCGTTGGCCACCTGGTTTTTGCCGATTTTGATGTAATTGAACTTTCGAACCTTAACCGGCAATACTATTTTTACGACCAGGTAGGTCAGCCAAAAGTGACTGCGCTTTCCTGGAATATCCGGAGAATTAATCCCGCCGTTTTTGTTGAATCATTCAACCTGAAGTTGCAACCCGAAAACATTGCACAGATTTTTGCTGGCTGTGATGTGATTGTGGAAGCCTTTGATAAGGCTGAAATGAAAGAAATGTTAGTTGAAACCGTTGTTTCGGCATTTCCCGAAAAACCTTTGATTGTGGGCAGTGGCATGGCAGGCTGGGGTAGAAGCGACCTGCTGAAAGTGAAAATGATTTCTGAAAACCTGTTCGTATGCGGCGACGGAGTTTCTGAAACAGCTGATGACCTGCCTCCTTTGGCGCCCCGGGTGGGCATGGTGGCCAACATGCAGGCTAACCTGGTATTGGAAATTTTACTTGGAAATTAAAAACTATCCGATTTATGAAAATTACATTGAATAACAATCCTGAAACTTTTGCAGAGAATGAACTGACCATTGCCGAAATCATTCAAAAGAAGAATTTTACCTTCAAAATGCTGGTAACAAAACTCAATGGAAAAGTTGTTCTGAAAGATGACAGGACTGCTACAACGGTAAAAGACGGCGACGATTTAACTGTGTTGCACCTTGTGAGTGGTGGATAAAAACAACCCGGATAAAAAGAGAAAGCCATCCTTACGCTTGGGACCTACGAAACGGATGGCTTCTTAAAAGAAGGGGAAAAAAACTAAACTTGTATGAACTTAAAATATTTTGCGAAAGTAGAAAAATATTTTTGAAAATGCAATTTTTTCTTTTTAAAAGAAATTAACAATCAATGGTTTGGAGTACTTCTGCCACAATAAAAATACTTCCACCTACAAAAATAAGGTCGTTTTTATCACTTTCACTTTGTGCTGACCTAAAGGCTTCTTCAACAGTATTGAATACAGCCCCGAATATTCCTGCTTCTGATGCTTTTTCAGCTAATACATCTGCTGGCAATCCCCTTGGAATGTTGGCTTTACAAAAATAGTACTGCGCTTTTTTTGGCAAAAGTTTCAGCACCTTGTCGTGGTCCTTGTCGTTGACCATCCCAAAAACCACCCGCAATGTTTTGTAGCTAATGGCCGAAAGGTTGTCCACTATTTCTTTAACCGCAGGCTCGTTGTGGCCGCTGTCGCAAATAACCAGGGGATTGTTGCCGATTATTTGCCACCTTCCCATCAACCCGGTGTTTTGAATAACTTTTCTTATGCCGTTCCTGATCGAAATGCCTTGAATTTCAATTTTTTGATGCCTGAGTTCATTCAGGGTCTGCAAAACGGTTTTCAGATTTTTATGCTGAAAGGTACCTTTTAACGGGAATTCAAAATCCTGAAATAATGGTTGATTTTGGTGATGGATGTTAATTACTTCAAATCCTTCTTTCACCGATTTTTGCTGGATATGCCAATTTTGGTCGGCAAAAGTGATGGGCGAATTATTCCTGTTTGATACTTCAAGAAAAACCGGAGCCGTAAGAGCGTGGGATTCTCCAATTATCACGGGTATTCCGGGTTTGATGATGCCAGCTTTTTCGGCAGCAATCTGCTCAAGGCTGTCGCCTAAAAACCGGGTGTGATCCATACCGATATTTGTAATTACCGAAACAAGGGGTGTGATAACATTGGTTGAATCGAGCCTTCCGCCCAGCCCAACTTCAATCACGGCAAAGTCCACATTTTCCCTGACGAAATAATCGAATGCCATGCCCACAGTCATTTCGAAAAACGAAAGCCCGATCCTGTCGAATTCATGCTTCCATTTTCCGATAAAATCAATCACGACATCTTCTCCGATTTTTTCACCGTTTATCCTGATCCTTTCTCTGAAGTCCTTATAATGTGGCGAGGTGTAAAGTCCTGTTTTGTAACCTGATTCCTGCAAGATGGAAGCAAGTAAATGCGAGGTAGAGCCCTTGCCGTTGGTGCCTCCAACATGAATGGTTTTCAGCTTTTTTTCGGGATTACCCAATAAATTGCACAAAGCAAGGGTATTGTGCAAATCGGCTTTATAGGCTGCCGCCCCTATGCGATGATACATGGGGAGTTTTTCGAAAAGATAGCTTAACGTTTCCTGATAGTTCATTGTTTGAGTGGTTTACACGTTGCGAAAATAGCCAAAACCTTGTTTTGCGACAGTTAATTGCATTCGGGAAATGTAAACTCGACCTCTTTGGCAGAAAAAATCAGGTAGCATTTACCAGGGAGTAAGTGTTGCAGGGTTTTTACTTTTTCTTCGGGCCAGTACATGTTGTTACCGGCAATTTCTTTTATAATGATCAAAGCTCCCGAAAAAGCTTCTTCGATGTAATCAGTCGGTTGGGGGCAATCGACAAGAACCGGAAAAAAACTCCAGCCTTCATCAATGACAAGGGTTTTGTTTATGGCCGAATAGCCTTCAAGGCTGAGGGATGATGCGGCGTTCATTTTTACGACAAGCCCATCTGCTGGATTCCATTGCTGAAGGGTGTTGGTTGTTCCTTCGGGAACATAAAAACCACTTTGGTTCCACGAATAGATGAGGTTTTGTGTTTCGAGCCTGAAAAGCGAATCCATTTCAGCAAAAAGAGGATTTACGAAGCCTGATATTCCGCTCCAGCCGGCCTGAAGTGGGACAGTTTGCATGATTTCAGGTGGATAAACAGTGAGGTAATCTTCAAGAAACACAGAATCCTGCCACGGGCCATTGTCAATCCAAAGGCTGATATTGTAATTCGCTTCGGAATTGTAGGTGTGAGAAGGGTTTTGCTGGTATGAAACCGTTCCGTCGCCAAATTGCCATTTCCATTGAATCGGGTCGCCCGACGAAAAATCGGTAAATTGCACCTCCTGCATGATTTGAGCCGGATTGGGCGTAAGGCTGAAAAGCGCTGTCAACGGATCAAAAACACGGATAAAGTCGGTTTGGGTGAAGGAGGTGCTGCTGTCATTTTCAAAAATGGTGAGGGTTACAGTGTAAATTCCTTTTTGTGAATACTGATGAACAGGATTTTGTAAGATGCTGTTGGAGTTGTCGCCAAAATCCCAGAACCAGGCCTGAGGATAACCTGTTGACAGGTCGGTAAATAGAACCGAATCCCCGGTTAAAATCAGGGTGGTGTCAGCAGAAAATGCGGCTGTCAAAGGTTCTCTGATTTCGATATAGTGCTGTTTGATTTCGCTGTCGTATTGCAGCTGATTGCTGATTTCTAATGAAACGGTGTAAAAGCCTTCTTCAGCGTAAACATGCGATGGGTTTTGCAGGAGGCTGGTATGTGTATCTCCAAAACTCCAGAACCAGAAATTGGGACTGCCGGCTGAAACATCACTGAAATGAATTTCTGCACCTGACCAGGCAAAAGTTGTATCAGCCTCAAAGTTAGCCACAAGTGGGGCTAAAACTTCAATAAAGTTTACTTTGGCGATGGAGTCGGTTTGAATATCGGTGAAAACCCGCAGCGAAACCGTGTAAAATCCCGGATTTTGGTAATTGTGTGATGGATTTTGCAGTGTACTGCTGGTTCCATCGCCAAAATGCCAACGCCAGCTTTGTGGACTTCCGGCTGTAAGGTCGGTAAACTGGATGGGCTTGTTGGGCAGATTCATGGTTTTGTTTGCCGTGAAATCTGCCACTAACTTTGGAACCACCTCGATATAATCCTGTTTGATTTCGATGTCGGTGCTGTCGTTTTCAAAAATTTGAAGGCTAACAGTGTAAAGCCCCGGGGTTACATAAAAATGGCTGGGTTTGTTGACTGTCGAGGTGTAACCATCGCCAAAATTCCATAGCCGCGAAGTGGGAAAACCTGTCGAAAGGTTGTTAAAAAGCACTGAGGAGCCTCTTACGATTTTCCTTTTATTGGCTGCAAATTCAGCCCTGAGGGGCTCCTTAATCTGAACATAGTTTTGCCGTGTTGATGAACTGGAAGCGGTATCGTTTGTAATCACCAGTGTAACGGTAAAGGAGTTTTCCTGGGTGTACACATGTACCGGATTTTGCAGTGTGCTGGTTTTATTGTCACCAAAATTCCAAAGCCATGTTTGTGGATTGCCGGTTGAGAGGTCGGTAAAATAGATCGGATTTCCAGTCCAGGTAAAGGTAGTATCCGCCTCAAAACCAGCAACCAGAGGCTCGTGAATCGTAATATAATTGATTTTGGTGATGGAGTCGGAAAGCCAGTTTTTTGTTGCTTTCAGTTTAACTGAATAAATGCCGGGATTTTGATAAACAACCACGGGGTTTTTTTCGGTGCTTGTCATGCCGTTGCCAAACTGCCATTGCCACGACAGCGGATTTCCTGCAGTAAGATCGGTAAACTGGATGGGCGTTCCCGTCAGAGTTTCGGTAAGATTCGCTGTAAAATTGACAACAAGCGGCGTAACGACTTCAATGTAATTGGTTTTTATTTCGGTATCAGTCCTGCTGCCGTTTTGGATGGTCAGCGTTACTGTGTAAATCCCTGGATTTGTGTAAATGTGAGCAGGGTTATGTTGTGAGCTGTAATGGTTATCACCAAAATTCCAGTTCCAGAATTGGGGTGACCCTGTGGAAAGATCGGTAAAAGTAACAGATTGCCCGGTGGTAATTTTTGTTTTATCAGCGGTAAAATTGGCGATAAGTGGTTCCAGCACAGTTATGTAGCCTGGCTTTATCAAGGTGTCGGCAAACTGACCCGAATTTATTATCAGTGTGATATCGTAAATGCCGGGCGTTTGATAAAGGTGCACCGGATTGTGTTGCGTGGACGTCAGGCCATCGCCGAAATCCCAAAACCATGAATACACATTTCCGGGCGAATAGGTGGACTGGTCGGTGAACTGCACCTGCAAAGGCTTGTCGCCTGAAAGCGGGTTTGCTGTAAAAGCCATTTCAAACGGCTGCAGGTATTTCATCTCAAAGGTGCCATCCCAAACCACTGGTGGCAGGTCTATTTCAGGCTGGTTACCTGAAAATACCACCTGGGTTGAATCTAAGACTCCTGAACCATCGAACCAGTTTATTTCGTAAAGGCCCTGGTCGAAATCAGGGAAATGCATTTTTCCGCCTGTTTCGGCAGGCGGAGCGCCATACAGGCTGACATATTCCCAATTGTAATCTCGGTTTTGAAACCATCCTGCAGCATAGTTTTCCCCTGAAAATGCGAAAGTCCGCAGCAAAGGAGCATAATTTTCAAGTTCAAAATAGGAAACATCCATGTAGCCGGAGCTTGAATTATCGACAAAAATTTCGTGTTCACCCGCCGGAATATCAACGCTGTAGGTGCTGTTAGCCGAAGCGGTCGAGTTTTTCAGGGTAATTCCGTCAACTACAATTTTTATTTTTGATAAAAAAACAACATCGCCGGTTCTTACCTTGAACTTGCCAGCTTTGGTGTAGTTTACATTAAAGGTAGGCGGATTGCGGTATGAGCCAAAAAAACTTCCATAAAGAATCGACCCAAGGTTCATTTCGGTGGGATTCATAAACCCGTTTGGTTCCAGAATAAAGTAATTTGAGGGAGGTTTCGAGTTGGTGGTACTGTATTCGGGATAAACAAACAGGCTGTTGTTGTTACCTGAAGTTGTGAATGGCAGCGTGGCTGAAAGGCCGGTGCGATTGGTAAAAGTTTGTTGTTTAAAGTCTGACAGGGGTTGAAAATAGCTGAAAAGTCCCTGAGGGTACAAATAATTGTTCCACCACCACGACATGGCGGTTCCTATTGAACCCGACAGATACGACGACCACAGCACATTGTGAAAAGCAATGCCATTCGGGTCTTTCTGAACAATGAGTGCCGGGTCGTGGCCAAGTGCAAATTCACCCACTATCACAGGTTTCTGGTACTTTTGTCGGTTCCAGTACTGCAGGTTGTAGATGATCATCTCCAGGTCGGGTTTAAAATAATACAGGTGAAGTTGTGTATAATCCACATGTTGGTTGTTCCAGTAATCGGCATGGTGCTGTTTTATGGCAAAGCCCGATGACACAGGCCTGTTGTGCAGGTCGTTTGTCTGGAAATATTCCGACATTTCGGTCAGCCAGGTGTTTGTTTGTTGTGTATAGTTTGAATAAATTCCGGTATTGTCGGCTTCCGAAAGAATTTCCCACGATTGCACATGGGGGCTGTAACCCCAGCGGGCATTTATGTAGCGCAACTTGCGCTTAAAAAGGTTTTTGGCTGTCTGGTTCACCAGAAAATCCTGTGGTTCGGCGCACGAGCCACCGTTGATGTCGTGATATGGGTTTTGATTCCAACCGGGGTTGTTGGCTGTCACCAGTTCGTCGTGAACCATGATGTTCAGCTGGCAATAAATGTCGTTCTCTATCATCCTGTCAAAAACCCAGTCAAGTGCCCACGCCCGGTTCTGCCGGTTTCCGTAATGTCCGGCTCCTGTTTCTGTCCATTCAATTTCGAAACCCCAGGGGGCCATGGTGATTTTGGTAAAATTGGCTCCCATATTTTTCATTTCATCCAGCCAGGTGTCGTAAATGGTGAATCCTTCGCTCCATTCAGTCCAGGCGAGGTTGGTTCCGAGGGCATGAAATTTCTTGCCATTGTCAAAAACAAGATCATTTCCCGAACGATGGATAAATCCAGGTTTACCCGAACTGATACACGAAAACTGCTGTGCCGGGTAAGTAGCCAATCCGGTAAGATCGGTAACCGAAACCACGTAAGTCCAGGCGCCGGTTGTTGTTGGCGAGAAGCGAATTTTCCATTGTGGCGATCCGCTGGCAACCAGTTGGTTGGGCTGCGTCATGGTGTAATCCTGAAAATAAAAACCGTCAACATTATAAACCTGCCCGGTGGGAGAGGTGAAAGCGCATTTCAGATTTACCTGGTTGAAATCGAAGGGATTGTAGTAGGTGGCAGACAGCTGCACTGTTAATTCCAGCTTTTGGTATTTCCCAACAACACCGCTGTTGGCAACCACCGATGTAATTACCGGATTTGGCATTGCGTGTGCGACAAAAACCGTCAACATGAACAAAATAAGGATGATATGAAGAATAGTGCTTTTCATAAATAATTTTCCTGGTGCAGGCCAAAAACAATCAATTGTGATAATTTTGTCCACAATTTACCAATAAACAAAAAATACATTAAAAAGTCTTAATCAGGCAGTAAACTAAAAAATTTCCGTAAAATTAATGGATATTTCAACCTTCAAAAAATTCAAATCGCTTTTTGTCATGAAAAAATTAAGCCAGCTTTCGCTAATGATGCTTGTTGCAGGAATGGTTGCTTTTACAGTTGCCTGCAGCAATGGATCGGAAACAAATTTGATGCCTCCCAGGGCAAAAAAAACCGAAAAACAATTAACCAATCATGGAATCACAAGGATCGACAATTATTACTGGTTGAACGATCGTGAAAACCCTGAAGTAATTGCCTACCTTGAACAGGAAAATGCTTACACCGAAGCCATGATGAAGCATACGGAAGCCTTTCAGAAAAAGCTTTACAACGAGATGGTTGGCCGCATCAAACAAACTGATGAATCTGTTCCTTACAAGCTCAACGGTTATTATTATTACACCCGTTTTGAAGAAGGGAAGGAATACCCTGTTTATTGCCGGAAGGCTGGCAGCATGTCTTCTCCCGAAGAAATCCTGTTAAATGTTAACGAAATGGCTGCCGGTTACGAATATTTCGATGTTAATGGGTTGGAAGTCAGTCCCGACAATAAAATTCTTGCCTATGGTGTTGACACGGTCAGCCGGAGGCAATACACCATTTATTTTAAAAAAATCTCTACCGGCGAGGTTTGTCAGTACAGCATCCCCAACACCACAGGGGGGGGCGCCTGGGCCAGCGATAATGCTACATTTTTCTATTCGGTTAAAGATGCATCCTTAAGGCCTTACAAAATACTGAAACACCGGCTCGGATCGCTATATTCCTCAGATGCTGTGGTTTTCACCGAAAACGACGACACCTTTACGGCAGAGGTTTACAATTCAAAATCACGCCAGTACATTTTCATTTTTTCAAACAGCACGCTTTCAACCGAATGTCGCTACCTGGACGCATCCAAACCTGATGACAAATTCTCAATAATTCAGCCCCGTGAGCGGGATTTGGAGTACAGTGTTGAGCATTTTGGCGATCAGTTTTACATCCGCACCAACTACCAGGCTAAGAATTTCAGGCTGATGAAAACCCCGGTGGCCAAATCAACAAAAGAAAACTGGACAAAGGTCATTCCAAACCGTGAGGATGTTTTTTTTGAAAATTTTGACCTTTTCCAAAATTACCTTGTTGTCGAAGAACGGGCAGCAGGGCTGATAAAACTCAGGATCATCGATTGGAAAACCAGTCAGGATCATTTCATCCATTTCGGAGAACCTGCTTATGTAGCCTATCTTGCCTACAATCCCGAATTTGAAACAGACTCGTTGCGATATGGCTACATGTCGCTCACTACGCCCAATTCGACCTTTGATTACCACATGACCACCCACGAAAAAGTACTGAAAAAGCAAACCGAGGTGTTAGGCGGCTTCGATAAAAACAATTACCAGTCGGAGCGGTTTTTTGTCACCGCCCGTGATGGCGCAAAAGTGCCCGTATCGTTGGTTTATCGTAAAGGAATGGAGCGCAATGGAAGCAATCCGTTGTACCTGTATGGTTACGGATCGTATGGCGCAAGCATGGACGCCTATTTCAGCTCATCACGGCTGAGCCTGTTGGACCGTGGATTTATTTACGCCATAGCCCACATCAGGGGAGGGCAGGAAATGGGCCGCGACTGGTACGAAAACGGTAAACTCCTAAAAAAGAAAAACACCTTTACCGATTTCATCGATTGTGCCGAATATCTTGTTAAGGAAAAATACACCTCCCCGCAAAAGATGTTTGCTGTTGGCGGCAGTGCTGGCGGATTGCTGGTTGGAGCCGTTTACAACATGCGCCCCGATCTGTTTAAAGGCGTGGTTGCCGAGGTTCCGTTTGTTGATGTTGTAACCACAATGTTAGATGAATCAATCCCCCTCACCACCGGCGAGTACGACGAATGGGGCAATCCAAACGATTCGGTTTATTTCAGTTACATGCTTTCATACTCACCCTACGATCAGGTCGAAGCCAAAAGCTACACCAACATGTTGGTTACTACTGGCCTGCACGATTCACAGGTGCAATACTGGGAACCGGCCAAGTGGGTTGCCAAACTTCGTGAAATGAAAACCGACAACAACCGGCTTCTTCTCTGGACAAACATGGATGCAGGCCACGGCGGCGCCTCCGGCCGCTTTCAGCAATACCGCGAAATTGCATTGCAGTATGCTTTTGTGATGGATTTGGTGGGGATTGGGGAGTAAAACCACAATAAAGTTTCCGGGGTGTTTTTTTCAAAATAAGAGCCCGGTATAAATAGCAAGTTTTTTGACTTGCCTCTTCCATCAAGCAGACCTATTATTCAAGCTATCAGATGGAACTACAATGCAGGGCAACTGGCAAAAATTACGCGGATTTAACTGATTTACACTGATAAAGACAGAAATCCATCCCTACTGAGAGGGATCGGTGTCATCACTGATTCGTTAAGTATGTGAGTGAATCAGGTTAAAACGCTTCCGCAAAATTGATGTAGAAACCATTGATGCCTCCCGGGCCAAACCCCCAATCGAAACGCAGGTTGGTGTTATGTGCACTGTCCACTTTAATGCGCAAACCACCGCCATAAGAAAGCCAGAAACCGTCGAGGCTTAAATCGGAATAATCCTGAGCCACCCTGCCGGTTCCAACCCAGCCAGTTATTCCGAAGATTTTCCAAACCGGCATACGGTATTCAAGCTGGCAGTCAATCAGAACATTATCGCGTAAAGCGCCTTTGTAATATCCGCGCATTTTGTCTTCACCACCCAACATGCTCATTTCATAAAAGGGTACATCGCCGGTTCTGTAACTCGTGGTTGCCTGCAGGGCAATAAC